>NZ_JBFTLO010000005.1:0-244410 GCF_056396485.1 Psychrobacillus sp. 05T411 | reverse complement strand
ATTATAACCAGTGGTTAGTTATGTGGGGAGAGTGTGATTATATGAAAAGTAAACAAGAGCAACGTTCTGAAGAAACAAAAAAACAGATATTACAATCAGCAGGACAATTATTTGCAAAAAAAGGATACGATGCTGTAACGATACGAGAAATTGCAAAGGATGCGGGGTGTTCACATACAACCATATATCTTTATTTTAAAGACAAGGAAGCATTGCTTCACGAGCTATCGATGCCATCTCTGCTGGAATTACATAAACAATTACAACAAATTTCAAGTATGAATAGGTTCTCGGCGGAAGATAAATTAAAAAAAATTAGTCTGGAGTATATTCACTTTTGCCTACAGAATCGTAATTTGTACGACATTTTTTTCAACGCAAAATCCTCAAGAATAGATGAGAAAGCACCAGAACTGGAAATAAACAAACTTCGATTGAAAATCTTTTCACTTATGCAGCTAATTATTCAAGAATGTCTTTCTATTTCAAACGAGGAACAATTATTGACCTTATCTCGCATTTATTACTATCAGTTGAATGGCATTTTAAGTACTTATTCGTATCAGCATGAACCAATCAACGTATTAATGGAGCGATTGACACCGACTTTTGATTTTGCTATTGAAATACTTTTATTAGGATTCAAAGAAAAATTAAAATAAGGGGATATGACAATGAAAGCAGAAAAGATTTCTGAACATATTTGGAGTTTAAAAACGTGGGTGGTAATTCCAATTCATGTGTGGGTCGTTGTCGATGAAGACGGGGTAACATTAGTAGATGCCGGGATGCCGTTCATGGCAAAAGCAATAAAGAAATTCATAAGACAACTGAATGCCGGACCTTTAAAACGAATTCTCTTAACACATGGTCATTCAGATCATGTTGGATCGGTAAAGGCAATCGTAGCTGAATATGAAGTGCCTGTATATGCACATCGAGTGGAAATTCCTTATTTGGAAGGAGAACAACTTTATCCGAAACGAAAGAAATTAGAATACAACTTGCCTAAACAATTAACGCAACCTCTCTCAGAGGATGAGTTTGGAACCTTAAGAATAGTTGATGGACTAACACCATATTTGACTCCAGGGCATTCCCCGGGTCATCTCGTGTATTATCACGAAAAGGATCAAGTGCTGTTAGCAGGTGACCTCTTTAATTCCAAAAAAGGAAAGCTACATCCTCCTATGTTCACGCCTTTCCTGGATGAAGCCGTAAAAAGCGCTGCCATTGTAGAGAAATTAAAGCCAAAACGACTAGAAGTATGTCATGGTAGCTCCGTGTTTAACCCCGCGGAACAATTAGAAGAATATGTTCGAAACGCAGAGAAAAAACACGGAGGGATTTAATCGTGCTAATTGTTCAATATACGGTATTTGGACTGTTTTTTCTAATGGAATTATGTGCACTTGCGGCTTTTTCCTATTGGGGCTTTCATATGAATCGTGGATGGCTTATAAATAGTTTACTAGGATTAGGTACACCACTTCTAGTAGCGATTTTTTGGGGGACTTTTATTGCTCCAAAAGCTTCCATTCCAGTATCGGTTCCGTTAAGAATTTTATTGCAGTCTATAATATTTGCTTTAGCGGTGGCTGCTTTGTATTTTTCAGATAAAAGCAAACTTGCAATTATATTGGGGGTAGTTGTTTTAATTGAAATGATATTAATGTACACGATTGAAGAATGATAATATGGTGTTTTTTGTAGTAAAATATAAGATATCATCCACAGGGAGGAGATTCTTATGTCAGCAGATATGGAAACACAAATTATCGACGACATCATGCATCAGATCGTTTCAAAAACAATGAAGCACGGAGAAAAGCTACCTTCTGAAAACGAACTCACGACCAAATATAAAGTACCGAGAATGACGGTAAGAAATGCTTTAACAAAGTTGGAAGAACGTGGATATATTTACTCGGTGCAAGGAAAAGGCCGCTACTTGAAAGAAGCATCCACTCAAATCCAATTGCATTTAACAGGAAAAACAAGTTTTACAGATAAAATGAAAGAAGCAGGATATGATTTAAAAACAGAGAATATCTTCTGCGAAAAAATAGCGTTTAATGAGCAACTCTTTCAAAATATAAAGGCAAGCAAAAAGGATAATGTCTATAAAATCGGCAGAATCCGCTATATTAATGGAGAACCAATTGCCATTCACAATTCCTATGTGTGTGATAAGATGTTCCCGGCAATTGCGGACGATGGTCCAAAAATCGAGTCGATGTTTGCTTACTATCGAAAGCTCGGCTACAACGAATTTGCCAGTAAAAAAAGCTTGTTAAGTATTACGTTTCCAACTTCGGATGAGCAACAACTACTCTCTTGTAAAAGTATGGTGCCGCTCATCGTTGTGGAAAGTGATTGTATTGACTTGGCTTCAAACAAAGTGCTCGAACATACGAAAATACTATATCGAAGCGATAAATTTAAATATGATATTACGATGGATTGACCAAAAGCAGGTAAAGGATGAAATTATCCTTTACCTGCTTTTTTGATGGAAAAATAGTCATGAACGCGACAAACTCCAGCCCCACAGGTCCAATTATTAAGAAAATTTACAAACATTTACGATACCTTAAAACACAGCAACTTGGCGACAAGTTAAGATGAACTTGCAAAGGAGGATTCAACTTTATGAAAAGAAGAAGACGAACTGAAATTCTCATTCAAGAAAATGGCCACTTAGCACAAAAGCTAGCGGAAACAATTATAAATGCATATGAATGCAAAGAAATTCTTGCACCGCAATATGGATTAACGATGATCAAAATGCGTGAGTCCGCTAAAAACTCCTTATTTTATATAGGGGAAGTCCTTATAACAGAAGCAAAAGTGGAGATAAATAATTGCATCGGCATAGGAATCGTAGCAGGCATGGAAGATGAACTTGCCAAACATCTCGCAATAATCGATGCAGCATATAAAGCAGAATTACCAGAAACAATTACGTGGCAAACGCAGCTAATCGAAGCGGAAAAACAAATCACAAAAGAGCTTGTGAAAAAACAAGCAGAGCTTTTCAAAACGAAAGTTAACTTTGAAACAATGGAAGTCTAACGAAATAAGGAGGGATAGTATGGCTATTGATCAAGTACATGATTTGCAACAAGTCTATAGAAAAATATTGCACAGTATGTCGCGACCAGGCACCATTTCTTCGCTAGCTGATAATGCGAGAAAAGTAGATTTCGACCTCTCGTGCTTTCATGCAACATTCTTAAGTGCGATGACATTTTTAGACGCGGAAGTGACTTTTCATATTCTTTCAACAGATCAGCAAAACTTAATAGATAAAATTTCCGCATACACATCTTCAAAATTTGCACCGATTAACGAAGCAGATTTTATCATTATTCTTCGGGAAGATACAGAAGAGTCCATTCAACATGCATTTTCTCAATGTAAAAATGGCACGCTCATCGATCCACAACAGTCGTCGATTTGGATTATGGAAAGCTCACCCCTATCTAATGTGGGCGAACTAACATTAACTGGACCTGGCATACAACACACAGCCGAACTACATACGAGTTTAACCTCGTCATTGTGGCAAGCAAGAAACGAACGAACAAAGGAATATCCACTAGGCATCGACTTGATTATCACAGATGAGAGTGCCCAAGTTGTTTGCATTCCTCGCACAACTTCAGTGGAAATGAAGGAGGTGCGCTAATGGGTTACGTTCCAGTAAAAGGCGGGACGGAAGCAATTGATGCTTCTATCAAACGTTTAAAATACGAGCGTCTTAAAGGAAATGGAATAATAGAAATCCAGACAATTATGTCCACGATGCGTGGAATGATTGATCAGGTAATGTCCGAAAGTAGTTTGTACTCACCTTATTTAGCGGCACTTGCGATTAAACAAGCAGAAGGAAGCATGGAAGAAGCTGTTTTCCTTATGCGTGCGCACCGATCTACATTGCCTCGCCCTTATTATAGTAAGACGGTGGAACCCGAAACGATGTTAGTTGAGCGTCGTATTTCCGCAAGCTTTAAAGATATACCAGGTGGTCAACTATTAGGTGCGACTTATGATTATACGCATCGCTTATTAGATTTTGATTTGATAGATGAGAGTACGGAAAGCATCCAGCAGTGGTTGCAAAACTATAAAGCAGAATTGCAGCAGGTAGAAACTTTCGATGAAGTGAAATACTTCCCTAAAGTAGTCGATTATTTGCGCGAAGAAGGACTGTTTGAGAAGTACGAAGAAAATAATACAGCCCCTAGAGATATTACCAAACAAAGTTTACAATTTCCATCCACTAGAAGTGAGCGACTACAAGTGATGACTAGAGGGCAAACGGGAGCTGTCACATCGTTAGGGTATGCCTCGCTCAGAGGATATGGGCAAGTGCATCCGAACGTCGGGGAAGTGAGAGTCGGTGCTGTTCCAATCTATGTAGGGCATCCAGATGACATGGAGGATGACTATTATATCGGCGAGATTAAAGTGACCGAGGTGGAATCATTCGTCCCAACGCAAGTGAAAAATACCAACAATGAATATGAACTACAATTTGAAATTGGCTACGGCATTTGCTACGGGCAAAATGAAACGAAGGCGATTGCTATGAGTATTCTAGATCAATGTCTAGAGCATCCAGAAGCTGATTTTCCTACACATGATGAGGAATTTGTTTTATTGCACATCGATTCTGTGGAGTCGACAGGGTTTATTTCCCATTTGAAATTACCACATTATGTGACCTTCCAATCCAAGCTGGACAGTGTACGCCAAGTGAAGAAAGAGGTGCAGGAAGTTGAAAACTAATACGCATTTTGCTTTTTTCGATGAAGGTTCTAAAAAAGAAATTCGCCGTGCGATTATGAAGGCCGTTGCGATTCCTGGCTACCAAGTGCCTTTTGCTTCCAGAGAAATGCCGATTGCAAGAGGTTGGGGGACAGGTGGTTTGCAAATTACACTTTCCATTATCGGGAAATCCGATGTGCTGAAAGTGATTGACCAAGGTGCAGATGAGTCGGTTAATGCCGTAAGCATAAAAAAGTTAGTCCAAGAAACGACTGGTGTTGAGCTAACCGAACAAACGGAAAAAGCGAGCATCATCCAATCTAGACACCGTATTCCAGAAGTGACGCTAAACGAAGATCAAATTATCGTTCTGCAAGTTCCAATGCCGGAACCACTACGCAAAGTGGAAGCGAGCGAATATATGACAAAGAGAATGCATGCAGAAGATGATTATAGCGGCGTGTGGCTTATGTTATTCGAACAAATTATGAAATACGGCAAGACAGCTACTGGAGCAGATCATCCGGTTTATGTAAATGATCGATATGTAATGGCTCCTAGTCCGATTCCGCGATTTGATAACACAAAAATGCATGAATCAGAAGCATTAATCCTTCTTGGAGCAGGTAGAGAAAAGAAAATATATGCGGTACCACCTTATACAAAAGTAGAATCGCTTGCTTTTGAAGATTATCCATTTGTGGTTGAAACTTTCGAAGATAAGCATTGTCACTTATGCGGTTCAACTGATGTCTTTTTAGATGAACTTATCGACTCGCAAACGGGAGAAACGATTTATCAATGCAATGATACAAGCTTCTGCATGAATCAGTTGAATAAGAAAGAAGAAGTTGAGGTGCAAACGAGCTATGCATGAAGAACCAATATTACAAGTTAGAAATCTACAAAAGCAATTCGGTACAGGGTGTGTAGAGTGTCGGCAATTGGAAACTAGAAAACTAGTGAAAAACTTTTGCAAAAGTTGTGGCACTGTATATGCTTGCCAAGATATTTCATTTGACTTGTATCCAGGAGAAATATTAGGGATTGTCGGAGAAAGTGGAAGTGGAAAATCGACGATGATGCAATGCTTGTACTTTGATAGCGAAGTATCTTCCGGAGAAGCATATATCAACACAGCAGAACTAATGAGCAATAATGTATTTGAAATGTCTGCTCAGCAAAAGCGCTCCATCCGAAACCACGTGTATGGCATGGTTTATCAAAACCCAGTGCAAGGTTTGAAAATGAACTTTTCTTCTGTTGGCAATATCGCTGAGAAGCTAATCGCAGCAGGAAATCGAAATGTTGGCCAAATGGAAGCGACGAGCAAAAAGCTATTAGAAAATGTGCATATCCCATTGCATCGTATGAAAGAGGAACCGAGAAATTTCTCCGGTGGGATGCAGCAACGTGTTCAAATTGCCAAAGCATTATCAAACAATCCCCCGATCTTGTTTTTAGACGAAGTAACGACGGGACTAGATTTATCTGTACAAGCAAATGTACTCGATTTGATTAAAGTAATTCAACGTGATTTAGGGATTAGTATGATTGTCGTATCGCATGATTTAGCTGTTATACGTATGCTTGCTGACCGCACAATCGTTTTACTGAACGGGAAGATTATAGAAGAAGGCTTGACCGATCAAGTGCTGGAAGACCCACAACATGAGTATACGCAACAATTAGTCTACTCATTACTATAGGAGGAACGACCACTTTGCAAATTATTCATAATGGAAAAGTTATAACAGAAGAGGGAATTATCGAAGGAAAAGCTGTCGTAGTTGTGGGAGAGGTCATCGAAGCGATTATCCCTCAGGATGAAGTATCTACTTTTCCGAATGCAGAGCTAATTGATGCAAGAGGTGGATATATTTCACCAGGTTTTATCGATATACATTCCGATTATATCGAAACGGTTGCATCCCCAAGACCGACGAGCATGATGGACTTCAATATTAGTTTAAGAGAAGCGGAGAAAATATTAATCAGCCATGGAATTACAACGATGTTCCATTCTCTTTCTTTTTACAAAGAAGATGTATTTACCCATAAACCGATGCGAAATCCGAAAAATATTCAAAGAATGGTAGATGCGATTGATGCAACGCATAATGAATTGCATTTAATACGTCACCGATTACATGCTCGTTTTGAAATAGACAATATCGAGGAAGTAGATAGTCTTGTCCAAAATATTGAAGACGGAAAAGTACATTTACTATCCTTTATGGATCACACGCCAGGCCAAGGACAATACCGTAATTTAGAAGTGTACCGCGAAACATTAAAAGGATACCGGAACATTTCGGATGATGATGTAAATGTACTTATTGCCGAACGACAAAGTACAGAGTTTTTAACGATTGAAAAGATTAAGGAAGTAGCTGATATCGCTTTATCTAAAGGTATTGCGGTTGCTTCTCATGACGATGATGACATAAAAAAATTAGAACTAGTGCAATCGTTTGGAACGACGATTAGTGAGTTTCCGATCACACTAGAAGTCGCTAAAAAGGCAAAAGAAATCGGCTTGCACACAATTGCGGGTGCACCAAATGTACTGCTTGGTGGATCACATTCTGGAAACTTATCCGCAGCCGAAGCCATTGCGAATGATTGTGTGGATATTCTTTGCAGTGATTATTACCCTGCAGCGCTACTGCACGCTATCTTTGATTTACATGAAAAACACGGCAATGATCTACACAAAATGTTCATGATGGTCACGCTAAATCCTGCAAAAGCAGTACGTATGGACGGGGAACTAGGCTCGATAAAAGTTGGAAAAAAAGCCGATATTCTTGTCATTGAAAGAATGGAAGACGGGTACCCGATGCTGACTGCAACAATGGTTAACGGTGTTTTAATCACAACAACCAATTACCGCATTAAATAATGAAATGAGGAGATAGTCATATGGCGATGCTAGAAATAGTGGAGTTTGGCAAGCGATTCACCATTCACCATTTAGGAAAAACGATGCCTGCTATCCAAAACATTAATCTTTCGTTAGAAGCAGGAGAATTTATCGGAATTGTTGGTAAGAGTGGTAGTGGAAAGTCCACCATACTAAAGAGTATTTATCGAACGTATCTACCGGACGAAGGGAAAATTATGTATGACTCCGAACGATTTGGGGAAATTGATTTGGCACAGATTTCAGAAAGACAAATGTTGTATTTGAGAAAATATGAAATTGGCTATGTGTCACAATTTTTAAGTGTAATGCCGAGAACGACATGTCGTCAGCTCGTAACGAATGCATTATTAGAAATGGGCGAGTCGGAAGCCGTTGCACACGAAGAAGCAGAAAAAGCATTAGCCCATTTTGAATTGGACCCAAAACTATGGGATAGCTATCCAAATACGTTCTCCGGTGGCGAAAAGTTACGATTAAATATTGCGATGGCAACTGTGAAGAAGCCTAGATTATTACTACTGGATGAACCAACGGCGAGTCTGGACCAACAATCCAAAATAAAAGTTCGAGAAATCATCGAGAAACTGAAAAACCAAGGTACTACTCTTGTTGGAATTTTTCATGATATCGAATTTATGGATGGTTTATGTGACAAAGTGTATGACATGCAAAAGAGACAATTGATGACTACAAAAGAAGTAGTAAGCCATGAAAGCTGATTTACACGTGCATAGTAGCTATTCAGATGGGTCTGAAACTGTCGAAACCGTGATGAAGCTTGCCAAGGAACAAGGTGTTTCCCAAATTAGTTTTGTCGACCATGATACGGTTAATGGATTATCTGAAGTTCGTATGCTCGGTGAGAAATACGGTATAGAAGTTATACCAGGTATTGAAATTTCTGCCTATGACTTTAAAAGAGATCGTAAAGTACATGTACTCGGCTATAACTATAACGCCAAAGCAGCACATATTAAATCCATTTGTGACGATTTACTCAAAAGACGCCAAGCCCATTCTCTTTTGCAAATAAAACAAATCCAAACAGCAGGGTATGAACTAGATGTTCAGAAAATAATAGAAACCGCTATGCCTTCAGAGACGATTTACAAACAGCATATTATGCGTCATTTAACAGAAGCCGACTATACATCCTCTGCTTACAAGCAACTGTACAAAAACCTATTTAAGGGTGCCGGTGTAGCATCAGGCGACATTGTATATATTGATGCGGTTGAAGCTGTGAAAGCAATTGTCGCAGATGGGGGCCTCGCTGTCATAGCACATCCTGGTCAGCTAGATTCATATGATTTGATTCCAGAACTTGTGCCATATGGTTTAGGGGGAATCGAGCGAAATCATCCTGATCACACAACCGAAGATCAACAAAAGATAGAGGCTTTAGCGCGGCAATTCGGTTTCTTTATGACAGGTGGTACGGATTTCCACGGCGCATACGGGGCAACCATTGGGCTTGGTGAGATTACTAGCCCTTCGAATCTTTTTAAAAGTATAAAAAGTTGATGTAAATAAGGTTAATACTTTATGAAATTACTGTAAATTTCCACAATTGTAAAAAGTAATATGGTTCAATATAAAAGTAAGATGAGTTATCAAAATTGCACTGCCATTCAATTTAGCAAAAAGGAGAATTAGTAATGAAGAAAAGTTGGTTTGGAATTAGCCTATTTTTAGTAGTTGCTCTATTATTATCAGCATGCTCAGAAGGAACAGCTGGAGCTAAAGATGCAAAAGTAGATGACGTGATTAAAATTGCTTGGTACCCAAATGAATCTGGTACAGATATGAAATCGTCCCGTGATGAAATCGGTCGAGTAATTGAAGAAGCAACTGGCAAAACAGTAGAACACCAATTAACAACAGATTATGCGATTGCCATTGAAACATTGATTAATAATAATGCAGACCTTGCATTTATGGGAGCACAAGGATATATTGAAGCAAAAAATGGAAACGATGCAATTCAACCTTTAGTAGTACCAACTGGTAAATCAGGCACATTAGATGATGCACTGTACCACAGCTGGTTAGCTGTAAATGTAGATGCACAAGATGATTTTAAAGTAGACGGAGAATTTTCATTAGATACATTAGAACAAAAAAGTATGTCATTCGTTTCCAATAGTTCAACTTCAGGATTTGTTGTTCCAACTTCATCAATCATTGGATATTATGCACAAAAATCGGGCTTTGAAGATTTAGTTGCGGAAGATCTAATGGAAGGCGGACCGCTTTTCTCACAAGTATTATTCGGAAATTCACATCAAGGTTCTGCAGTTAACTTATTAAGCAACAACTCAGAAGTAGCAGCTTTCTGTGACACTTGCGTAGGAAACTATGTAGAAGTTGTAGAAGGAGAAGAAAATAAAGTAGGATCTGTTTATAAAGTAAAAGACGATGCAGCAGAACCTTTTAACACAGTAACTGGAAAAGAATTCATCTTAATGTCCGTTACACCAGTATTAAACGCACCATTTGCAGCGAATTTAGAAGCTTTAGGTCAAGAAGACTATGATACATTAAAAAAATTATTCTCTTCTGATGAAATTGCAAAAAATGAAAAGATCTTTGTACCTAAAGACTCTGGTGAGCCAGGTTTATTCTTCAAAACTGAAAATGAAAGATTCGCAGAAGTAGAAGATGCTTGGTTCAATCCAATCCGTGAACTTTCCAAATAATTGAACGACACTTATGGACAAATAGAGCATGCATGTATTAACGTGCATGCTCTATTTACAAAAAGGAGGTTAAAAGCGTGTCTTTAGTAGAAGTGAAAAACCTAGGTAAATCTTATAATGCACAAACGAGAGTGTTAAAAGATGTGAGTTTTGAAGTAGAAGCTGGAGAATTTGTTTCAATTATAGGCTTATCTGGAGCAGGAAAATCGACGTTATTACGATGCATTAATCGAATGGTCGAAATTGATGAAGGAAATGTCATTTTTGATGGGCATGATATGGGAAGCTTAAACAAAAAAGAATTACGTAAAATGCGTACAAATATCGGAATGATCTTCCAACATTATAACCTTGTCCCTCGGCTTTCCGTTATCGAAAATGTATTACACGGCCGTCTAGGGTACAAAACAACGCTACAAGGTGTATTTAATCGATTTACTGAGCTTGAAAAAGAGCATGCATTTTTTCTATTAGAAAAGTTAGGTATTGCGGATCATGCATATAAAAGATGTGATCAGTTAAGCGGAGGCCAACAGCAACGCGTTGGTATTGCCCGTTCTCTCATTCAAGAACCAAAAGTTGTGCTTTGTGATGAACCAATTGCTTCACTAGATCCAAATTCCTCAGAGGTCATTATGGATTATTTAAAGTCGATAACGAAAGAGCTAAATATTGCGTGTATCGTAAACCTCCATCAAGTAGAAATCGCATGTAGTTATTCCGACCGAATTATTGGTTTAAGTAAAGGCAACGTCGTATTTGACGGTCCAAGCTTTATGCTTTCTTCTGCTTATACAGATGAAATTTATGGGACAAAAACGGTAGAGACTAGAAAGCTAGTCACTGTGTAAGGGGTAACTAGACGTGAATGAGAAAACAATGCGAAGCCAGCGAAAATGGCAAACGATTATTTGGGTAGCAATAATTATTGTGTTTACGTATTTAGCATCTGATATTACAAACTTTAACATCATGCATGGGATTGCTACTTTACCGAATGCCATTACGTGGATATTTTCTAATCTATACATTACGCCTGAAACGCTGGAGAGATTGCCGAAGATATTAGAAAAATTAGCCGAGACGATTCTTATGTCGATAGCAGCTACAACGACAGCGACAATCTTTTCTTTATTCTTAGGATTAATGGGCTCTAAAACGACCGGTACTAGCAATGTACTAGGCGTCTTTGCACGATTCGTTGCTTCTGTCGCAAGAAATATTCCAGTGGTTGCTTGGGCATTAATACTCCTTTTATCTTTTGGGCAAAATTCGATGACAGGGTATTTAGCATTATTTGTAGGTTCTTTAGGCTTTTTAACGAGAGCATTTATTGAAACGATAGATGAAGCTAGTCACAGTGCGGTAGAGGCGCTCCGAGCTACAGGATCTACTTACTTTCAGATTGTCTTCAAAGCGGTTATTCCTCAATGTCTGCCTCAAATGATCAGTTGGATTTTGTTTATGATTGAAACGAACATCCGAAGCGCGACACTAGTCGGCATTTTAACAGGAACGGGAATTGGATATTCCTTTGATTTGTATTACAAGACGCTTAACTATAATGCAGTAGCATTAGTTACTTTCATGATTGTCATCTCCGTAATTATACTAGAGCTTATGTCAAACAGAATACGGAAGGTGATTTTATAATGGAAGCCACTACAACCTATGTAAAACGCAGAGCAAATGGTCGTATTTCGATTAAATCGGGCAATAAAATAGAACAAGTGATGACCGGTACAATCGTCATTTTAACGTTTCTAACAATACTAGCTTTTTTCTTTTTCAATTATGCAGGACTAGACATATCAAAGGCTATCCCTGAAACGGCTTATAATTTAAAAACAATGTTCCTGGAGCCATCTTTAAGCCATTTCACTTGGGGTGAAGCAATTTATCAAGTAGGGATTACCCTAGGTTTAGCTTTCCTAGCAACGATTCTAGGTGCAGTTATCGCCTTTTTTCTAGCGCTAATGGCTGCAACGAATCTATCCAGTCCATGGATGTCTAAGACTATACGAATAATCGTAGCATTTATACGTGCGGTACCGACTGTTTTATGGGTTCTAATTTTCGCGATTGCAGCGGGCCTCGGAAGTGAAGCAGCTGTTCTAGGTATGCTTTTCCACTCTATCGCCTATTTGGTCAAAGCATTTTCGGAGGCATTTGAAGAGGTGGATAAAGGAATTTTAGAAGCACTAACAGCAACTGGTGCTAATTGGTGGCATATTGTTACACATGCAGTTTTACCATCTACTTTCACCTATATGCTATCTTGGACGTTTCTACGGTTCGAGATTAACTTCTCCGTAGCTGTCGCAATGGGAGCGGCAGCTGGAGCAGGGGGCATTGGATTTGAACTGTTCATGGCTTCCGGTTTCTACTTCGATATGCGCGAAGTTGGGTTAATTACTTACATGATTCTGATATTAGCGGTTGTTTTGGAAATCATGTCGACTCAATTAAAAAATCGATATTTCCCAGCAAAAGCTAGTAGATAATAAGAAAAAGGACTTTCCGACGGACGGAAAGTCCTTTTTTATGGCTATTGTTAAAGGAAAAGGTTGATTTAGCTATAAAGATTTTGAAGAATACACTTAAACTAACGCATCTTTTGTTGAACAAGTAGTATTGTGGCTTAGTGGGTAGAAAGAATCCGAATATCCTGTTTGCTATATTCCTCTATGATATTAGATGATAATGAACTATCGGTAACAATCAGGTCAATGTCCTTTAGTGGACAAATATTAATGTAAGCAGATGTCTCKAACTTGGATGAATCAGCAACGACTACTTTATGTTTTGTCCGTGACAGAATGGTTTGAATAACGCCTATTTCATGCATTCTAAAATCGGTTAAACCTTGTTCAAGTGATAATGCATTCACTGTGATAAACGCAATATCAATATTGAAATTAGACAAGATTTCTTCACATTGTTTCCCATATAAAGTATATTCCTCTGGATTAAAAAAACCGCCAGTGAGGATGACATTGAAATGTTTATTCGCTCCAAGAATCGATAAAATACGAAGATCGTTTGTAATAATGGTTAATCTCTTAAACTTATCAACAAGTGCTTTTGCAATTTCGATCGTCGTAGTCCCACCGTTTAGGGCAATCGCTTGACCCTCTTCAATTAATTCAATTGCTAAAGAAG
Organism: Psychrobacillus sp. 05T411; assembly: GCF_056396485.1. Lineage (NCBI taxonomy): Bacteria > Bacillati > Bacillota > Bacilli > Caryophanales > Bacillaceae > Psychrobacillus > Psychrobacillus sp. 05T411. The sequence goes on along the minus strand of NZ_JBFTLO010000005.1, from coordinate 230,847 downwards.
CAACTTCTTGTATTTTTTCTAGATTTTTGACTTCCCTTTCACTAAAAAGCTTGTTTACTACATTATCCGTATTTTGGATTAAAACGGCCCCCCCATGAACGCGTTTTACGTTTCCTTTATTCTCAAGAACCTCTAAATCTCTTCTTATAGTATCGATGGAGACATCCAATAAAGTAGCAAGCTCAGAAGCTTTTACAGCTTTTTGCTGTTTTAAAAAGGATTCAATCATTTCATGTCTTTGTTCTTGTAACATCACGAAGTACTCCCCCTATTTTTTTATCTCGTATAAAAATAATAACATAAATCAAAAGAAAGCAAAATGATGCATAGAAAAGCAAGGTGTAAAGTTAAAAGTATATGTTGTTTATGAAAATAGTGTAAATGTTGTGTAATGAAACTGTAAAACCCCTTGCAAAACTGCAAGAAACGGATTAATCTTGCAATGTAAGTAAATGAAAACCGAAAAAGAAAGGAAATAGCTGAATGGGAAATTATTATAATCCAGTAAAAATTATCCTAGATACGATAGATGTTATCGAGGATGCCTTAAATACAATCAATCCTCCACATAAAAGTATTGTCCTTTTACATCGAGGAGGTGATTTTTTAGAAACCGAGGCTGGACGTATTCTTTACAAATGTCTTGAAGGTTTTGAAGTCAAACAATTAGCAGTGAATATATCCAATCCTGATGTAGAAGACTTGTTTCACTTTTATAAAGAAATTGAAAACTTTGATTATCAATGCATAGTAGGAATTGGGGGCGGCAGTGTTCTGGATCTTTCGAAATCTTTAGCTGCCTTAAAGAATATGGAAATAGATTCTACTTCTACTTTGCGCTCTGTCATTGAACAAAAGCTTTATATAGAAAATCAACATTTCGTACCATGGGTCGGGATTCCGACAACTTCAGGTACGGGTTCCGAGGTTACTTGTTGGGCAACAATTTGGGATCGCGCTAACGGAGTAAAATTGTCTGTTGATTGGGAAAAACTATATGCACATACTGCTATCATTGACCCAACTCTGACAGCATCATTACCGAAGGGGTTAACGGCGGCAACCGCTTTAGATGCTTTATGTCATGCTACGGAGGCTTACTGGTCAAGAAGCTCCAATGAAATTTCAAGAATTTATTCATTAGAAGCGATCGAACGAATTGTCAACAACTTTGAAAAGGTATTAAATCAGCCGAGTGACATTACACACAGAAAAGAAATTGCTTTAGGTAGCTTGTATGCAGGTCTAGCCTTTAGCAATACAAGAACAACGGCATGCCACTCCATCTCCTATCCTCTCACATTGGAACTTGGAATGGTTCACGGGATTGCGGCAAGCATCACCTTAGCAAAAGTGATGGAAATCAACTTTGACTCAATTATTGAAAACGATAAGCTGCTTCAAGCCTTTGGAGTAAGCCGCGTCAGTGAAATCCAAGCGCTTATCGAGCATTTCCATCAACTATCAGGTTTCTCAAGCAAGCTTAGAGACTACAAGGCGAATGAAGAAATAATCGAAAAAATCGCCAATAATGCCTTTACAAAGGGCCGGATGGATAATAACCCAGTTGCTTTAACAAAAGAAGATGTCACACAAATTCTACTATCTATTTACTAATAGAAAAACGCTGAAGTTGCACAAAAACCTAAGTTCGAAAATATATATTTAAAAAGGAGAAAAAAATGAAGACTAAAATTATGTTTACAATGCTCTTAATATTCACTGTTTTGTTAACCGCGTGCGCTGGAAGTGATACTAGTGCTCCAAAAGTGGATGATGTGATTAAAATGGTTTGGTATCCAAATGAATCTGGTGAGGATATGAAATCATCTCGAGATGAAATTGGCAAACTTGTTTCAGAAGCAACTGGTAAAAAAGTAGAGCATCAATTAACAACGGACTATGCCATTGCGATTGAAACGATGGTTAACAATAATGCAGATCTCGCATTTATGGGATCAGAAAGTTATGTCGAAGCAAATAAAAGAAATAATGCTGTTCATACAATAGCGGTGAAATCTGGTAAATCAGGTACTTTGGATGATGCCAAATACTATAGCTGGTTAGCGGTTAATTTGGACGAACAGGACAAGTACAAAGTAAATGAAGAATTTTCACTAGATACGATAGCAGACAAAAAGATTTCATTTGTATCTAATAGCTCAACATCAGGATTTAAGGTTCCAACTGCTAGCATTTTAAGTCATTTCACTCAACAAGAGAAGTATGCAGGTTTAACGGCAGAGGATTTAATGGAAGGTGGACCATTATTCTCTCAAGTATTATTTGGTAACTCTCACCAAGGCTCCGCAGTAAATTTATTATCGGGTAAAGCGGATATTGCGGCATTCTGTGATACTTGTGTGAATGACTATGTGGAAATTGCGGAAGGTAATGAAAATACTGCTGGTGCTGTTTATCGCGTGAAAGCTGATGCTGCAGAGCCATTTAATACAGTTGCAGGTAATAAATTTACTTTAATAACTGCTACACCAGTATTAAATCAACCATTCGTAGTGAATATGGATACAATAGGTCAAGAGGATTTTGATAAAGTTCAAAAACTATTTATTTCAGATGAATTTGTAAACAATGAAAAAATCTTTGCTCCTAAAGATTCAGGACAAGCAGCTTTATTCACTAAAGAAGGCAATGAAAAACTACTTGTTGTTGAAGATAAATGGTATGACCCAATCCGAGAACTTTCAAAATAATATACCGTTTCATCCATAGGAAAAAGGAATAAGAACAAGAGTGTGTATACACGAATATTAGTTATACACACTCTTACTTGTTAATTAAAATAAAAAGGAGCCAATTCAAATGTCTTTGTTAAAGATAGAGGGACTTGGAAAATCATATACAGCAGACAAACAAATACTAAAGAATATTAATTTTGAAATAAATGCGGGAGAATTTGTTTCCATCATTGGTCCGTCAGGTGCTGGTAAATCTACAATGTTGCGTTGTATTAATCGAATGGTTGAATTTAATGAAGGAAAAGTTATTTTTAATCATCAAGATGTTGGTAGTCTGAATAACAAAGAGTTACGTAAATTGCGAACGAATATTGGGATGGTGTTTCAGCACTATAATCTCGTACCTCGTTTGACAGTGATTGAGAATGTACTGCACGGCAGATTTGGTTATAAAACAACGCTGCAAGGAATTTTCAACAGATATACAGAGGAAGAAAAAGAACGTGCCTTTTACCTGCTAGAGAAACTAGGAATTCATGAACATGCTTATAAGCGATGTGACCAATTAAGTGGTGGTCAACAACAGCGTGTAGGGATATGTAGAGCACTAATTCAAGAGCCGAAATTGATCCTTTGTGATGAACCAATCGCTTCACTTGATCCGAGTTCTTCTAAGATTATTATGGACCATTTAAAATCCATAACTACTGAAATGGGGATTACATGTTTGGTGAATTTACACCAAGTGGAAGTGGCACAAAATTATTCAGATCATATCATCGGGTTGAACAAAGGGGAAGTTGTATTTCGTGGAGAGGGCAGTGAGCTTTCTGATGAACAAATTCAAAAAATTTATGAAACCAATACGAAAGACTTAATAACTGCGTAAGGAGAAAAAAACGTGAATGAAAAAAAGATGCGAAAAAGCAGATGGCAGACAGTAATCTTTCTCATCATTATCATCGTTCTCACCTATTTATCATCAGCTATCACAAAATTTAATTTTGTAGAGGGAATGGTAACGTTTCCTAAAGCCATAGGTTGGATCTTCTCTAATTTAATAGTGACACAGGAGTCGATGTATAAATTACCTAAAATCCTAGAAAAGTTAGTGGAAACCATTTTTATGTCCATAGCGGCGACAACTGTAGCAGCTGGTATATCCCTCTTTTTAGGAGTATTTGGATCGAAAACAACAAAAGTAAACAATTTCTTAAGTGTATTTGCTCGTTTTATTGCTTCCGTATCAAGAAATATTCCAGTTGTCGCATGGTCGTTGGTTTTGCTTCTTTCTTTTGGGCAAAATTCAGTAACAGGATTTCTCGCTCTATTTATTGGGACAGTAGGATTTTTAACAAGGGCATTTATCGAATCGATTGATGAAGCTAGTCAAAGTTCTGTTGAAGCATTAACCGCAACAGGGGCGACCTATTTTCAAATTGTGAATAAGGCAGTTATTCCACAATGTTTGCCACAGATGCTCAGCTGGATATTGTTTATGGTGGAAACCAATATTAGAAACGCTACTTTAGTAGGGATCTTAACGGGTACGGGAATTGGATATACGTTTGATATGTATTATAAGATGTTAGATTATAATGCCGTAGCACTTGTGACGTTATGTATTGTCATTACCGTGATTATTGTGGATCTTATTTCAAACTACGTACGGAAGGTGATTTTATAATGGAAGCATCTTATATTCGAAGAACGAAAGACGGACGTATTCATATAAAATCAGGTTACAAAGGTGATTCAGCCGTAAGATGGACGTTAATAACTCTCCTAGTTTTAACAGTTGTTGGCTTTCTATTATTTAACTATACAGGGTTGGAACTAGGCTCCGCGATTATTGAAACAGTTTATAACTTAAAAGTGATGTTTCTAGAACCGGCATTAAGTCATTTTGATTTAGGAGAAGCCGTCTATCAAGTGGGGATTACACTTGGTTTAGCATTTCTAGCTACGATTATCGGAGCCATTATTGCTTTTTTCCTTTCTTTGATGGCCGCAGCGAATTTAGCACCTGCATGGGTATCGAGAATTGTTCGTATATTTGTTGCTGTTGTTCGGGCTGTTCCAACCGTATTATGGGTGTTAATCTTTGCGATTGCTGCTGGGTTAGGAAGTGAAGCGGCGATACTTGGGATGCTATTTCATTCTATCGCTTATTTAGTTAAAGCATTTTCAGAAAGCTTTGAAGAAGTCGATAAAGGAATCTTTGAAGCGCTGAAATCATCTGGTGCTAACTGGTGGCATATTGTGCGAAGTGGTGTTTTACCGACTACTTTGACTTATTTATTGTCATGGGTGTTCTTGCGATTCGAAATTAATTTTGGAGTAGCCGTAGCAATGGGAGCAGCTGCTGGTGCGGGTGGAATTGGATTTGAGCTTTTCATGGCTTCTGGATTCTATTTCGATTTACGCGAGGTTGGCTTTATTACTTATGCGATTCTCATTATTGCCTTTCTATTAGAGGTGACGTCAACCCGTTTGAAAAAACGTTACTTCCCAGCAACTGCTGACTAAAAAGAATCTATAATTATACTAATATAAGGGAGAAGAGAAAAAATGAACAAAGTAGAAGGAATTATTTTTGATTGGGCTGGAACAACAGTAGATTTTGGATGCTTTGCACCAGTAAACGTGTTTATTGATATTTTTAAAAATGCAGGTATTGAAGTGACCATGGAAGAAGCAAGAGAACCAATGGGGATGTTGAAAATTGACCATATTCGTGCGATGCTGTCCATGCCAAGAATCTCGACAAAATGGGAAGAAAAATACAAAAGACCTTTTAATGAACAAGATGTAGAGAATCTATATGCTGAATTTGAAACTGCACTCATGTCTTCTTTAATCGAGTATACAGATCCAATTCCAGAGGTTGTGGAGACTGTGCAAATATTAAGAAACCAAGGATTGAAAATCGGCTCAACAACAGGATATACACAAACTATGATGGATGTTGTTGTTCCGAATGCTTTGAAAAAAGGCTATGGTCCAGATTTTTATATTACACCGGATGGAACAAATTCTTTGGGAAGACCGTATCCTTATATGATATATCGCAATATGGAAGCTTTACAATTATCGGCAGCATGGAAGGTCGTAAAAGTAGGAGATACGATTTCAGATATTCAAGAGGCGGTTAATGCAGGTGTTTGGTCAGTGGGTGTCGTGATCGGCAGCTCAGAAATGGGATTAAGTTTAGATGAATTTAATGCGCTATCGAAAGAAGAGCAAGAGATAGTGATCTCTAAAACAGAAAAATCCTTTTTACAAAATGGGGCAGATTTTACGATCCAATCGATGAGCGAATTGCCACTCTTAATCGAGCGAATTAATCACCTTATTACAGATGGAAAAAGACCTAATGCTAAATAAGCTAAACTAAAAGATTGACGAGATTAGTAACTTTAGTCAGCTACGGACAACTGAGAGCAAACCTTAAATTCAGGTTTTGTTCTTTTTTTGCTTAGGAAACTAAAAAAGTTTAGATATATGGATATTTTTTCAAGTAACAAAAGGTATGGTAATTTTTATTTTGTACGTGATATAGGGATAAAGTGTCGTAGTCATCGGAATCTCAATCCAAGTAAAGAGCTATTTTAAGAATTGGTTGCTTTCACCGACAATTTGGTTGCTCTCGTGTGGATCTGGTTGCTTTCGAGTTGATTTAGTTGCTTTCCGAATAGAATTGGTTGCTTTCAGTGCCCGATTAGTTGCCCTTATCCATTTATTGGATTTATTGCGTTTGCATACGACGCATTATCCCTATTATGTCCACCATTCCATTCATAGTTTCTATGCGCTATAGCGAAACAGAGACAGACACTATCGTTTTATTTTAATTGGTGAAATAATCCCCCACTCGACAAACTTCGTATCCATCCTCCATAAGACAATCTGTCTAGTCCACTCCGTAAAGTGTTTACATAATGTCTAGTTAATTGAAAATACCCTCAAAATATAATAAAGATAGAATATTTATAAAATTCTATAAACAATTATAAGACCGTAGTTTTCAAAAGATCTGGAAAAGGGGAGATTATATGAACACAAAAGTAGAAAACGTGACGTATTTACGAGATAAAGAGGCTGTTATTAATTTAACAAGAGAGTTAGTCCGAATTCCAAGTGTTTATCGCGAAAATACCCCAGATGGAAATGAAACAAAAGTAGCGCTATACGTTGCCCAATATTTAAGGGACCTTGGGATTGAAACACATGTGGAGGAAGTTGTGCCTGGGCGACCAAATGTTATTGGAATCATTGACTCAGGGAAACCTGGAAAAACGCTACTTTTTGAAGGTCATACAGATGTTGTGACAGAAGGTAACAGAGACGCTTGGGAATACGATCCGTTTGGAGCAGAAATTATTGATGGACGTATGTATGGAAGAGGAACTAATGATACAAAAGGGAATCTAGCATGCATGATTACTGCTGTAAACTCTCTTTTGTTAGATAAAGAAGAATTCAAGGGGAAGATCATTCTTTGTATTCCTTGTGACGAAGAGGGTATGATGCTCGGGATTAAACACTTCATTAAACAAGGTTGGGCAGATGGGGTAGATGGAGCAATTATATGTGAACCTGAAGAGAATAATGTTTGTATTGCACAACGCGGGGCAATGCGTATTCAAGTGGATGTATATGGAAAGATGGCACATGGTGCTATATCTTGGAGTGGTATTAATCCAAACTGGCGTATGGCGAGACTAATAGTTGAACTCGAAAAGTTAGAGAAGGAAGAGCAAGCAAGATTAGGGGAAGATCCTTATTTAAAATGGCCATCGATCACTCCTACTATATTGCGAGCACCTGTAAAAGGTGATGCACAAATCAATGTTATCCCGGACCACTGCATGATGACACTTGATATTCGAACAGTACCGAAACAAAATCATGATGAACTTTTAAATAAAATCTATGAAATTATAAATAAATTAAAAGAAGCAGATCCGGATTTTAAAGTAGACTTAACAATTTTAGACAATCGTCCTTCAACTTTAACTCAAAAGGATAATCCAGTAGTAAATGCTGTGTATGATGCTGTTCATTCCGTAACAGGGGAAGAGCCAATTTATAATGGTGTTCCTGGTGCAACAGATGGCACATTCCTTCATATGCATGGTATCCCAATTGTGACGATTGGTGCGGGAGACCGAGAAATTCCCCATCAAATTAATGAATATGTGGATATTGAAGAATTAGCAGTTACTACTGCCATTTTCAGAGACGCTGCCTTACGATTTTTGAATAGTGGAGCGTAATTGATTATTTGAATGAAGAAAGAGGTGAATTCATGAATACCCCGCAAAATAAAACAGCATCTACTACACTTCTTCAGGAAGATTTGTTACTAGAGGTTAAAGGTTTAAAAACCTATTTTAAACTTGGAAAAGGAAAGGTCGCTAAAGCGGTAGATAACGTTAGTTTTTCTATTAATAAAGGGGAAACTGTCGCATTGGTAGGGGAATCCGGAAGTGGGAAGAGTATAACGTCGTTGTCCATTATGAGGCTAATCCCCAAGCCACCCGGTGAGATTGTGGAGGGCTCTATTCGTTTAGAGGGAAAAGAATTACTTACACTTTCGGAAAATGAGATGACCGAAGTTCGTGGGAACGAGATAGGAATGATTTTCCAAGAACCAATGACATCATTGGATCCAGTCTTTACGATTGGCAATCAAATTGTTGAATCTCTTATGAAGCACCAAAAGATGAAAAAAAGAGAAGCATATGAGAAAGCAATTGAACTTTTAAAAGTAGTCGGCTTTTCAAGAGCTGAAGTCATTATTAATGAGTATCCCCACCAATTGTCTGGAGGCATGAGGCAAAGGGTGATGATAGCTATTGCGATGTCGAACAATCCAAAGCTTCTAATAGCAGATGAGCCAACTACAGCATTGGATGTCACCGTTCAAGCTCAAATACTAAACTTAATGATGGATATGAAAGAGCAATTTGGATCGTCCATATTACTCATCACGCATGATATGGGAGTGGTTGCAGAAGTTGCCAATAGGGTGCTTGTTATGTATGGAGGGCAAATAGTGGAAGAGGCACCTGTTAAAGAGCTTTTTCTCGAAACGAAACATCCATATACGAAAGCATTGTTAAAAACCATCCCAAGTATCGATGTAGAATTAGAGCGGTTGGACTCCATACCTGGTATGGTTCCACCTGCTCACTTGTTTCCAACAGGATGTAGATTTGCAGATAGATGTGCGTATGTAATGCCAAAATGTCGTAAAGAGAATCCTGAACTCTACGAGAATTCTCCCAATCATAAAGTTAGATGTCACCTTTATGGACAAGTAGGAGGTGTATAGAATGAAAGAAAACGAGAAGCTTCTTACTATAAATAATTTAAAAAAGTATTTCCCTATTAAAGGTACCCCTTTTAAGAAAAAAGCTGGACAAGTAAAAGCTGTTGATGATGTGAGTTTCCATATATACAAAGGGGAAACGCTAGGTATTGTGGGGGAATCTGGATCTGGTAAATCCACTTTAGGAAGAACAATTCTTCGATTAACAGAACCAACCGATGGGGAAATAATTTTTGAAGGTACAAATCTTGAAAAGCTTTCAATGAGTAAGCTATTTGACTATAGAAAGCATATGCAAATGATTTTTCAGGATCCATTTGCCTCCCTAAACCCGAGAATGCGTGTTGGACAGTTAGTAGGGGAGCCTTTAGCTGTCCAAAAAGTACTAACAAAAGCGGAACGCACTGAAAAAGTAATCGACTTGATGGGTAAAGTTGGTTTGCCGAAAGAAGCGTTGACAAAATTTCCTCATGAGTTTTCTGGTGGACAAAGACAACGGATAGGAATTGCGAGAGCTTTATCGATGAATCCTAGCTTTATTATTGCGGATGAACCGGTTTCTGCATTAGACGTTTCGGTTCAATCGCAAGTTCTGAATTTGATGATGGATCTTCAAGATGAATTCGACTTAACTTATCTATTCATCTCCCATGATTTAAGTGTGGTAAAACATATTAGTGATCGCGTAGGTGTGATGTATCTAGGACGTATTGTTGAAATTGGACCTAAAAAAGCTATTTATAGCAACCCATTACATCCTTACACACAGGCACTTTTATCAGCCATTCCAGTTGCAAATTTTGACAGTAAAAAAGAAAAGATACAACTAAAAGGAGAACCGCCTAATCCTTCAAATCCACCGGAAGGTTGCGCATTTCATACAAGATGTCCATTTGCATTCGAACGATGCAAATTGGAACGACCTAGTCTCGCAGAGCAGGGGGACGGGCAATACGTGGCATGTCATTTGTATGCAGGAAATGCAAATATAAGTATCGAGTCAAGCAATGATGAAAAAATGCTCGTTTTGCAAAATTAACTAGGTTTTTATGTTTGTGACAGGGGGAAAGTAAATGATTCACGGCAATATAACGGATGTTCCAGGAGTAAAAGTTGGCAATTTAGAAAACGTAGAAGCATTAACGGGGTGCACAATTATTGTTGTAGAAGAAGGGGCAGTTTGCGGCGTAGATGTCCGTGGATCAGCTCCGGGAACAAGGGAAACAGACTTACTTGACCCTATCAACAAAATAGAGGAAGTACATGCAATATCATTGTCAGGGGGAAGTGCATTTGGTTTAGATGCTGCGTCAGGCGTTATGCAATACTTGGAAGAACAAGGAAGAGGGTTGGATGTAGGAGTAGCAAAAGTACCGATTGTGCCAAGTGCGGTATTATTTGACCTGCCTATAGGAAGCCCTACCGTTCGCCCCGATAAAAAAATGGGGTATGAAGCAGCTAAAAAAGCAAATACAGGTCCTTTTCCTTTTGGGAATATAGGAGCGGGATGCGGAGCAACAGTTGGTAAAATAACTGGTATTGAAAATTGTATGAAAGGTGGCTTAGGTAGTGCATCATTGACATTTGAAAATGGCCTCGTGATCGGTGCAATAGTTGCAGTAAATGCAGTAGGTGACGTAAGAAATCCACTTACAAGAGAAATTCTCGCAGGTCCGATTGACCCGACGACGGAGGAGTTAATCGATAGTATTGCATATTTACAAAAAAATGCATCTACGAATCACGTATTACCTGGGACAAATACGACAATCGGGGCGGTGGCAGTGAACGCAAAGCTAACAAAATCCGAAGCGAAAAAGATTGCTCAAATCACCCAAAATGCATTAGCTAGAACTATTTTCCCGGTGCATACGACAATGGACGGAGATACCATTTTTGCACTTGCTACTGGGGGAGAAGTATACCCAGTTGATTTCCTGGGAAATATGGCTGCGCAAGTAATGGAGGAAGCAATTATTGCCGCTATTAAAGCCGCTGATACTGTTGAAGGCATACCAAGCTATAAAAGCCATAAACACAAAATAATATCGCAACCATAAAAAGGGGGATGCAAGATGAAGAAAAACAAAAATTGGTTCATGCTTATCGCAATAATGTTTTGTGTTTTGTTAATAGGCGCATGTTCTGGAGAAGAAGGTAGCGAAGCAAACGGGGAAAAAGCGCAAGTAATTAAAGTAAGGATTAATGATGATCCAGATTTCCTTGATCCACATTTGGCAACTGCTTCGATTTCTTTTCAAATGATTTTAAATATGTTTGAAGGTTTATTTGCCCCTGAAACGGATGGTTCTTTAACTCCAGCGTTAGCTGAAAGTTATGAGCTATCTGAAGATGGTTTAACTTATACATTCAATATTAGAGATAATGTGAAATTCCATGATGGTAGTGCACTTACAGTAGAAGATATAACGTATACATTCAATCGATTAATGGGAACAGAAAACGGGGAACCTCTTTCATCCAATTTCGATAATGTTGCTTCAATTGAAGCACCAGATGCGGATACATTCGTGATAAAACTGAAAGAGCCGAATTCAAACTTTCTATACTCACTAACCGCTTTGCAGTCAGCTATTATACCTGTAAGCAATGATGGTAAGCAAAATGATAATCCCATTGGAACTGGTCCATTTAAATACGTAAAATATACGCCGGGTGCTAATTTAGAACTGGCTAAAAACGAAGAGTATTGGGACGAGAAACTGCCGTATTTAGATAAAGTGACGTTCGTGTTTCAATCAGATGATCAATCTGCATTAATGGCATTAAAGGCAAAAGAGGTAGATTTAACTGGAGTACCAGCAAACCGATTAGCGGAAGTGGAAAATGACTTTACGATTAGTAAACAAAATAACAATTCATCATTAATTGTCACTTTTAATCATGAAAAAGAACCGTTTAATGATTTAAAAGTGCGTCAGGCTATTAACTATGCGGTAAATAAAAATGACATCATAGACGCTGTATTTTCAGGATATGCTACACCAACCGGTTCCAATATGAGTCCAGCAATGGGTGATTATTATAAGGATGGATTGCAGGACGTCTATGCTCGAAATATTGAAAAGGCAAAAGAGCTTCTTGCAGAAGCGGGCTATCCAGATGGCTTTAGCACGACAATTTCTGTATCGTCCCACAACGATATGTATTCTAATATAGCGCAAGTAGTAGTAGAAAATTTAAGAGAAATTGGGATTAACGTTGAAATTGAAGTAGTAGAATGGGGAATTTGGCTAGAACGGATTTACTTCGGAAGAGATTATGATATGACAGCAATCGATCTAACTGGAAGACCTTCTGCATATGAAATTTTAAATGATTATATATCTACAAACAATAGTGAAAACTTCTTCAAATTCAAAAACGCTGAATTCGATCAAATTATGGCAGATGTATTAAAAGAAGCAGATAGAGATAAACAAATAGAAATGTACCAACGTGCACAGGAAATATTAACGGAAGAATCTGCATCTGTTTATATAGCAGACTACCAAGTACTTTGGGCATCTGACAAGAGACTTGAAGGACTAAAAAGTTACCCATTCTGGTTCCATGATATGTCTGAGGTAAGATTTACTGAATAGAAGGGAAGAGAAATATGGCATATATCATTCGCAGAATTATACTATTTGTCGTCACGATGGTGCTTGTATCTCTAATCACTTTTTCAGTTTTTCAAGTAATGCCGGGTGATCCTATACGCATTATGTTAGGAACTGAGGCAGATGAAACACAAGTAGCGACATTAAAGAAGCAACTTGGATTAGACCAGCCCCTTTACGTTCAATATATTGACTGGGTAAAAGGATTAGTGACTGGAGATTTAGGTGAGTCCATTCGATTTTCAAGGCCAGTAACGGAATTACTTGCCGATCGATTGCCGGTCACTATTTCCTTAGCCTTAATCACATTGCTTATAGTCGTCATTGTCGCAATCCCTCTTGGTATATTCGTTGCTAAAAGACAAAACAAGTTAAGTGATGTTGTTTTGTCTTCGGCAACTCAATTAGGGATGGCCATTCCATCCTTTTGGCTAGGGATGTTATTAATCTTGTACCTAGGGATGAATTTTAGTTTTTTCACAATTAGTGGATATGTTCCTTGGACACAAAGTATAGCTGGTGCGCTCGGTGCAATACTGTTACCTGCATTGACGATAGCGATTCCACAAATAGCGGTTAAATTTCGGTATGTGCGAAACGCAATACTAGAACAGCTACGATTAGACTATGTTAGAACGATTCGAAGTAAAGGAATCACAGAAAAGTTCGTAATGTATAAGCATGTGTTAAGAAACTCAATGATTCCTATATTGACCATATTCGGATTAATAACTGCTGAGGTCGTAGCGGGAACTATTATTGTGGAACAAGTCTTTTCTTTACCTGGTATCGGTCAATTACTTATTACTTCCATCAGTTATCGGGATTTCCCACTAGTACAAGGAATTGTTATGTACATCACATTTATAGTTGTTTTAATCAATTTCTTAGTGGATGTTTTATACTCAGTGTTAGATCCTCGAATACGGTTAAATTAAGGAGGACTTTAATGAAAACATTAATKAGTCATGCCAAAAATATAAATTTAGTCTTGGGCCTCCTCATATTATTAGCTTTTTTTGTTTTAATGGTTTTGAGTTTCTTCTATACGCCCTATGATATAAACGTTATGAATGTCGCCAATAAATTAAAAGGTCCTAGTAGTGAACATTGGTTTGGTACGGATGAATTCGGAAGAGATATTTTTAGCCGAATTATGAAAGGAACCCAAACAGCCTTTTTTGTTGGAACTTTAACTGTTAGTATTGGTGTTATTTTTGGCACGTTAATTGGAGGGGTAGCGGGTTATGTCGGTGGTTGGGTAGATGAAATATTCATGCGAATTATGGATGCATTAATGGCTTTTCCTGGTATCATATTAGCCCTTATGTTAGTTGCAGTATTTGGACCGGGAATTGTAAATACATCCATCGCCCTTGGCATAATAGCTATTCCTAGTATTGCCAGAATTGCTAGAAGTGGTTTTATCCAGCACAAAGAATTTGAATATGTATTATCAGCAAAGTTGATAGGTGTGAAGCCTTTTAAAATTATGTTTAGACATATTTTACCGAATGTTTCATCGCCATTAATCGTTGCTGCATCTGTAAGTTTTGGAGTTGCTATGCTAGCTGAAGCTGCACTAAGTTACCTCGGACTAGGCGTTCAGCCGCCTAACCCAAGCTGGGGACGTATGTTAAAAGACTCCCAAGCTTATTTAACAAGTTCACCTTGGTACACATATGCTCCAGGTATTTCGATTACTTTTATGGTTTTGGGATTTTATATGCTCAGCAACGCAGTAAGAGATATTATGGATCCTCGTTCCAACTGAATAGACAGGGAAATGACTGGTTTTTGATTAACTACTAAAAACCGGTCATTTCCCTGTTCTATAAAGTTAAGATTTAGCTTAATTCAGAACAGCCTATATACGAAGGTCCTTATAAAAGGATGTAATGGACATTTGGAAGCATTACAAATAAATTATTTAAACTTCCAAAGTCACCGGTGTAAACACATAATTTCCTTTTTCAATGGGCTCCCCAATAACAACTGGAACACGCGAAGAAAAAATTGGACCATCTACAACAACCGTATGAAATTCTCCGTTCTCTCCACAAGCATCGATACCTGCAAGTTCAAGCTCCTCGACCATTTCTCTTGTCAACTTTTTCCCAGCATATTTAGCAGGCATCATCGTCGTATTTACGACAACAATCCAAGCTTCAAAGCCCTTAGCTAATAGCTCGTCCACAACAGCTCTTCGCGTCATTTGCCAAAGCGGATGTACGGCTTCAATATTCGATTTCGCGCACGTCTTTTGCACCCACTCCAAATGTCCCTCTAAATCGATATCGCCGAACACGCCGTGCGTAATTCCTTCTTCTCGGCAAGCATCCATTGCGCTAGTAAACTGATTTTCATATGTACCCCAACTAGCCGCTTTTGTTAATAGAGGCACCCCAAGTCGGTCCACCTGAGCTTGCACAACCTCTAACGGAAGAGCGTGTGACTTAGAAATTTCCCCATCTTCTTCAAACATCGTTAGCACTTTTTTCGGCAGCATTCCTAATTGCAATGCCCGGTAATAAGCCAAGGCAGAATCTTTTCCGCCACTCCATGAAGCTACAAAACTTGCATTTTGCATATCCCATTCCTCCTTTAATACTAAGTTACATGATTAATTGGTTATTTCCAACCTAGGAAGTCCTTTTCTTGAAACAATAAACTTGTGATCAATCAGCGAAAAGAGAGCAGCCAAACAGGTTAACTGATTTGAATAAACATTCTACTAGAACTAGTGTCACAATCATAAGCAACTATTAATAATATACATCTAAAGAGGCTCAGAACAATTAGTTTGTACAATCGAGGAGTGTGTGTATGGCTACGATTACAGGAAAGCAATATATAGAAAGGATTAATCAGTTAAAAACGGAAGTATGGATAGATGGTGAGCCTGTTATCGGTAATATTTCGGAGCATCCTGCATTCAAAGGGATTATGAAGAGTCAAGCAACTTTATACGATTCACAACATGATGCTTCGTTAACAGAGATGATGACTTATCGATCACCTTCAACTGGAGAACCTGTAGGTATGTCTTATTTCCAACCTAAAACAAAAGGGGATTTAGTTAAAAGGAGAGAAATGATTCAACAGTGGGCACGATTAAATAATGGGCTAATGGGAAGAAGCCCGGACTATATGAACACGACTTTAATGGCTTTTGCATCATCTTCTGGCTTATTGAAAGGAAAGAAGAATTGCTTTCCTGAAAATTTACAAGCGTTCTATGAATATGCACGCGAACATGACCTATCGATGACTCATACCTTTATGGACCCACAAGTGAATAGGGCACAATATTATCTTGAAAGAAACAAGGAGCCTATTGCTGCAAAAATCGTTGATCGAAACGCTGAAGGGATTATTATAAAAGGGGCAAAATTACTTGCAACACAAGGTGGAATTACAGACGAAATTTTGGTCCTTTCTACTGGGGGCATCTTGGAAGAGGAAGGTGGATTTGCCTTTTCCATCCCTAGTAATAGTAAAGGCTTAAAATTTATTTGTAGGCAATCATTTGTGGGTGGAGAATCCGTGTTTAATTATCCATTAAGTTCACGTTTTGATGAAATGGATAGTATTGTGGTGTTTGACGATGTGCTAGTACCCTGGGAACGAGTATTTTATTATGATAATTCTGCTGTTGCGAACAGCTTCCAAATAGCTAGCTCTTTTCAAGCATTTGCACTACATCAAGTGATCTCCAGACAAATCATGAAAACAGAGTTTGTATTAGGTATCGCACAATCCATCATTAACACGATAAATATCTCAGAATACAAGCATGTACAAGAAAAGGTTTCCGAGATTATAGTGGGACTTGAAACACTGAAAGCATTAGTCATCAAATCAGAAGTAGAAGCAAAAGTGGATGAATGGGGTTTTATGCGACCGGACAGCATGACATTACTCATAGGCATTAATATTTTTCCGCGCATCTATCCAAGGTTCACTGAAATCATTCAGCTTTTAGGGGCAAGTGGATTGATGACTATTCCAATCGAACAGGATTTTCAGTCATCTATACGAAATGACTTAGACCAGTATTTACAATCTAAAGGGGAAAATGCGGAAGAACGTGTCAAACTCTTTCGTCTAGCCTGGGATTTAACAATGAGCCCTTTCGGCACACGTCAAACGCTATATGAGCGCTTTTTCTTTGGAGACCCTATACGACTTTCTGGTCAACTATATCAATCGTATAATAAAGAACCGTACGTGGAGAGAGTGAAGGGGATATTAGAGTGAAGCTTGTCACTTTATAATTAGCTAGAAAAGTAGATATCCAAGTAGTAATATCTACTTTTCTACGTTTATACATATTATCAATAATATTAAGTCTCCTTTATGCAACAATCGTTTCTAGTAAGAGTTTTAATAGTTCTTCTAGCGTTTCTGGTAATTGCTCTGGCAAGCCAAATGGACTCATTATTTTCGCGCCTCCTTTCTTATCTTGTAATCTATTAACAATATAGTCAATCTATCTAACTTTTATACATGAATTTATAAAATAATTTTCAAGAAGTTTCGAATCTCTTAAAATAGAGTCTATTCATACAAAAGACGAGCTAGTACTAAGCCTTTCAGTACTAGCTCGTCTTCATGTATTTATAAAACCTTTCAAATCATTCCCAGATGGACTCTGGAATAATTGAATTCCAAACTCGGGTGCTATGGCGAAAAGATGGTCAAAGATATCGGATTGAACTGTTTCGTACACTACCCACTGCACACTATTTGTAAATGCATATATTTCTAACGGTAACCCATGTTCGCTAGGTGCTAACTGTCTTACCATTAAAGTCATCTCCTTATTGATGCCAGGATGATTTTGAATGTAATTGCTAATATAGGCCCTAAATACGCCAATATTCGTAAGAGCCCTTCCATTCACCGGACTACTTTGGTTAATTTTATTCTTCGCATTGTACTCTGTAATTTCCCGTTCCCGTTGAATGATATAGTCCGATAAAAAGTGGATATTTTTAAAGGCATCTATCATCTCTTCGGTACAAAATGAAATACTGTTTGTATCGATAAATAAGGAGCGCTTGATCCGTCGTCCTCCAGATTTTTGCATGCCTCGCCAATTTATAAAAGAATCGGATATTAGCGCATAGCTTGGAATCATCGTCACCGTTTTATCGAAATTTTGCACCTTGACTGTGACTAAAGAGATATCAATAATATCCCCGTTTGCCCCGTACTTAGGCATTTCAATCCAGTCTCCAACTTGAACCATATCATTGGTCGACAACTGAATCCCCGCAACAAGCCCTAATAACGAGTCTCTAAAAACTAACATAAATACAGCAGAGAGCGCACCAATTCCACTTAGAAGAATAAGGGGGCTTTTACCGACTAGGTTTGCGATTACTAAGATAAGGCCTATTATTATAACGATAATTTTAACTACTTGAATATATCCTTTAATCGGCTTTGTTTTAGAGATTTCATACGTTTGATAAGTATCATTCATTGCATTTAGGGAGGCACTAATAAGTACTAATCCCATAATGATTAAATACGCCATCGCACCCTTTTCTATCAAATCTCGATAGGATGAAAAAGTGGAGGCAAAGCGGTAAATAATAATTGCGGGAACTATATGGGATAGCTTATGAAAAACCTTTCTTTCCAAAAGCATATTATCCCATTGGAATTTCGTATTATTTACAACTTTAGAGATTATCCTGATTACTACTTTTTTAGTGATAAAATTCGCTACAATACATAAAATTATGATGAAAAGAAGCATGATAACAATGGAAAGATACCCTGCTAAGGTAGGATCCATATTATATTTTAAAAGTTGGTTATTAATGAAAGCCATCTATTTCACTCCATTGAATGACATAAAAACAAGTATATCAGAATTGATTGTTCTTCACCTTGTTCCATACTCCCAGTCGAAACATGCTAAAATATAGTCAATCAGAACGAGTAAAAGATACGTAACAGTAATCGAGAAAGGACTACATGATGAACTTTTCGATGAATGAAACAAAAATTAAAAAATTATGCGGCGTTACTGCTTTTAAAAAGGGTAAGGCTTATTTTCAGGCAGATAAAGTAAAACTTCATTCCTTTCCAAAAGACAGCTCGGTAATCGATGCAAGTGTGAAAGCGGGTGACGACTTCGATGTCATGGTAAAGGCTTCCCCTGGTGGCAAAATAGTAGCTACTTGTACATGCCCGCAGGTAAGCTTTGTGCAGACATACTGCCAACATATTGCAGCGGTCCTGCTCGCTATCGAAGAGAAGCAGCAAGTAGAAGATCATTTGGCAGACAAAATGCTGGATTTATTCGATGGTAAATCTTCCACTCCTACAGGTAAGCAATTACATTTTGACAAAAGAGAGACGTTTCAAGTGGGGGTTACATGCCGTCCTGTTTATCAAAGTGAGGGGGATTATGCGTTTGGGATACAGTTAAGTATTGGTCCCCAGATGCAATATTCAGTCCCCCATATAGCAAAATTTTTGAGTGCAATTGAAAGCAGAGAACCGTTTGAATATGCTCAGGGTTTGATATATACACCAGAACTCTTCAGTTTTCCAAGAGAAACGGATGAAGTCCTTCAATTTTTAATGAAAAGCCAGCGAGTGAAAAGTAAAGCCGCCCTACAAGACGGATTATTACTTATTTCGGCATCCGATTGGGAGCAGCTCCTTCCTTTATTAAAAAAGGCACCAGCAGTAAGGTTTATGCAAGGAGGGGAGTATTTTGAGGGTGTCCGGATAGGAGAGAAGCTTTCTTTACGTTTTGAATTTGAGGAAGGAAATACGGAAGCCTACCAATTGAATGTAAAAGGACTGGATGGAATCATCGTTTTAAAAGCATATAGTTATGCACTTGTAGCTGGCGAATTGTACAAACTTCCCGAAGAAGAATGCAAGCGGCTAGCAGAGCTAAAAACAATGCTGGATAGGTCTGGAAAACACCAACTGATCATCTCAGACAGCCAAATCGATCACTTTATGGATAAAGTCATACCGGGTTTAATGAAGCTAGGCCAAGTGATTATTGCAGAATCTATTTCTAAAAGATTGGGAGAAACGCCACTTCGTATCAAGATGTTCCTTGACCGAGTAAAGCACCGTTTACTAGTGGGTTTGGAATTCCATTACGGGCATCTAATCATTAACCCATGCGAGGAAACAGAGCAGTCATTTTCCCATTATCCAGGGATTAGGCGCCAGCGGGAGAAGGAACTACATATTATCCACTTGCTTGAAGAAAATTCCTTTACCCAAACACCAGGTGGATTTTACTTATATGAAGAGGAAGCAGAATACCATTTTTTATATCACGTACTGCCAAATATGGAAAAATGGGTGCAAATTTACGCTTCGACAGCTGTGAAAATGCGTGTCCAAAAAGGATATATTGGTCCTAGAATAAGAGTGGAAGTAAAAGAGCGAACGGATTGGCTCGAGTTTAAGTTTGATTTAAAAGAAATTCCGGAAAAGGAAATCCAGCGACTGATGGCTGCCATAGAAGAAAAGCGGAAATTTTACCGCATTCCAGGAGGCAACTTAGTTTCACTTGAGACACCTGAATACCAAGCATTATCTAGCTTTATCATTGATATGGGAATTACGGCTGATACGATGGAAGAAGGACTGCGAGTTCCGTTAATAAAAGGAATGCAAATGATTGACACCTTGGATCAAAATGACTTGGTAGAACCTGGTGAAAAATTTGCAAAGCTAATGAAAAACTTACATGACCCTGAAAATTTAGCGTTGGATGGTACAATCCCTTTAGAAGGGGTACTTAGAGACTATCAAAAAGTAGGATTCAGGTGGTTCCAACTACTAGCAAAGTACAAATTCGGTGGTATCCTTGCTGATGATATGGGACTTGGTAAAACACTTCAAAGTATTGCCTTCATTGAATCTGTGCTTCCAGATGTACGTGCACTAAATTTACCAGTGCTCATCGTATGCCCTGCATCACTCTTGTATAATTGGAGAAACGAGCTAGAAAAATTCACGCCACATATACAAGCGCAAGTAATTGATGGCGATAAAGCAAAGAGAAGTAATTTGTGGAAACAGAGTGCTCATGTGGATGTAATAATCACTTCCTATCCAACGCTTCGAATGGATACAGAGCTATACCGGAATCGCCTATTTCATACGCTATTCTTAGACGAAGCACAGGCCTTTAAAAACCCAGTAACCAAAACAGCAAAAGCGGTGAAAATGATTCAAGCAGAATACCGTTTTGCACTTACAGGGACACCAATCGAGAACGCATTAGACGAACTTTGGTCCATATTCCATGTTGTGTTTCCAGCGTTATTACCAGGTAGAAGAGAATTTAGTGAATTAAGACGTGAACATATAGCAAAACGGGTACGTCCATTCATCTTACGCAGGATGAAACAAGATGTACTAAAAGAATTACCAAAGAAAACAGAAACGATGTTGTATTCTGAATTACAGTTGGAGCAAAAGACATTATATGCAGCCTATTTGGCTGAGCTTAAGCAGGATGCATTGAAGCATTTGAAAAAAGGTGAACTCCAAAGAAATCGTATAAGAATATTGGCTGGATTAACAAGACTTCGCCAGTTATGTTGTCATCCATCTCTTTTCGTAGAAGGCTATAAGGGAAGCTCAGCTAAGTTCGAACAATTGATAGAGCTCTTAGAAGAATGTAGATTATCGGGGAGAAGAGTGCTTATCTTCTCGCAGTTTACCCAGATGCTAGGCATCATAAGAAGGCAACTAATACGCACTGGAACCTCTTATTTCTACTTAGATGGCCAAACTCCATCCGAGGAACGAATAGAGCTATGCGATCGTTTTAATAACGGAGAAGGGGATCTATTTCTGATTTCTCTAAAAGCAGGGGGAACTGGGTTGAATCTGACGGGAGCGGATACAGTTATTCTTTATGACCTTTGGTGGAATCCAGCAGTGGAGCAACAGGCTGCGGACCGTGCTCACCGAATGGGTCAAGAAAACGAAGTGCATGTCATTCGGTTAATAGCAAAGGGCACTATCGAAGAAAAAATTACGCAATTGCAATACAAAAAGAAAAGCCTTATTGATGAGGTAATTCATTCTGGACAGGATGCGTTGTCTTCTATGACAGAAGAGGATATTAAAGAGATATTGATGATTGAATAGAAACACTGATTGATGAACAATCCAAGTTAAGCGTTAATTGCTTATCTTGGATTTTTTATTTATAAAATGAATCTCCTGTTTATATCAAGAAGATATTAGTCTGTGTTTAGAAATAAACTGATGAACAGAGTTAATATTTTTCATTCCATTTTGGTAGTTTTCTTTAAGGACCCGTGCTAATTCAACTTAAATTAAGCCGTTCTAAGGACCTTGTATTTAAAAATCTATACTAGAAGGTTCTACTCTATTAAAACGTCTTTAAACTCGCTTTAAATGATAAAAGGAGCAAATGAGTAACTAAAGGTGAATTGAAGTTAGGTAATTTCTTTAATTATTAATAACTCTCCTTTGATTTTAGTCCAATTTGTTTCTCAACTAAGTGTTTAGTGGGGGAAGTTAATTTTCTAACTAATACACATTTTTTGTATTGGAAATTGAACTTTGTATTGTTAAAGCTTGAGTCTGTAGATATATATTCATAGTTATCAATGATTTTATAAGTAGTTTTATTGTAGTAGAAGCACTAAGTGAAAAAGATAAAGAATCCTTTTTCACTATTTAAAAGTGAAGTAATCATTTTGTGTACAAGTATACAAAATGAAAACAATATGTACACAAAAATGTAAACTTGTATACAAACATGTACGCATGCTGTTGTGGAGGTATGTGTACAATATAGTTTACATGTACACGAATATAGTGTATTTGTGTACGATAATAGATTGAATGTTTACAATTCGAATACATCTTTTGTTGGATTGACGCAGCCAGACCTGTAAGATAACCTTTAAATGGTAGAACATATAATAGAAGGGATGATTTGATGAACACTTCAAGAGTTTGTGCGATCGATGTAGGAAATGACTCAGTTAAAGCTTTATTTGGTAAATTAGATTATGAACTAAACATTCCCAATGTAATTGCAGTATCAACAGAAGACAGACCGGTTATAGGGATTGAGGAATTGAATGATAAGGATCCAATTGAAGGAATTCATATTAAAGTACACTCCCCTGCCCTAAAAGAAAACAATGTAATTTATCGTGTTGGTAGCTTAGCAACAAAAAGTGACAATGCAACTGAATTAGACCCTGGTAGCAACAAATCAGAGGAAGATCAAACATTAGTTATGTTATTTGCTACTTTAGCTTTAGATGCAGTGAGAGAAGAAAACTCAAGCGTATTTAAAAAGAATAATAATGTAATTGATGCAAACTATACGCTAGGTACTGGTCTACCACTTCGTGAAGTAAAAGAAGGAAAAGACGTAGGTTATCGTTCGCAGTTGCTAGGATCTGTTCACCAAGTTGAATTTTTAGTAACGCCTAAATACCAAGGGTTAAAAGTAAATATTAAGTTTGAAGAAGTTAAAATATATCCTGAAGGATTTGCTGCATATATTAACCTAGTAATGGATAATAATTTAAACATTATTAATAGAGAATTAGTAGACAAAAGTATCCTAATTCAAGATATTGGCGGTCTATCAACTGATGTGGCAGTCATTAAGAATCGTAATGTGGACGACGATAAAGCACAGGGATTCAATCTTGGTGTTTCGGAAGCATTAGAATCTATTCGTGAAGAAATTAGATTAAAACATGGTGTGGAATTAGATAGCCGTAGAGATGTTGTAGATATTATCACTAGAAAGAATGATCGAAACCATATTATGGTGAATGGTAGTCGTACAAGCGTCCATGATATTACGGATCGAATTCTTTTAGACTTAGCGAAGAAAGAATATCGTCATTTACGTAATGTTTGGCAAAAAAATTCACAAACAGAGATTTGCTATTTTGTAGGTGGCGGGTCAATCGTATTAAAAGATTATATTAAAACACTGAATAACAATTTAAACGGCTATAATATCGAGTTCTTTGAGGATGAAAAAGAGAGCATTTGGATGATGGCTAATGCTTATCACAAATTAATCTCTGATTTTGTAAGAAAAAATACTAAAGAGACAAAAAAAGCTGAAGTAACGGTACAAAAAGTATAAAAATAGGGTGATTTCATGGAAAAATCGGGGAAATCTAGTATTCAAAGGGGACAAGCTATTACATTTCGTCTCCCATCTGACACTCCTGATCACATTCTAAAGCAAATGCAAAAGTTAAAAGAAACAGAGAGAAGAAATTTTTCTAGCAAAATAGCGGAGTTCGTGCTGGACGGTGTAAGTACCTCCCTATCCAAGGATAGAGAAACAATAAATATTCCGATGCCAAAACAGTTAACGAAGGAACAGCGTAATTGGCTAAAACACGCACATTCAGAAGCTATGCTAGGAAATATTGTCTATCATTTGTTGTCAGATCCTGTTCGGGCAATGTCTATTCTTGCCTCTCTTAACAGCAATGCTTTAGATATTGACCAAGCCCTGTATTTACAAGCCGAGTCGGCAGAAAATGTAAGAGATGAATTAGATACAAGTACCAATACTGATATTTCGACAGAACCAGAAGAAAATCACCAAGAAATCCTTGCTGACGAACTAGAAGATGATTTGATGAACTTTGACTGGGAGCAAGTAAAACTTGAGCATGCTGCTACAGAAGAAGATTCAGAGGAGAATGTCGAAAACGAAAGTTTAGATGATTTACTTGGAGATTTTCTTTCTAGGATGAATAAGTGATTAGAGGAAAATGAAATAAATGAAGAAACCCTTGGAATGAGTAGCACTTGTACCAAGGGTTTCATTATATTAAAGTGATTCCGTGTTATAAACATTCTCTTTTTAAAACACAGGTCATAAATACATTTCTATTAAGTAGAGACTTCCGCTATTACTTTTGCCTCGAGGAATTTTTTATGCAAGAATTCTTTATTAAACATAAAGCAAGCTTTGTTCTCACCCGCAAAGAACCGTTCATACGCTCCTGTTTTCGTACCTTTTGTTGAAATGACGAGCGGAATTTTAGAATAATTTGTTGCAGTCGGAAGCAAGGATATATCATTTTGTTCAATCGCCTCTTTTATAAGGGTGTAAGTTTCACCGAATCGTTCAATTTCATCTGCAGTAAATGTTACTTTAAATAAGCAATGAAGGATTCGTTCCCCGTTTATTAGTTTATTATTGACTTGGTCTCTTCCTAGATAGCCTATGTATAAAAAAGTACTCTCTTCAAAGAACAACTTCCATTCTGATTCTTCCCATGTGTCTTCAAAATGACTGATATTTAATGTGTGGAAGGTTCCTTTTTCAATAGGTGTATAATCTTTTTCTATTGGGATACTTTTAATTTTGTATGTAGATTTATTAAAAATCTCAAGCTTCTCAAGTTGCTTTTCTATTCCAATGATACGTCGTGTAAGCATGTGACTAAGATTTTTAGGGATTTTACCTATTATATATTCTGGGTCAACCATTTTTAATATATCTATTTGTTTAATGCCTTTATAAGAATTGATTTGATCCCAAACCCAATCCTCTGGAGACAGCTGGACTGTTAATTGTGTTGTTTGATTTTGTTTATATTCATTGAGCACACCTTTTAAAAATGAGTTCTTTAAAGAAAATGCTCGTGTTGGAGCAAGAATTGTCGAATGTGGCTGACTTCGAGTTTGTCCAGACGCACCTTTAGATGCTGCCCCTAAGATAACACTTTCCCCTTCTGATAAATTATGGGCTAATCCGTCAGCAACTTTCTGCTGAATCATGTTGTAATCATTACGAATAATTGGTTCTATTCTTGTTAAATCGTATAATTGGAAATCGTGAATAACAAAATCTTTTTTATCGCCGCCTTTTATGTATTCATACCAGACAAATAATAACTTTTTACTTTTTGATATCACGCTGCTAAATTCGAAGGGTTCGTGAATGATACTATTATAATTGATTTGACTAAGCGATATTCGCTCTTTTGCGGACCAACCCCCTTTTTTTAAAGTTTTAAAACCAGATACTTTAAGTTCAACACCGATGTTCTCAAAATCTGCTTGAGCTAGATTGTTTAAAGGATATCCGTAGAAACCTGTTTCAACGACTTTACCTAAAATTCCTTTGTCATTAGTTTTTTTTTGAAGTAGGCCTTGCTTGTCGATTTCTCCAAAAGTTTTCCCTACAATTTCTTTTGTTTTTTCTAGTAACTCTTCAATCGATTGAAATATCATTGATTTAATTCCTCGCAGTTTCAATATCATCGACTAGACTCACCAATGATATAGCTGATATATTTGAATACACTTAATTATACAATAGAATTAAAGGGTGATCTTTTTATGTAGATACATTTTAATAACAAACGAATACATCTAGATAATCTTTCTTTTATTTGTTCTTCTTTATCCATAACAAAATCTATAATTTTATTAGTCGATGTATAAAAAAGGATGTCTACTGCTTTTTCATTTCATTAACAAAATACTCTATGGTTTTAACAACCATTTCTAAATCATTTTTAACTTCATGCTCCCAAAAACGAAGTAGTGTCCATCCTTCTTCTAAATAATGACTAGATATTTCATTATCACGTTCTATATTTCGATTTATTTTCTGACTCCAAAAAGAGGTGTTTGTTTTCGGCATTTTAAAATGAATAGGACAACCATGCCAATAACAAGAATCTAGAAATACCACAATTTTCAACTTTGGAAAAGAGATATCTGGTGTGCCCAGTAGTCTTCGATTATTTTTACGGTAACGATATCCATCTTTCCACAATGCTTTGCGTACGACTTGTTCAAGTTTAGTATCTTTCCCGCGATTTCCGCTCATCGTTTTAAAAACTGCAGGGCTTGATGCTTTGGGAACATTTTTAGCCATATCAAACTCCTCCTTTCTTTACAATTCCCCTTTAATCGACAATAAAAACTAAGATTTGTAATAAAACGAGTAAAAGATCTTGATCTTTTCAAAAAAATGTTGTATAATAAAGAGAAACTACGAAAGGGTGTTCGTATATGCAAAATTCTAAAATTAATGTAATTGAATTATTTGCTGGTGTAGGTGGATTCCGCTTAGGACTTAAAAAAGCGAACCCTGAATTATTTGAGGTAGTTTGGGGTAATCAGTGGGAACCTTCCCGAAAAGCGCAGGATGCTTTCAATTGTTATGTGCGCAATTTTGAAACAGGAAAGCATTCAAATGAGGATATAACAACAGTTTCAAACGAGACTTTTATAGATTTAGAGCCTAATTTAGTCGTTGGTGGTTTTCCTTGTCAAGACTACTCAGTGGCACGTACTCTTTCAGGAGAAAAAGGACTTCAAGGTAAAAAAGGTGTCCTATTTTGGGAAATCAAAAGGGTTATTGAGAATACAAAACCTAAATATGTACTTTTAGAAAATGTGGACCGGCTTTTAAAGTCACCTTCCTCTCAGCGTGGTAGAGATTTTGCCGTAATGTTAGCAACGTTTAGAGATTTAGGTTATACCGTAGAGTGGCGCGTAATCAATGCGGCGGATTATGGGTTTGCTCAAAGAAGAAGAAGGGTATTTATTTTTGCTTATAAAAATGGTATCGCTTTTGAACGAGCCCAAAGCAACTATTCTGATGATCAGATTGTTTTTAAAGAAGGTTTTTTTGCTAAGCCTTTCCCTGTTGAATTTGAACCTTATCAAGATAGAATAACTTCTGTCACATTACCACCTGATATTGTATCGATATCTGACGATTTTTCATTTGGATTTCATACCGCCGGATATATGAAGCATGGACAAGTTTTTACCACTCAAGTCATTCCGGTAGAGGAAAAACCAACTACTTTACAAGATATCCTAATAGATGAATCTGAAGTAGATGAAAAGTTCTATTTGTCCGAATCACAAATAGAAAAGTTTGCATACTTACGTGGTCCGAAGAAAATAGAGAGAAAAAGTGCTGATGGACATGTCTACCAATTCTCTGAGGGAGGTATGTCTCCGACCGATGATTTAGACAAGCCTGGAAGAACAATGCTAACAAGTGAGGGGTCAACAAATCGAAGTACCCATATTATTGAGGTGAATGGTCGTAAACGATTTTTGACACCTCTGGAATGTGAACGTCTCAATGGATTTGATGATAATTGGACAAGTTGTATGTCAGACCGTATGCGATATTTTTGTATGGGAAATGCATTAGTCGTTGGATTAATTGAGAGAATGGGAAAACGTATTGAAGAAATTGAAAAAACAAATGTTCAAACAGAAGTTCAACTAGAACTAACATTGAAAAGCTGATACTTTGAGTATCAGCTTTTTTCTATATATGGTAAAGTTATGTTAATTATTAGAATAATTTTAGGGGGTTGCCACGATGGTATATGAAACTGAAGAAGCACTTCTATATAAGGCTAAAGAAGCGGAAGGGAAAACCTTTGGTGAAATTAATCAAAGTGGAAGGATTTCCAATCCAAAAGCTAAAGGGCAACTGGGTCAAATAATTGAAGAAAGTTTTTTTGGATACGAAATTAACTCAAAATCAGAAGCAGACTTTGCAAATTTAGGTATAGAGTTAAAGGTTACTCCTATTAAACTGAATAAAAACAAAACAATTTCTGCTAAAGAGCGACTAGTTTTAAACATCATTAACTATCATAAAGAGGTACTTAATACATTTGAAACGTCTAGTTTTTGGATGAAGAATGAAAAAGTGTTACTTATGTTTTATCAATGGCTTCCTGAAATTCACCGGTCAGAGTATCAAGTACTCAAAAGCCATCTTTTAACTTTCAGTGAAGAAGATTTGCATATAATAAGAAGTGATTGGGAATTTATAACTAATAAAATTAAAGCGGGTAGAGCTCATGAACTTTCTGAAGCGGATACCATTTATTTGGGTGCGTGTACAAAAGGAAAAAATAAAGATTCATTAAGAACTCAACCATATAACGATATCCCAGCGATGCAAAGGGCGTATAGTCTTAAAGCTAGCTATATCACAGGTGTTGCACGGAAAGTACTTTCAAACAAAGATATGGTTTCTATCACAAATAAAAGCGAACTAAAAAGTAAAACACTAGAAGAGATTCTCTATGATAGGTTTTCTTCCTACATCGGAAAAACCTTATCACAAATTGCATCTGAGAATAATATAACCATCAATAAATCAAAAAGCTTTCTGCCCGATTTCATAAGTACGTTGCTTGGAGTAAAAGGAACTAAACTCGATAATATTGAAGAATTCTCAAAAGCTAACATTCAATTTAAAACCATTCGCTTAGAAACAAATGAAATGCCTCGTGAGCATATGTCTTTTAAGAATATAAACTTTTTAGAATGGGCTGAGAAGGATTGGGAAGAGAGTTGGCTCAAAAGCTATTTTGAGGAAACAAAATTTCTATTTATTATTTTTGAGTATAGAGAGACGGAAAAAGAAAATAAAAATAGGGAATTATATTTTAAAGGGATAAAGCTATGGAATATGCCTATTAAAGATATTGAAGAGAGATTAAAAGATTTCTATCTTTGTCTTCAACAACAATTAAGTTCAGGTGTCCAAATTGAGATGATTTCTAAAGGTAAAAAAACTGTTGCCAAGAACGACTTGCCTTCTCCAGGTACGAACGGACTTTGCCATATTCGTCCTAAGGGAAGAAATGGACAAGATAAAACTCAATTGCCAGATGGACAAATGATAGCCAAACAAGCATTTTGGTTGGACAAAGAATATATCATATCCGTGATTGACTAAATAAAAATGAACTATACATTATCTTGATTAGGCGGAGATTGAAAATGTCAAAGAGTGAGTTAGGTTTAATACTAAAGAATATGTATGAAAATGCACCAGCAGGCTACCAAGTTGCGAACATTCATTTATTCGGCGTAAAGTACGCTTCAGTAATTCAAGAAAAAGGGTACAAAATTATTGATATCATTATTGCTTCGGGAATAAATAAATCTTATGCTACGGAAGTAAGTAAAGGAGTAAAACTCGCTAAATATGTTGTGCCAAAATATTAATAAATATATTTTTAAGAATCTACTTGATAAAGACTCTAAAACATTTCCATTGTTTTAGAGTCTTTTACTATTTATAGGAAAATAAAAACTTAACATTAACAGGTATTGGAATATTGATAGGACTGGCATATAATTGAATCGGGGATTATCAGGATTTTTTTAAAATACTGGAAAGTGATTTAATGTCAGTTCAAAAGTCAATTTCAATTAATAAAGATTTCTTAACTTTTTAGAAAAATTAATATGTCACATGCCTAGTGAAAACTTGATTACTTTATAGAAAGAAGGGCGTTTCCTTTGCGTAATCGTACGAAGAAAGAACAGAAAAATATAGATGAATTGGCTGGTTTTATTCTTATTGTAGCTGCATTAATAGGTTGGTACACTACCAAAAGTCTAATAGGAACCGGTATTGCAATAGGTATTGGGTTAGTTGTAATGATATTGGTGGCGGGATGGAGATCGGCTCGTTTTAAGAAGAGAATGCAACAATCTGGAATAGCTGAGATTGACCAGATGAGTGGACGACAATTTGAAGAGTATGTTGGTACTCTATTTCAGCATCAAGGGTACAAGGTTTCTTATACATCTACGACAGGTGATTTTGGAGCAGATTTAATTTTGAAAAAAGGAAAAGAAACGATTGTAGTTCAAGCCAAACGCTATAAGAAAGCTGTTGGTGTTAAAGCTGTGCAAGAAGTTATTCCCTCCATAAATATGTATAACGCAGGAGCAGCATGGGTTATTACAAATAGTACTTATACAAAACAGGCATTGATACTGGCTAAGAAAAATCATGTTCGAATGATCGAGCGGGATGAATTAATACAAATGAGCTTGGAAATGCAAAATACATTAATAAAGGAAAATGAAGATGTCTCAACAATGGAAAGAGGATCAACAATTTCTACTAAATAATATGAGCGCCTATCGTATAAAGATTGAAAACAAAGAAGTTAAAGAGGTTAGAAAAATAACAAAGGCTTTCGCAGAGACCGTATACAAAAATACTTCTGAATTGCATCATAGAAGTGTCAATTCAATTGTTGAACGTCTACCGTATTTAGATAATTTATTGGCTGGAGCATAGGAGAAAAATGGCTATCAAATACTGCATTCTTATAATAAAGCATTGAGAATGTGACAAKAAGGCTTTTAGGATCTGGATAAACAAGGATATTGAAAGGGGTGTTAATTTGTTATTGCATACGAACATCATAGGCGAAGGAGATCCAATAGTATTCTTACATACGGGTCTACAAACAGGTATGACGGACTTTGAATTTCAAAGAGAATACTTTAACAAAGAATACAAAGTTGTCCTCCCAGATCTAAGAGGTCATGGGCAATCATTTTCACATGATATCCAAAACTTCTTTAGTGATTCTGCGAAAGATTTATTGGAAACAATTAATCACTATAATATGAAAACTATTCATTTGGTAGGTTGTTCTTTAGGAGCACTGGTCGCGGTGAAGTTCTCGAAATTGTATCCCGAGCGAATTAATACTTTATCTATTTCAGGAATTACACCAGCTAGACCTGATAATTGGCTAGAACTTCATAAGCAGGATGTTGAATCACAAGCGAATTTATTGAACAATTATGAAGCTATTAATTATTTCGATCAATTACATGTTTCAGATTGGCGGCAATTCATCTATTACGGAAAAGATGAAGGCTGGTATCCATTTGAGGATTTGAATGCGATAGCTGAATTCAAATTCCCAGTGTTGTTTATAGTTGGTGAGGAAAAGCCCAATGAAACAATTGGAGCTATTACTTATCCTAAAGTAAGTGAAAATGTACATGTTGCCATTGTGCCATTTGCGGGGCATTTAGTTTATGCTGATCAGCCGAGGATATATAACAATATATTGGAAATGTTTATTGAAAGAGTGAAAACTTCTCCAAAGAGATGATAACAATGACTTAACTTTTGACCTTGTGATAAAAACAACGGAATGTGAAGTAGTAAGATCTCTGAGTAAACAGGGAAATTCGTCATTTGTACAATAGGACAGGTTTGGAAGTAACAAATTAATAAAAATTATTGGTAAAGGGGCGGGAACGAAATATATGCACCTAAAATGGGGTCGAAAATAATATGCTTTATATTTTTATCTCACTCCCTAGATTAGCCGTGCACACCATTGGAGTATGGATGGTGTCTTCTTATAAACCAAACTAGGTTCTAGCACAATCCAGGATTACGCTAGAACCTAGTAGCCTACTCATAGACTTTTCAAAGCATCCCCTATAGCCATATCACCAGCAACAAGATCAAACGAACGTTTAAAGGTGTTTTCCTCATTTAGTGCAGTGACAAGTGTTTTTGCAACATCTTCTCGTGGAATCGATCCACGCCGTAAGTTCTCGCCTACAGACACTTTTCCAGTTCCAGCTTCATTTAACAGACCACCTGGGCGAACAATTGTATAGTTGAGTTTACTAGCAATAAGTGCTTTATCTGCAAAATGTTTGGCAACCATATACGGTTTGATTGGACTATTCGCCCAGCTTTCTCTCTTATTTGCCTGGATAGCACTCACCATTACATAGCGATTGGCGCCAACTTTTTCCGCAGCTTCCATCGACTTTACAGCCCCATCCAAATCAATTAATAATGTTTTGTCTGGACCTGTATGACCACCAGACCCTGCAGTGAAAATAACAGCGTCGCAGCCTTGCATAGCGTTTGCAATTTCATCTACTGAACCTTCCAAATTGGCTACAACCGCTTCTACCCCTTTTTTTTGAAGTGCAGCAACCTGCGCTTCATCTCGAACCATTGCTCGTACTGTATGTTCTTTGCTTTCTTGGAGCAGATGGACGACATGTTTACCAATTTGACCATTTGCACCGATTAACAATATTTTCATCAGACACCCCTCCTTGAGTCTATTGTTTCAGAAGGGGTATTACTTATCAAGGAACATGCTTAAAATTCTGACTATATAAAAAGTGACCCTGTGTCGGAAACATTCATTGGTTTCTAGAGCAGGGATAAAATGGACTCTAACACACAATTTTACAGAATCCATAAGACGTCCACTGTCCCGATAACTGAAAATATAGATATATATCCTCTTTTATTTAAAGTATAATTTAACCAATATGTCTTAAAAAATGAGGTGGATTCACTTGCTGGACTTGCTTGTTATTATGCTTGAGAGGGTTGGCATGATTGTTGCCGTTGCCTTCATTTTGACTCGTTTTCAGTTTTTTAAAAACTTAGTGAATCGTGACAAATTGAATCGCAAGCAAGAGATTGCGGCAATTTTGTTTTTTGGCTTTTTTGGTATTGTGGGAACGTATTTTGGAGTCGCGCTCCATACAAATACATTACATTTTAATAGCGTCTCAGCAGTATTGGGTTCAGAAGAGGCCATTGCCAATTCGCGTGTCATCGGAGTGGTTGTTGCAGGTCTGTTAGGTGGTTACCGTGTGGGGATTGGTGCTGGTCTGATCGCAGGTATTCATCGTATGACATTGGGTGGATTTACGGCTGTTTCTTGTGGTCTTTCAACAATCATAGCAGGAGTAGTTGCAGGTGTTTTTTATCGAAAAGGAAGAGCCCTAAAACCGCTTACTATGTTTGGGATTGGTGCACTCATGGAAGCGATGCAAATGTCTATGATTTTATTGATATCCAAACCTTTCGAGCAAGCACTTACACTAGTCAAGGTCATTGGTATACCGATGATATTAGCAAATGGTGTTGGAACTGCACTTTTTCTACTGATTGTCTATAATGTGAACAGCCAACAAGAAAAAGTAATGGCATTGCAGGCGCAGAAAATGTTGCGCATTGCCAATCAGACACTAAGTTACTTGCGCAAGGGCATGAACTCTGTCACGGCAGAAGCCGTTTGTAATATTCTATTTCGTGAATTACAACCAAGTGCTGTAGCTATGACCAATCAAACCGACATTCTTGCGCATATTGGGCTTGCCAGTGATCACCATAAGGTAGGCAGTTCCATTCGGACAGATGAAACCAAGGATGTCATTCAACATGGAGAGGTGGTTGTTGTCAAGGATGGCACCATTCACTGCGATTATCCTGGCTGTCAATTAGGAGCAGCGGTCATTGTCCCACTCATTCAGCGGGGTGAAACCATTGGGACACTTAAACTGTATTATCCGACTGAAAAAGTCATTACAGATGATTATATTGAATTAATCGTCGCATTGAGCTCGCTATTAAGTAACCAACTAGAAATTGCCGAGACGGACCATGCTTATCAATTGGCAAAAGAGGCAGAAATTAAAGCATTGCAGGCGCAAATTAATCCCCACTTTTTATTTAATTCGATGAATATTATTGTGTCGTTGATACGAACGGACCCTGATCTTGCACGGAAACTTCTGACGTCCTTATCCTACTTTTTGCGGCAAAATGTCACAGGGACAACTGCGTCTCAAATAACACTTGAGCAAGAGCTATTACATGTTAAAGCCTATTTGGAAATAATAGAAGCTAGATTTATAGATCGATTGACCATTTTATATGACGTGGATAATCATTTGTTGTATGAGAAGATTCCTCCTTTCACATTACAGCCCATTATTGAAAATGCTATCCACCACGGCATTAATGATATGGAAAATAATAGTGTGGTTCAAATGTCGGTGTGTGACCTTGGCGCAGAGATTGAAATTAAGGTAGAAGACAATGGGAAAGGGATACCGCCTGAGCGACTTGCTGTTTTGGGCAACATGCAGCTAGAGTCTGAATCGGGAACCGGAGTAGGTTTATACAATATTAATCGTCGCTTACTAATGACGTTCGGGGACCAAGCAACATTAAAGATTGCAAGCAAAGAGAATGAAGGAACAGTGATTTCCTTTAGAATTCCTAAATTGGGGGTAAAAGTCTAATGGGGCCAATCAGTGCTTTGATTGTAGATGATGAACGATATGCACGTGAGGAATTAGCCTATTTACTAGGTAAGTTTCCAGGCATTCAAGTTATTGGAGAGGTTGAGAGCGGAGAGGCTGCTATTTTAAAGGCATTACAGCTTCAACCGGATGTTGTTTTTCTGGATATCGAGATGCCTAAAATGAATGGAATAGAAGTAGCCAAAACCTTGGTGGAGGTAAAAAAAGTGCCACTAATCATTTTTGCGACCGCCTATCCACAATTTGCGGTGGAGGCCTTTCGAATTAATGCCGTAGATTATTTACTGAAACCGTATGATGAACAGCAGCTCAAGCAAACGATAGAGCGTATTGAAAAGACATTATATCCTACACTAACAGTTGACAATACGGAGAAGCTTGGCAAATTGGCGATAGAAGCAGGCGGCGATATTGATTATATTCTGCCGCGGGATATTTTATATATCTATCGGAATGACAAAGTAACGAAAATCATTACACAAACCGATGACTATGATGTGCGGACAACGTTGAAAGAATTGGAAAGTCGCTTAGTATCATTTTCATTTTTTCGGATTCATAAAGGATATCTCGTTAATCTGAAATACGTTACCCGATTAACGCCATGGTTTAACGGTGCATATCAGCTTGAATTGGAAGGGGTAGATGAGAAACTTTCTGTCAGTAGAAATTATGTGAAAGATTTAAGACAGCGCTTGGAATTGTAATAACCTGTTAACCCTCTCTATTTGCATGTTAAACTCTTAAACTTGCATGTTACTCCGAAAAACTTCTATTTTAGAATATTTACCATAAACTGAATATATGGGGTAGAAAGAAAGAGACACAAATATAGGGGGATACATATGATTACATTTTTAAGTGCAATTGTAATATTAATCATTGCATACTTTACGTATGGGAAATTCATTGAAAAAATTTTTGGTCCTACGGATGCTCGAAAAACACCTGCATATGCAAATGCAGATGGGGTCGATTACGTGCCTATGCATAAGCAAAAAAATGCGCTCATTCAGCTGTTAAATATAGCTGGAACAGGTCCAATCTTCGGACCAATTATGGGTGCGCTATTCGGACCAGTCGCTTTCTTATGGATTGTTTTCGGAGCTATTTTTGCAGGGGCTGTACATGACTACTTAACGGGTATGATCTCTATTCGTAACAAAGGAGCACATATTCCGGAGCTTGCTGGAAAGTTTTTAGGTAATGTATCGAAACATATTGTAAACGTTTTCGCATTATTGCTTCTGCTATTAGTCGGAACTGTATTTGTAACGACTCCGGCTTCATTATTAGCAATATTAATGGATGGTAAAGTAGCATTATGGATATTAATCACAGTTATTTTTATTTATTATTTCTTATCTACGATTCTACCGATTGATAAAATTATCGGGAGACTGTACCCATACTTTGGTGCAATACTATTGATAGGGACTGTTGGGGTTGGGGCTGCTTTACTGTTCTCTGACTATACAATTCCAGAATTGTCGTTGACGAACATGCATCCAGATAATGTGCCGATTTTCCCGATTCTATTCTTTACGATTACATGTGGTGCACTGTCAGGCTTCCATGCTACGCAATCACCAATTATTTCTAGAACTACCGAAAAAGAATCACAAGGTCGTTATGTATTCTATGGCATGATGATTACGGAAGCAGTTATAGCGATGATTTGGGCTGCTGCGGCAATGAGTTTGTTAGACGGTCAAACATTAAGTGAGTTTATCAAAACGGGCACGCCTTCTGCAGTTGTCAATGAAGTATCTATGACTTTACTAGGAGCTATTGGTGGAACAATTGCGGTACTTGGAGCTGTAGTACTGCCGATCACATCAGGCGATACAGCGTTCCGTGCAGCACGTTCAATTATTGCAGATTATTTGAAAATTGATCAGAAAAAAGTGGCAAAACGTTTGATGATTGCTGTACCATTGTTTGCGATATCTGCTATGTTAACGCAAATTGATTTCAACATTTTGTGGAGATACTTCTCTTGGGCAAACCAAGCAACTGCGGCAATTGCTTTATGGATTGCGACAATGTATTTGTTTATTAAAGGGAAGAACTACTTTGTGTCGCTAGTCCCGGCACTGTTTATCACTTATATGGTCTTTGTCTATATTTTAAACGCGAAGATTGGATTTAGCTTAGACTTGAAGATTTCTTTCTATGTCGGAATCGTTTTAACTGTTATTTTGACAATCATGTTCTTTGTTAAAGCAAAAAATAATAAAGCGAATAAGATTGAAACAGATGTTGTGGTGGATGGTGTAGACGTGAATAATAGTAAATTGGCTTGAATGGACTCACAGAGAAACGGAATCGTTTCTCTGTGAGTTTTTTGTCGTATAAGTTAGTATTCAAATGTTAGTTATTAGGATTGTATTTAATGCTTCCAGGAAGCTTCTTGATAATGTTCCAAGCTTCAATTGCCCCTTCACGACTTTTCCCCTGATTTTTTGAGTCAGCAGCACTCATTCCATTTTCTTTACAAAACGATTGTAATTCTTCCTTTAACCAATAGAAATCTTGAAAACTTTCTATACTAATTTTTTGGGTGAGAATAGGTCTCATGATTTACACCTCCGTATTTAACTGTCTTTACTACAGAACGTTAGTTCCTTTTTTATCAAAAGTTTTTCTTAAGAGAAGTAAAATTATGAAAATAGTTTAATGTCAAAGAAGGTGATTCAAAGATTATCGGGACATTCGAACAACAGGTTAAATATATTTTTATTTTAGAAACAAATTAAAGTCCATATATAATGGAAGGAAACTCGCATACTTTGGATGTGTGTTTCCTTACTGAACAAGGTAGTACATTTAGTGATATGACTTTCAAAAATGTTAGCAATTACCTGTCCAATTATTAGCAATTGTCTAGAAATACATTGAAATATTGATAAAAATATTATATATTATAACTTATTAGCACGCTAAAGTAGTAGAGCGTTAATCGGAAATTGGTAAGTGAGAGAGGGGCATAAATATATGGAATCAAATACGGTTCTGCAACAAATAGAGGACGTTTATCAAGAAGTAATTGAGTGGCGCAGACATTTACATCAGCATCCGGAACTTTCATTTCAAGAACATAATACATCTCAATATGTCTATGATTTACTCGGAAGTTTCGGCGGTTTTGAATTATCAAGACCAACTAAAACAAGTGTAGTGGCACGTTTAAAAGGAAGTAAGCCTGGAAAAGTAATTGCGCTTCGTGCAGATATGGATGCTCTTCCTATAAAAGAAGAAACAACGTTACCATTTGTATCGACAAATGACGGTGTGATGCATGCGTGTGGACATGATGGTCATACGGCTATGCTTTTAGGAGCGGCAAAAGTGTTAAAAGACAACCGAGATGATTTAAGTGGTGAAGTGGTTTTCATCTTCCAACACGCGGAAGAATTGCCTCCGGGTGGAGCAGCGGAAATGGTTGCGGCAGGTGTACTTGATGGAGTAGATCAAGTGGTTGGTGTTCATTTATTTTCAACAGTTCCTACTGGGACTATAAATATTCGTTACGGTGCTGTTACGGCAGCGAGTGATGTGTTTGAGATGACGGTTCAAGGGAAAGGTGGACATGCTTCCACACCTGAATTGACAATAGACCCACTTGCTACAGGTGCTCAAATTGTAACAGGATTGAATCATATTATTTCCCGTTCCGTAGCTCCTTTAGAAGCAGGGGTAGTGTCTGTCACTAAGTTTACTGCAGGCGGGGAAGCGTTAAATGTTATTCCAGATACAGTGGAAATTGGTGGATCTGTTCGAACGCTGAGTAGCGAAGTCCGTGAACTTGTCAAAAATCGCATAATAGAAGTTGCGGAAGGGATCGCAAAGGCAAATGGTGCTGAAGTAAAGGTTAATTATACCTATGGCTATGGATCCGTTATGAATGATAAGGAAGTCACAGACCAAGTGGTGGGTGTATTAGAAGAGCATTTATCGGAAAACAAACTGGAATGGGTTGACCCGATACTTGGTGGGGAAGACTTTTCTGCTTTTAGTGATGAAAAATCCGCTTGCTTTGTTATTATTGGTGCGGGAAATGTAGAAAAGGGTATAACACACCCGCACCATCATCCAAAATTCGATATTGACGAAAATGCATTATTAGATGGGCTAAAATTTCATGTTTTTACTGCCTTTACTCTAACTCAAAATAAATAAGCATCTTAGAAGGAGAAATTATGGCTCAAAATACAGAGAAAAAGAAAAGGTCGTTTTTTGACCGAATGCTTGATTCAATAGAATTTGCGGGTAACAAATTACCAGATCCGATTGTATTATTTATCATTCTTTGCGGTGTAGCTTTAGTGGCATCTTTTGTTACCTCGTTATTTAATGTATCTGCTGTTCATCCAGTCACTGGAGAGACAGTAGAAGCGACTAATCTTTTGACCGGTGATGGTCTAGTAAATATTTTGACGAATTCCGTTACCAACTTCAGTTCATTTGCTCCGCTTGGTATGGTTCTTGTCATGATGATTGGGATTGGACTAGCAGAACAAAGTGGTTTCTTTGCAGTACTTATGAAGCGTGCAGTAATGGCGACACCTAAAAAATTGATCATTCCAAGCGTAATTCTTATTGCCATTATTGGGAATGCTGCGGGAGATGCAGGTCCAATTGTTTTGCCACCGCTTGCTGCCGCAGTTTTGATGGCGTTTGGTTATCATCCTTTAGTTGGATTAGTTGTCGCATATGCTTCGACGTTAGGGGCATTTGCAGCTAACCTAATAATCGGTATGTCGGATACGCTAGTTGCTGGATTTACGGGACCTGCTGCGCAAACAGTGGATCCAAGTTATGTTGCAAATCCTGCTATGAATTATTATTTTATCGCTGTATCAACTGTTGTGCTTTTATTTGTTTCTTTATGGGTTACGCATAAGTTTACGATTCCTCGTTTTGGTACGTATACAGGCGAAATAGAAGAAATGGAAGTTGTCTCTTCTGAGGAAAAGCGAGGACTCCGGTGGGCTGGCATTTCTGCTGTTGTTTTTGTGCTTATCCTATTAGCAATGATCATTCCAGAAAACGGACTTTTACGTAATCCTGAAACCGGTTCTATTATAGAGGGTTCTCCATTAATTGCTGGGATTGTGCCACTATTAACGATCTTTTTCTTTATACCAGGATTGTTTTATGGAATTGGTGCTAAGTCCATTAAAAGCTCAAAAGACTTTGGGAATATGTTAGGGAAGTCTATGAGTACGATGGGACCGTATATTGTATTGGTGTTCTTCGCAGCTCAGTTACTTTCATTCTTTGCGGCTAGTAATCTAGGTCCGATTATAGCGATCAAAGGGGCAAACATTCTGGATAGTGCTGGGATTACAGGTATTCCTTTAATCGTCCTATTCATCATTTTTGTTGCATGTGTGAACTTATTGATCGGAAGTGCATCCGCAAAATGGGCGATTTTAGCTCCAATCTTCGTGCCGATGTTCATGTACTTGGATTATGACCCAGCGTTTACGCAAGCGATTTATCGTGTAGGAGATTCTATTACAAATCCAATTACGCCGATGCTTCCATACTTAGTCTTATTACTATCATTTGCGAAAAAGTATGATAAAAATATTGGTTTAGGAACTTTAATTTCGGCTCTTTTCCCTTATACCGTATTCTTTGGAATCGTGTGGATTATACTTGTTATTGTTTGGTACTTATTAGGATTGCCGGTTGGACCTGAGGGACCGATTCATTTATAAACTAAAAGAGCCGTTTCAAATTCTCCAAAAGGAGGTATTGAAACGGTTCTTTTTTATACGGGTAGATTTTGTGCTTCTAATGCTTTTTCAAGGAATTTGGCTAGCTCCAGCATGCCGTACTTGCCTTCCTTCGCTTCTGCATCACTGTTATAGTTTGTGTTCGTATTAATGTCATAGGTGTACACCGTACCATTTTCATCCGAAATAAATTCAATCCCTGCCACTGCTATTTTATTTGCTTGTAAAAAAGCCTCGTATTGTACAATTTGTTCTGAATCAACCTCGTGGATGATTTCGAATTTCGGTTTCTCTTCTACTTGTTCGCCAACAGGACAGAATAGATCATCGATTTGGCAAGCGTCTGCTGGGCAAAGTTCGAAGCCGTTTGATGTATCTACTTTGACTGCGTACACGAATTTTCCACCTACAAATTCGGCGCGGGTAATAAATGATTCTGGTGCTTTAATGTATTCCTGAATTAAGGTAATGCCGTCCACCGGTTCATCATATAGCTCACTGTTTAAGTAAGCCTTTAACGCATCAATGGAGTGGAATAATTGTACGCCTAATCCTTTTCCAGCACGATTATGTTTTGTAATAAAAGAAGCTTTCCCTAATTTTTCAGCAGCTTTTATGACTTGCTCTTTCCCAACTGCACCGATTGTTTTAGGAGTACGAATGCCTGCTTTTTCTAATGCAAGGTATTGATTGATTTTACTTAATTCTAAAGACAGTGCACTTGTACCATTAAATACTGTACGTCCGTGAAACTCCAGCCAAGCAAGCACTCCAGCTGTTAGTTCCGGTGCATAACGGTGATTGCGTGTATGGGATGAAGCACTCATACGGCTATAGAAAACACCTTCTGGAGGCGCTACAGTTAAGTCGACAATCCCCTCATCTAAATGCCATAATTCGTAAGGTAGATTAAGTTCTTCTAATCGTTTTGTTAAATGAATTGTCCATTCATTATTTTCGTGGATAACGTAAATTTTAGACATATTATCTAGCTCCTAACTTTTGAGATCTTAGCTGTTCAACAATTGGCATTACTTTTTCAGAGAAGCGTTGCATTTCCTCCAGTTGTGGCGAAAATTGAAGTATAAGTAGATTCACACCCACTTCTTCATACGCTAATATTGTTTTCGCGATTTGCTCTGGTGTACCAATTAAATTTGGACGTAAACCACGGTTTGATACGGAATAATCCTTTAAGCTAACTTTGACATTGAGTTGAGATTTACGGATGAAATCCTGATAGCCCGCATAACCTGTGCTATTCTCTTGTACATTTTGAATGCGCGCTAGCTCAGCTTGTACCTCTTCCTCCGTATCACGACAAACAATATAGGCAGACATTCCAAACGTATCAAATGCCTMTTTGCCAAGTTGTACACGTCGTTTTTTCATATCTTCAATCTTCTCTTGCACCTCTTCAATCGTGCCACCATGCATAACGTATGAATCGCAGCTTTTAGCTATTGCTTGTTTTCCTGCTTCACTTTCTCCTCCCGCATAT
This sequence comes from Psychrobacillus sp. 05T411, assembly GCF_056396485.1. NCBI lineage: Bacteria > Bacillati > Bacillota > Bacilli > Caryophanales > Bacillaceae > Psychrobacillus > Psychrobacillus sp. 05T411. Next base: position 188,989 of record NZ_JBFTLO010000005.1, on the reverse strand, counting down.
AGAGGGATATGTTGATTGCGAACTGGCTTGGGCGATAAGTAAGTATTTTCATATTCATAAAATTTCCCTTGGAATGAGTAAGGTGTTTGTGTCCATAAGCCCTTTAATACTTCAAGGAATTCCTCTGTACGAGCATAACGCTCATCGTGAGCAGTAAATACACCACCATATTGGCGTGCTTCTTCTTCCCACCAAGCGGACACGACATTTAATGAAATTCTGCCTCCACTAATATGGTCGATATTCGACGCTGTTTTTGCAAATAATGCTGGATTGTAAAACCCTGGGCGGATGGCAGTTAAGATTTCTAATTTATTCGTAACCGCTGCAATTGCCGCCGTTGTAGACCATGCATCTAATGTAGCGGCTTCCATTCCTTTAATATCATTCAAGTTTAACTCTGCAATGAGTGTCATATCATAGCCTAAGTTTTCCGCATTTTGTGCCACTTTTTTTACATAGTCAAATGTAGCAGGCATATTTTCATCCTCTACATTACGTAGCCATCCTCCGAAAACTGGTAACCAAAAACCATATTTCATTAGTTAATCCACCTTTTTATATTTTATTAGAATTATCAGTCTCTTGAATACAAACTAATCCTACCATATAACTTGTGTTTTTAACAATGAAACTCCTTAAAATTTAGTTGAAAAGTTGACTTTGTATGCATTTGATCTAACTACTAAAATAATTCTGAATTGCATTAGAACCTAGTACCTTTCAGTGAATCTGGCATGATACAATAACGATATTAAATGAGTGGAGGAATTTATATGTACAGCTTTAAGAATGATTACGCTGAAGGAGCACATCCAAGAATTTTACAGGCTTTAATAGATTCGAATTTTGTACAAGAAGAAGGCTATGGAAATGATAGCTTTACTAAAAAAGCAATCGAGCTTTTGAAGGGGAAATTAGAAAGACAGGATGTAGATATACACCTATTATCGGGCGGAACCCAAACAAATTTAACAGCAATTTCCGCTTTTCYTCGACCTCATGAAGCAGCAATTTCTGCTAGTACCGGACACATATTTACACATGAAACGGGTGCGATTGAAGCTACTGGACATAAAGTCATATCGGTAGAAACGAAAGATGGGAAATTGAATCCCTTCCTAATAAAAGAAGTCCTGGACCTACATACAGATGAACATATGGTAAAACCAAAGTTGGTTTACCTATCAAATACGACAGAAATAGGCTCAATCTACATGAAGAGTGATTTGTTGGCTTTAAGTGACTTTTGTAAAGAGCATAATCTTTTACTGTATATAGATGGGGCAAGACTTGGGTCAGCGCTATGCTCCGATGATAATGATTTGAAACTAAGTGATATTCCTACACTTGTGGATGCTTTTTATATTGGTGGTACGAAAAATGGTGCACTTTTAGGAGAGGCATTAGTCATTTGCCGAGATTCTTTAAAAGAAGATTTTCGTTTTCATTTGAAGCAAAAAGGGGCACTTTTAGCAAAAGGGAGACTTTTAGGTAGTCAATTTTATGAACTGTTCCAGGAGGATTTATTTTTCGAATTAGCTCAACATGCCAATAAGATGGCGGCCATTCTTAGGGAAGCATGTAGAAATGCCGATTTTTCATTTTTGACTCATTCTCCATCGAATCAAATCTTTCCTATATTACCAAACGCCCTTATTGAGGAGCTTCAAAAAAAATACGCATTTATTGTATGGGAAAAAGTTGATACTACCCATTCGGCGATTCGCTTAGTAACATCATGGGCGACAAAAGAGGAAAAAGTAAAAGAATTTGTGGAGGATTTGAAAAAAATCTAAATTTTTTTGTCCCTGTGTCGCGAACAATTTAGAATTGTTTCTGACACAGGGACATTTTTTAAATCTCTTCCAAAATTCCTTTTACCAATCCTACAAATTTAACTTTTACTTGACTAGCAACTTCAATTACTTCCTCATGATTCAACGGTTGATCTAATATTCCACATGCCATATTCGTTAAGCAAGAGATACCAAGTACCTTCATCCCGCCGTGAGTAGCTATTATCGCTTCTGGTACTGTAGACATACCGACAGCGTCAGCCCCTAATGTACGGATCATACGAATTTCTGCCGGAGTTTCGTAAGTAGGTCCGCTCCACCAAGCATATACACCTTGTTGTAATGGTATATTTTGTTCATTTGCTACTTTATTCGCAATACTACGAAGTTCCTTGCTATATACATCTGATAAATCAGGGAAACGAGTTCCTAATTCATCGTTGTTTGGTCCGATTAACGGATTAGCCCCTGTTAAATTAATATGATCCGAAATTAACATTAAATCTCCAGGGCTAAAGCTTGTATTTACTGCGCCGCAAGCATTTGTAATGATCACGTTTTCAATTCCTAGTGCTTTCATCACACGTACGGGGAAAGTTACCTCATCTAAAGTAAAACCTTCATAATAATGAAAACGACCTTTCATCGCAGCAACTATCTTTCCGTTTAATTCACCGATAACAAGTTCGTTTGCGTGTCCAATTGCTTCGGATTTTGCGAAGTGTGGAATCTCGCTATAAGGAATTTTAACAGCGTTTTGAATATCATCGGCAAGACTTCCTAGCCCCGAGCCTAAAATCAGTCCAATAGAAGGACGGTGGTTTGTTTTACTCATAATGAAATCTCTAGTTTCAATAATATCTTGCATGTTATGCATACATAATTCCTCCTTAAAATAGTACGTTAAGTGTACTTCCTTTTTAATAAAATCCATGTTGTCGTTAAAAGTTTAATGGAGGGAAGGAATATTGTAAAGAAAACTATAAATCACTATTTGACGTTTCCAGAAGTATTCTATATCATATACAAGTACCCGACTTAATCGGGAGAGGTTCATAGCTGATACCCTCTATAAAAAACTATGGATACATGACGTTTCGCCATGTCCATATTTGGGCATGGCTTTTTTGTTTTTATCCTATATGTTTGCGATAGACTGGTTAGAGATGCCTCGTTAGAAACATTTTATTAGGAGGTTTTTATTATGTCTGGCAGAAGCCAAGAAGAAGGTTTGAAGGATTTAACATTGTTGGGGAATCAGGGGACAAAATATTCTTTTGAATATGCACCGGAAGTATTGGAGTCAGTAGATAGTCTCCATTCCAATCGGGATTATTTCGTAAAATTTAATTGTCCAGAGTTTACTAGTTTATGCCCGATTACACAACAGCCTGATTTTGCGACAATGTATATTTCGTACATACCGGATAAAAAGATTGTAGAAAGTAAATCGCTAAAATTGTATTTATTTAGTTTTAGAAATCATGGAGATTTCCATGAAGATTGCGTCAACATCATCATGAACGATCTAATTAAATTATTGGACCCGAGATATATCGAAGTTTGGGGAAAATTCACACCACGTGGGGGAATATCCATTGATCCATGGTGTAACTATGGTAGACCAGGGACCAAATATGAAGAGATGGCAAATTATCGTTTGATGAACCATGATCTTTACCCTGAAAAAATAGATAATCGATAAATTGAATAGTCCGCATAAAGGAAGAGGTTATTAGCTACCCTCTTTAAAAAACTAAGAAGAAAACGGCATTCTTTTTAGAGTGCCGTTTTTTTGTTATAAGGGAGTTTTACTGATGAATCAGGAAAAGGCAATTATTGTATTTAGTGGAGGCCAGGACAGTACAACTTGTCTGTTCTGGGCAAAAGAACGTTTTAAAGAGATTGAGGCTGTGACTTTCGATTATGGGCAAAGGCATCGTCTTGAAATTGAATGTGCCAAAGCAATAACAGAGGAGCTTGGTATCAAGCATCATATTCTCGATATGTCTCTTTTAAATCAGCTCGCACCGAATGCATTAACTCGAGATGATATAGAGGTAGAAGACGGAGAAGAAGGTGGATTGCCGTCGACTTTTGTACCTGGTCGGAATATGCTCTTTCTTTCATTTGCAGGAGTTTTAGCGAGCCAAGTAGGAGCCAAGCATATTGTGACTGGGGTTTGTGAAACCGATTTTAGCGGATATCCCGATTGCCGAGATATTTTTGTTAAATCATTGAATGTAACGTTAAATTTAGCGATGGATGATACTTTTGTGGTGGATACACCACTTATGTGGCTGAATAAGGCGCAAACATGGGAGCTTGCGGACCAGCTTGGAGCACTTAAGTTTGTACGGGAAAGAACGTTGACTTGTTATAACGGTGTAATTGCAGATGGTTGCGGGGAATGTCCAGCTTGTAGGCTGCGAAAAAAAGGGCTTGATGAATATTTAAGCTTCCAAAAGGAGTCTTAGGCTATGACTCATTTTAGAATTGTCGATAAGCTGCAAAAAATTGGGGAAGATATTCAAAGTGGTCAATTAAAGTATCATCAAAAGCGAGTTCTCGTGAGCAAAGAATTTACTTTCGATGCTGCCCATCATTTACACAACTACGAAGGAAAATGTAAAAATTTGCACGGTCATACGTATCGTGCCGTATTAGGGTTAAGCGGATATACGGATGACCGCGGCTTGGTGATTGATTTTGGCGATATAAAAGAAATATGGAAACAAAAAATAGAGATCTATTTAGATCATCGTTATTTGAATGAAACACTTCCACCGATGAATACGACGGCAGAAAACATCGTTGTCTGGATTTACGAGAAACTAAGCGAAACATTGCTTGAGGAAGAACGATATGACGGGGCACGTGTAGAATTTATCAGGTTATATGAAACTCCAACAAGCTACGCTGAAGCGAGACGGGAGTGGATGGAAGTTGAGTAAGATACCTGTAATGGAGATATTTGGGCCTACTATACAAGGGGAGGGAATGGTAGTTGGACAGAAAACAATGTTTGTTCGAACTGCTGGCTGTGATTATTCCTGTTCCTGGTGTGATTCATCGTTTACATGGGATGGGAGTGGAAAGCATCTTATCGTCCAAATGACTGCAGAGGAAATTTGGTCTGAGTTGAAACGTATTGGAGGTAATGGTTTTTCATTTGTCACCATTTCGGGTGGAAATCCAGTACTGCTTCGAAACTTAGAATCACTCATTGCTCTTTTAAAAGAAAGTGATATGAAGATCGGAGTAGAGACACAAGGAAGCAAATGGCAGGAATGGTTGTATGATATCGATGAATTGACGATTTCGCCAAAGCCTCCCAGCTCCGGAATGATCACGGATTTTTCTGTGTTATCTGCTATCATCGGAAAACTTATAAATCGAAACAGTGAGCAGCATATTTCTCTCAAAATAGTCGTTTTCAATCAAGAGGATTATGAGTATGCCAAGCAAGTACACCATCGATACCCAGGGATTCCTTTTTATCTCCAAGTGGGTAATGATGAAATTACAACAACTGACAACCCACAGCTGATCAACCATCTATTAAAGAAATACGAGATGCTGATTGATTGGGTAATTGCTGATGAAGAATTAAAAGATGTCAAAGTACTACCACAGCTTCACGCGCTTATTTGGGGAAATAAAAGAGGCGTATAGCCATAAAAATTACTTGAGGAGTAACATCATGAGAATATTATTTTATTTATTATCTATCGTCACTGCTAATGTAGTAACAGCAGCATTCGCACCATTACAGCTAGGCGTGTTTATCGTCCCTATGGGAACGCTTTTGATTGGAGCAACTTTCATTTTCCGAGATCTTGTACAAAATAAATACGGAAGGAAAAAGACATATTTATTTATTATTATAGCTTTAGGTTTATCCGCGTTGGTTTCATTCATGCTTGGGGACACATTATTAATTGTAGTGGCATCCGCACTGTCATTTGTTGTCGCTGAAACAGCGGATACTGAGATCTATACAAGGCTGAAACTGCCAATGGCTTGGCGTGTGTTTTATAGCGGAATTGTCGGAGGATTTCTAGACTCTGTCATTTTCGTTATAATTGGCTTAAGTCCACTTGGAGCTAATTTTCTCCCTTGGGAAGCAGTGCCTTTTGCTATTTTGGGACAAATTATCGTGAAGACGGTTATTCAAATGTTTGGTGCATTGGTATTGAACCAAGTTTATGTAAGTAGAAGAAAGCAGCTTGTTTCAGAATAAAAAAAAACCCTGTGTAGGAAACAATTCTGAATTGGTTCCTACACAGGGACATGTTTTAAGCTCCAAATCTCTTCCTGTAACCGCACTTCCTACACATTTCTTCCACAGCTTCTCTTCTAGAAAAACCATCATACAAATTATTGGCTCTTTCTCCCTCGATAATTTCAGAGAAAGGTTTATCATTAATATTACCGAGATCAATTACACCTTCCCCATCTAGACAACAAGGTACTACTGTGCCATCTACAAGGATGGCTGCTTGGCTGCGCAGGGCATGACAAAAACCTTTTCCATCGTCTTCCGGTGCTAGTAAACTCGGCCATTGGAATTCATGGTCTTGGTTAATATAAATGCGGTCTGCAATTTTTACTCCACTTCCAGGCACAACTTTTTCTTCAATTTTGTAATCTAAATTAAACTCTTTTTCTAAGATATCTAATGTTTCTTGGTTTTTTCTCTTTTGTTCGCTTGTTGCATGAACCGGGTCTAAATTCCATAAGCGGAAGGAGATGAGGACCCCTTGTGCTGCAGCTTCTTTTGCAAACGAAAGAATTTCTGCTAAGTATCCTTCACGGTCGGTAGAACCTTCATGTCCATCAAAACTATGGAGTGAGAAGTTCATTTGTCGTAGCGCCGGTTTACCTAACAGTTTATGTCTATTCTTTTTAAGGAGTGTCCCGTTTGTTGTTATATTTACTTTAAATCCTTTTGCGTGTGCCGCATCTAATAATTGATCGACTCTCGGGTGGAGAAGGGGTTCTCCTTTCACATGTAGGTAAATATATTTCGTATGTGGTTTGATTTGATCTAGTATTTCATTAAATTTATCTACTTTGAGAATATTTGCCTTCCTTGCAGTCGGAGGGCAGAAGCTACAAGCAAGATTACATACACTTGTGATTTCAATATACATTTTTTTAAATGTTTTCAACGTTTATTCACCATTCCAGTTCGTATATTATAAAATGACTATACTCATTCTAACAGAATTGCATGCTTTAATGTGTAGTTTATCAATAGGTGAAATCTTACTGTGCTATGAGTTATCCATATTTCCAATGCATGTTGATTTTCTAATTTTTGYATAGTATTATTGTTCCATAATAAAGAGTAGACAGATCTTGATTCATGGAGGTTAACCATTGATTGAAGTAATAACAATAGTAAACTTAGTGATAGAAGTAACAAATTCGAAAGATTATCAAAAAGAAGTGGAACAAGTACTGCGGTCTAATACTTCGACCATTCAACATATGGAGACAATTAGTATATCTCCTCTTAGTGATAATTTAAAAGCAAGTGCAATGGCTAAATATAGGGTATTGATAGAGGAAAGAAAAGAAAATAAGTTTCTAGATGACTATGTTGGGCTTGTTCTACCTATGTTTTATAATCGACCTGGAATGATGCCATTAAGCAATCAAATTTACAAAATATCGCGCATTGAAAGATAAAATAATCACCCAATTGAGCAGCTACTCAGATGGGTGATTGTTTTAGTTTTATTTATTTTTCCACAATAATTCCGTCGAAAGCTGCTTTATAAATCGCAAAAATATCGTCTTTTTGCAAAGGCATCGGGCTACGCGCTAAAATACGTTTTTGCTCAATTGCATCCTTCGTTAGACTTTCAAGCGCGTCTTCTGTAATGTTAAAGCCTTTTAATGTGGATGGAATGTTCACGTCTTCTACTAACCGTTTTAGTTCCGCAACACATTTATAAGAAGCTTCTTCCTGTGAAAGATTGGCAGAGCTAAAGCCCATCGCATCGTATATATCTTTCATACGCTTTTCACAGCTTTGGCGAATATAACCCATTACATAAGGAAGCAAGACGGCGTTTGAATCTCCGTGTGCAATGTGAAATTGACCACCTATCGGATAAGCTAATGCATGAACGCCGGCAACCCCTGCATTAAAGAATGCAAGACCAGCAAGATAGCTACCATAGCTCATATCTGTACGAGCTTGTCTGTCTTCACCGTTTGATACTGCAGTACGAATAGCATTACTGATTAAGCGGATTGCTTGTAAAGCAAGTGCATCAGAAACAGGGCTAGCATTTTTCGAGATATAAGCTTCCACTGCATGAGTTAGTGCGTCAACACCCGTAGCGGCTGTTACTTTCGGTGGTAAAGAGATGGTCAATGCAGGATCTACGATTGCTACATCTGCTAATAAATAATCGTGCGTTACAACATCTTTCGTTGTCTCCAGCGATAATACAGAAATATTCGTTACTTCTGAACCTGTACCGGAAGTAGTAGGGATTAAGATTGTAGGAAGCCCTTTTTTGGTGACTTTTTTTGTGCCAGTTAAGTTCAAGTAATCCGCCACATTACCTTCGTGCGAAGCTAATACACCTGCCAGCTTTGCTAAATCTAATGCACTACCGCCACCTAGGCCAATTACCATATCAAATTCGTTGTCACGCGTGTATGCAACGAGTTTCTCTCCAATTGCTAAGGGTGGTTCAGGTACGACGTCTGTATAAACTTCTGTTGAGTAACCAGCGTTTTCCAAAGGTTCTACGACTTTATTAGTTAAACCAATATCCTTTAAGAATGGGTCAGTTATAACAAGAATTTTCTTTACATTAAAGCGATTTACTTCATCTAATAGGTGAGAAAGCGAATCCCAGCCAGTATAACTTATTGGTGTGAACGTTATTTTTTCGGACATGTTGTACTCTCCTTAATTGTGATTCCAGACAACTAACTTTGTTTCTGTCATTTCATGAATTGCGTACTTTAAGCCTTCTTTACCTGTACCACTTTCTTTTACTCCGCCGTATGGCATCTGGTCTACGCGGTATGTTGGAATATCATTTATCAAGACACCGCCAACTTCTAATTGTTTGGAGGCTTTGAATGCTGTTTGAATGTCGTTTGTAAAGATTCCCGCTTGGAGACCGTAGTTTGAATCATTGATTGCTTCAATTCCTTCTTCAATAGAAGAAATGCGGTTAACTACGACGATTGGTGCAAACACTTCCTGACAAGAAACTTTTAAATTAGGCGATACATTCGTTAAAATAGTTGGCATGAAAACACCATTTTCGATAGTTCCACCAGTTACAATTTCGGCCCCGTTTTGTACCGCTTCTTGTACCCAGTCTACAGCACGATCTTGTTCTCCAGGATGAATCATGGCAGATACATCCGTCGTTTCTTCGAGCGGATTACCAATGACTAATTCCTTTGTAGCTGCAGCAAATAGTTCCGTAAATTCATCAAATAGTTCCTCCATTACATACGTACGTTGTAAGGAAATACAAACTTGCCCCTGATTAGAGAAGGCACCAGTGACACATTTGGGTACGATTTGAGATAAATCAACACCCTTGTCGATAATTAACCCAGCATTCGACCCTAGCTCAAGTGCCACTTTTTTCAAACCAGCCTTATTGCGAATGCCGATGCCTACAGCAGGGCTTCCTGTGAACGTAATCATTTTCACTTTATCGCTTTCCACTAAAGCGTCACCAACCGTTTTACCACTACCTGTAATGACATTGAAGGCACCTTTAGGTAAAGTTGTTTGGTCAACCAATTCAGCTAAAAATAATGCGGAAAGGGGAGTTTGTGATGCTGGTTTCAATACAATCGTGTTACCAGCTGCGATTGCAGGTCCCACTTTATGTGCAACTAAATTTTGCGGGAAGTTGAAAGGTGTAATAGCACCGATAACTCCTATTGGCTGTTCAATCGTGTAACCAAAACGGTTTGTCCCGTTTTTTGCAGCGTCCATCGGAATCATTTCGCCAGTCAATCGTTTTGCTTCTTCAGCTGCAAATTTATACGTTTCAATTGTGCGATCAATTTCACCTAATGCAAACTTAATCGGTTTTGCAGCTTCTAACGAAATGATTTCAGCAGCTTTTTGACGATTGTCGGCAAATAATTGAGCGATTTGCTCCAAAATGGCCGCGCGTTCATATGCAGTAAGCTCAGCCATTTGTTTTTTAGCAAGATCCGCCACTTCTATTACTTGTTCTACCTCTTCGCGAGTCGCTTGAGGAATAAGAGCAATCACTTCTTTTGTATGTGGCGACCTTAGTTCCGCAGTCTTTTCAGAAGATTTCCATTCACTGTTAACATAATATTGCTTGTTCATCGAATCATCCTTTCTTATTATGCTTCTTCTAAATCTGATTGTTGATCTTTGGAAAATGTATTATCAACTTCTCCTTTAAAGAAGTCTTTACCAAATATTAAGAAACAAAGTAATATTCCTACTGCAAATGCCCATGCAGCACCTTTAATGCAAAGAACAGCACCGATAATTCCTGCGATTCCTAAGTCACGTTGACTGCGTGATTCTAAAATTCCAACTTTTACGCTTACATAGCCTTGAATTAACATCGTTAAGGCTAAAGCGACCCCTAAAATTGGTTGAACCAAACTTACGATTGGCAGTAAAAATAAACCTGTATTAGTACCCCAACGGAATGAACCAACGCCTCCAAAGAATGAATCCATTGCTTTCCGACCTTTTTTAAAACGTTCAACCATTACAACTTGCATAGCTGACCATAATGGCCCACTCATCGTTACGTCTGGTCCTAAAATACTCATGACACTGTTACGTATACCGAAAATTAAGTGTGCACGGCTTGGGCTATACTCTACTTTTTCATCAGGACGTTTTGCTGCCCCATCTTCCACTAAAGCTTTAGTCTGCAGTACGTCACCAAATAATACGATGTATGCTGCGAGTACAGTCGGTAAACCAGTGATAAACATCATTAGTGGTGGGAATCCTATACCAAAGATTGTGTATTCATTCCATAGTGTAATGAAATCAGGGGATGAGAAGCCCCATTGAATAGTCGGCCATGCTGCCTCACCAAATAGCGGTGCAATAACTACTGCTATAATGATGACTGGAAAAATTCCTAATTTAGCAACAGTTCCCCAAAATGGGTTACGATTTTGGAATGTTGCGAAGTGTTTGGAGAATAAAAGATAGAATCCAATCCCAATTGCAATAGTAATTGTCCAAGGAAAGTCATCAAATTTCCCTCCAATTTGGAATACCGAAATGATTGCCGCGAAACCAGCTCCGAGAATTACACCTGACTTCATCGCAGAAGGAATTAACCTGACAACCTTTGCAGCTAAACCTGTAGCACCTAAGAAAACAGAAAGAATTCCTAGCGTCATCTGGAATGCTATGAGTGCATGCACTCGTTCAGGACCTTCAGGGAATTGCTGACAATATAACATGATTAACGGAATTGCTGGAGTAATCCATCCTGGCACAGCCGGGTCGCCAAGTAAATGATGTAGTAAATAGAAGACTCCGTTTAAAACTACAATTGCTAAGGCAACTTCAAATGGCATTCCTAATAATTCGATTAAAAGTGGAATTGCCGATAAGTCGACCGCACACATAAGTAGACCTTGTACATAGTCAGGCCACTCGAAACGATAATGAATAAAAGGTAAACGAATTTTAAAAGGTCCTGCTGGTATGTATGGAGACTCTTCTCCATATTTCCGATCTTTCCATTTCATAAACTAATTTCTCCCCTTACAAATAAAATGAAACCCCTTACAAAAAAGGATGAATATATGAAGCAATTTCGATGAATGAATACGTAACCATTTTCCTAGAAAAAAATATTTCGTAAAATGGTTACGTATTCATTTGGAGTGAAAATTTAAAACAAACCTTTAAAAAGTTTGTTTTAAATTTTCCGCGTYGTACTTCTATGAAACACTTTAACAGATTCAGTGATTTGTATGCAACCATTTTTTTTATTTTCAATCATTTCAATCAATTCATAAATAGCCAAATAACCAAGATTTTGTTCAGAAATGCTACCGACAGTGGTTAGTTGGACCGAACCGTGGCTGCTTAAATCCACATTATCAATTCCAATAATGCTAATATCCTCTGGAACAAAATAGTTTTCTTGAATAGCGACGTCTATTAAAAACAAAGCAAGAGAATCTGCACCCGCACAAATAGCAGTAGGGCGATGTTCCAGTTGCATTAATTTATGAAAAGCATCTGTAATAGCTAGCTTGGATGCGTCTGTATTAATGATAAATTGTTCGGGGAGCGGTAATTTAAAATCTTTCATGGCTTGAAGAAATCCAAGGTAACGGTTGTTAAACGTGCTAACAGTCAATGTTCCACCAACCCATGCTATAGCTGTATGACCTTGTTCAATCATATGCTTTGCTGATAAATAACCCGCTTCGAAATTGTCTATTTCTACAAAATACTCGTTGTTCTGATGTTTTCGATTATATGTTATAAAGGGGATATCCATTCGAGTAAGTTTTTCAAAAATCGGATCGTTTAATAATATACAGGATAATATAACACCGTCTACCTTATGTTCGATGGCAGTAGCGTATGCCTCATTTAACTTTTGGTCATTCACGAATTGTACATTTACACGATAACCCATTTCATTGGCATAATGGACAATGGCGGATGTCGTGTCAACAAAAAATGGATTATGTAGTGGTCCTGATAACAGTGCTATCGTGCTCGTTTTATTTTGTACGAGAGAACGTGCATGTCCATTTGGGACATAGTTTAAATCATGGATCGCTTTCATCACTTTATCAAAGGTAGGTTTTTTAACAAATTCCGGAGAATTTAATACACGTGAAACCGTCGTTTGTGAGACGCCTGCGTGTTTTGCTACGTCTTTGGATGATACCAAAACAGTTACCCCCTAGTATTTGCTATTGTTGTTTTTAGTAGATTATACAATTATTTTTGCAACGTTGCTAATTATACTTTAACTAATCACAAAGTGAAATGATGTGAAAGCTAGATGTAGTACACCCTTATTCATTTCAACAAATTACGTTATAATAAAATGTTAGATTGAATATTCAGAAAAACATTGATATCTTATTAGGAGATGAAGTATATTCTTCATTGTAAGCAACACCAATTTTATATATACGTATTGCAAAGGGGATAACGAGCAGTGTATAAAACAGTGATTGAACCACGTGTATCTGAAACCGATGGAGTAGGACATATTAATAATACAACTATCCCAGTATGGTTAGAAGCTGGGAGGAACAAGTTATTCACATTGTTTAATCCAGATAATAGTTTCAAAAACTGGAAGATGATTATTTTGAAAACTACGGTTGAGTATAAAAAACAACTGTATTTTGGTACAAATGTGGAGATTAAATGTTGGGTTAAGCGAATTGGTAACTCTAGTCTCGAATTGTATGAAGAGATTTGGCAACAAGAAAAATTAAGTGTAAAAGCGAACACTATTTATGTAAATTATAATACGCAAGAAAACAAGAGTGAAATAATTCCCACAGAAATTAGAGAAGAATTAGAAAATCATATGTATGAGGAAGTTTTGTGTGAATAAGAAAATTGTTTACCAATTAGAATATCATGTGATTGGGAATTTGATAGATTACCTTTAACAATAGTAAACTCATAATCAAATAATGCAACACCTCCTAGAACGAAAACATGTATCAATTTAAGGAGGTGTTTTTCTTGCGTCATATTATTACCAATCGTCTGAGTTTAACTTCATCTAGTTAGTAGAAATTCTTTACCCTTTGTTTTGTGCAATCGCCCTTAAGCGTTCGAACGATTAAAGCAGTACATACGGAAACTTCCTTCTATGAAATTATGTACATTATCTATTCTAGATTAATAAAATTAGTATGGTGGTATTTTTTTACATTCTATTTTATAAGTTTTTTGATAGAATAATATTATAATGACGAACTATTGTGAATATTAACGATGCGTGAAGAATGTATTAAAATAATTGTCTTATTAAGAAAGGGGAGGTACAAATGAATAATTTAAATGAATTACTACCCCAAGCACTTTTACAAAGTTATGAAGGTTTTTTGCTTTCCGATAAACAAGGGAGAATTTTTTTTGCAAATGCGGCTGTTGAAATAATTTCAGGCGCGAAATTAAATCAAATAGTTGGTAAGACCCCTAAGGAAATGATGGAAGATGGTCTTATTATCAAACAATCGCAAAGAATTCTCCAAAAAAATCCTTTGACCATTTACCAAAAATTGAGCACCGGACGAGATATTTTTATAACGAGTAAGCCTATTAAAGATAAAAATGGCAAAGTGTTATGTTATGCCGCCAACTACAGAAACTTAAAAGACTTAAATGTTCTATTTAATGAACATTTGAATTACTCAGAGATAAGGTTTTTAGAACTAGAAAAATTGCGTGAAAGCATAACGAAGACAGACGGCTTGATTAGTATGTCGCCGATTATGGGAGAGGTGAAAATACTAGTTGAGAAAATTTCCAAAACGGATGCAACCGTTTTAATTTTAGGAGAGTCTGGAACAGGTAAAGAAGTTATTTCTAAAAATATACATAGTTTAAGTAATCGATCAGATGAACCTTATATTCAAATTAATTGTGGTGCAATACCAGAGAATTTAATAGAGTCAGAGTTATTTGGATATGAAAAGGGTGCATTTACAGGTGCCAATGCAAGTAAACCAGGATTGCTCGAAGTGGCGAACAATGGGACTGTATTACTTGATGAAGTTGGAGAAATGCCATTACATTTACAAGTGAAATTACTTCGGGCCATTCAAACGAATGAAATTACACGTGTTGGGGGAACTGCAAAAAAACAACTAAACGTACGCTATATTGCCGCGACCAATAAAGATTTGAAAAAGCGAGTGCAAGAGGGGCAGTTTCGTGAGGATCTTTTTTACCGATTAAATGTCGTACAAATAGAAGTACCACCTTTACGTGAACGTGGAGAAGATATTAGGTATTTAAGTAAGTTTTTTTTAGAAAAGTTCAATAAAAAATATAATAAACGCTTGGAATTTTCAGAGCAAGCAATGCTACTTTTGGATCTCTACGAATGGCCAGGCAATGTACGGCAACTTGAAAATATGGTAGAACAATTAGTTATATTATCAGAGGAGCCTTATATTTTAGAAAGAAATATTCCTCATGAAATTTCACATGCAAAATGGAAAGGGACACGTCCTACGATGGAAATTCGACCGTTAAAAGATATTGTGGAACAACGGGAGAGGGAAGAAATTCAAAAGGCACTGCAATTATACCCTTCCATACGTAGCGCTGCGAAGGCTTTAGAAATAAGTCATTCCACACTGCTTCGCAAAATAAAACAGTATAAAATTTCTTTAGAAAACCTCTAAGTTAGAGGTTTTTTGTTTTGTGGTTTGAAAATGAACCAATTACGAGTAAATAGTATGGTTGAATTCAAAAATGAACCACTAGTGGTCTGAAAATAAACCATTCCAAGGATAGATATTTTAAAGTGCTCTTAAAACGTGGATTACATGCGGAGTAAAACTTGGCATGGATATTGCAATATGTATTGTAGAGAAAGGCGGTGCTAATAATTTGGGTGTTATTGAACAAGAAGTAGTCGATAACGAGTCACAGATCTGTAGTTTGACAATTAATCGACCAAAAGTAAAAAATGCGTTGAATAGGGAGATTGTCCAGCAACTTACACAGTTAATAAAGAAACTGGAAAAAGAGGGATCGACGAGAGTTGTCATTTTGCAAGGCGAGCAAGAAAATTTCGCTGCAGGAGCAGATATCAAAGAAATGCTACATGCTGATATCGAGGAAATAAACCTGATAACTGAACAGGTACATGATTTACACAAAGTAATGAATGAAAGTCCTATTATTTTTATTACTGCCATTGAAGGCTATTGTTTAGGTGGGGGATTTGAGTTGGCTTTAGCGAGTGACATACGAATTGCTTCCCCGCATGCAACATTCGGCTTGCCAGAAGTAAAGTTAGGGATTTTACCAGGTGGATGGGGTACGCAAAAATTTCAATCTTTAGCAAACAACTCTTTCGCCATGAAGTATATATTGACCGGAGATTTTTTTGATGCAGAGAAAGCACTTTCTTTTGGCCTTATTAGTGATATTGCCGTAGATCCCTTTCAAGAAAGCCTGGAAACTGCTAAGAAGATTGTATCCAATAGTTTTTATGCTATCCGAGAGATTAAAGGGTTATTAACAGGTATTGAATATTCAATCCTGGAAAAACGATTCAAATTAGAACGTGTAGCTTTTAAGCAATTATTTATAGAAGGTGAGGCAAGAGAAGGACTTCTTGCTTTTACAGAAAAAAGAAAACCAAATTTTAAAAGGTTGTGATAATAATGGAAAACGTATACATTGTGGCGGCAAAGCGAACAGCAATTGGTTCCTTTGGCCAGTCATTGAAATCCTATTCTGCTGTACAGTTAGGCGAATTTGTTGTGAATGAGTTGTTCTATGAAATTCCGGCTGTCAAAGAAGAAGTGGATGAAATTTTAATTGGAAATGTGTTGAAACACGGTTTGAAAGGAAATCCTGCACGTCAAATTGGCATACATACAGGATTGCCAGTCTCTGCAACGGCTATGACAATCGATATGCAATGTGCTTCGGGTCTTACAGCAATTATTCAGGGTATGAATAATATTCGAAGTGGTCAAAGTGATGTCGTTGTAGCAGGTGGTATTGAAAGTATGACAAATGTACCGCATTTAATGTTACAAAGCAGATGGGGGACACGTCTTGGAAATCCCAATGTTGTAGATGCATTGCTTCACGATGGATTGATTTGTGCGATAGAAGATTATCATATGGGTCTCACAGCGGAAAATTTAGTGGATCGATACGGAATTTCAAGAGAAATGCAAGATGCATTTGCGTTGGAAAGCCAAGAGAAAGCATTGCGTGCTATCGAGGAAAATCGATTTGTAGAAGAAATCGTTCCAGTACCTTGTGAACGGGAAGATAAATATTTTAGTACGGACGAACATCCTCGAAGTACATCGATTGACCGCTTAGGTAATTTAAATCCAGCCTTTAAAAAGGAAGGTTCGGTCACTGCAGGAAATGCTTCTGGATTAAATGATGGTGCTGCAGCAGTATTGCTCGTTTCTGAGAGTGCATTAAAACGTCTTAATCTGAAACCTTTGGCGAAAATTGTCTCGACTGCTACATGTGGCGTCCAGCCCTCGATTATGGGCATTGGTCCTGT
This sequence comes from Psychrobacillus sp. 05T411, assembly GCF_056396485.1. Classification (NCBI taxonomy): domain Bacteria; kingdom Bacillati; phylum Bacillota; class Bacilli; order Caryophanales; family Bacillaceae; genus Psychrobacillus; species Psychrobacillus sp. 05T411. The sequence goes on along the minus strand of NZ_JBFTLO010000005.1, from coordinate 171,915 downwards.
TCCAGCGATTTTGAAAGCACTCGACAAATCTAATTTGGAGATGGATGACATCGACTTGTTCGAAATCAATGAGGCATTTGCTGCCCAAGTGTTAGCGGTCAATATGGAACTCAATATCCCACTTGAGAAATTGAATGTCAATGGTGGTGCGATCGCCTTAGGTCATCCAGTAGGTGCTTCTGGTGCTCGTATTATTGTCACACTATTGCATGAACTAAAAAGAAGAGGACTAAAGAAAGGAATCGGTTCATTATGTGTAGGAGGTGGTCAAGGTGCAGCAGCAATCATTGAAGTTGTTTGAGGATGTACTCGTTGTTGGTGCGGGGTTGATGGGTGCTGGAATTGCGCATGTTCTTGCGGAAAGTGGTGTCCAAGTCACCTTAGTAGATCAAAATGTCCAAGTTTTGGAACGTGCACAGCGTCAAATTGAAAAAATGCATAACAGGAAGCATCCGGATGTTGATGTCCAATCGATTTTCAAGAACATGATATTCTCTACAAATTTGGAAGATGGCAGGCATTGTTTATTGGCGATTGAAGCTGTTCCTGAAAAAATGGGTATTAAACAAGAAGTTTTCAAACAACTGGATGAAATATTACCGAAAGAAGCCATTATTGCAAGCAACACCTCGTCTTTATCGATAGCAGCTTTAAGCAGTGTAACGATAAGACCTACTCAAATCGTCGGCATGCACTTTTTTAGTCCGGTACCAATAATGCGACTAGTGGAAGTTGTACGTGGCATCAATACATCAGATGATACAACTGAAAAAATCAGGAAATTTGGTGAACAGATAGGTAAAGATGTGATTATCGCAAAAGATTTCCCAGGTTTTACGGTCAATCGTGCCTTAGTTCCGTTATTGAATGAGGCAGCGTATCTAGTAATGGAAGGAAATGATCCGGAGGAAATTGACCGTGGTCTAATGCTCGGCGCAAATCATCCAATTGGACCACTAAAGCTTGTAGATTCTTTAGGTGTCGATGTTTTGTTATTTACAATTGAAAGCTTGTATGAAGGATTTAATGATTCGAAATATAGACCTTGCCCACTTCTAAAGAGAATGGTAGAGGCTGGACATTTAGGTAAAAAATCAGGTAAAGGGTTTTATGACTATTCTTAAATGAGGTGTTTAGGTGAAACTTGTAGAAGAAAGACAGTTGATACGAGATTTAGTGAAAAAAATTGCAAAAGATCAAATAGAACCACAAGCGGCTGCTGTAGATAAAAGTGGGGAAATGCCATGGGCTAACTTGAAAGTTCTAGCGGAAAATGGGCTTTTCGGAGTACATGTACCAGAGGAGTACGGTGGAGCAGGGGCTGATTATGCAAGTCATTTAGCGATAGTTGAAGTAGTGGCGAAAGCATGTGCATCCACATCGGTTGCTTTGTCTACACAAGCTCTTACAATGGCACCATTCTTGTTAGCTGGAACACACGCGCAAAATATGAAGTATTTGACGAAATTGGCCTCTGGTGAGGTGCTTGGTTCTTTCGGTATTACAGAGCCGCAAGCCGGATCAGATGTATCGGGCGTTCAAACAACAGCTAAAAAAGATGGCGATGATTACATTTTAAATGGGCATAAGATTTTTATTACGAACGCGGGGGAGTCGGGGATATATGTGTTCGTTACTCGGACGTCCGAGGAGAGAACAAAAGGGATTACATTATTTATTGTGGAGAAAGGAACACCGGGATTAAGTTTTGGCAAAAAAGAAGAAAAGATGGGCATTAGAGGTTCTGTTACACGCGAAGTGTTTTTAGATAACGTCCGTATTCCAGCGGTAAATATGCTCGGTAATGAAGGGGAAGGATTCAAAATTTTAATGAATGTCTTTAATGAAACAAGACCAGTTGTTGGGGCGCAGGCATTAGGCATTGCAACAGCTGCATTCGAATATGCGAAAAATTATATCTCAGAGCGTAAACAGTTCGGCAAAACACTCGATCAATTTCAACTATCACGAGCTAAGATTGCTGAGATGTTTATTCAATTAGAAACGGCGCGTCTTTTGGTTTATGAGGCTGGACAGAAATTGCAGGAGCAAGATGCACAAGTGCCGCTCTATTCATCCATGGCTAAATGTTACGCTTCAGATGTAGCAATGAGTATTACAACAGATGCCGTCCAATTATTGGGAGGGAATGGTTATATTCAAGAATATCCCGTTGAACGTTATATGCGAGATGCAAAAATTACACAAATTTATGAAGGAACGAATCAAATTCAACTGTTGATCATTGCGAATGAATTATTGAAATAAAGGTTAAGTATAGTTTATTAGTTATAAAGGTAGATGACTAGTATTTAACTGGATTTGAAAACTAAAAGAAAATAAGATTTATAGTCGAATTATAGTTAGAATAGGAGTTTTTAATACAATGATGGAGGTGCAGCATGAATCATTCTTTTCAACTCAACCTAAAGACATTTCTAGAAAGAACAATCAGTTATTTTCCTAATAAAGAAATTGTTTCACGAGAGTCTGATGGTTCATTATTCAGTTATACTTACTCGGATTTTTTTACTAGAGTCCAAAAGCTAGCGAATGTCTTGAAATCTTTAGGAATACAAAACGGAGATAAAATTGCTTCGCTTGCTTGGAATCATCATCGTCATCTTGAATTGTATTTGGCAGGTCCTTGTTATGGAGCAGTACTTCATACTGTCAATCTTCGATATGGAGAACCTGAAATCATTTATACAATTAATCATGCAGAGGATAAGATATTATTTTTCGACGAAGATCAATTGCCAATTATAGAATCGATAGCAGATCAATTGCCATACGTCGAAGCTTATATAGTTCTAGGGAATAACATTCCCAAAACAAAGCTTTCGCCGATCTATAGTTACGAAGAACTTATAGAGGAAGCAGACTCACAGTTTCAATTTGAAATGCTAGATGAACATTCCCCGGCGACGATTTGCTATACATCAGCAACGACAGGGCTTCCTAAAGGAGTTACTTATACTCATCGAAGTTTGTACTTGTACACATCTGCGTTATGTTACAAAGATGTCCTGGCTATTTCGGAGACAGATACCATCATGCCGATAGTGCCAATGTTCCATGTTAACGCTTGGGGGTTACCGTATGCTGCGATTGCGACAGGGGCTAAATTGGTACTGCCTGGCTATCGTCCAAATGTCCATCAGCTATTATCCTTAATTGAATCTCAAGAGGTTACGTTAACTGCAGGAGCCGTTACGCTAGGTATTCAAATGATGAGTAAATTAGAAGAATATGAATACAATGTGTCCAGTTTAAGAGCACTTTGGCTAGGAGGACAATCAATTCCAGCGTCCCTGATTAACAAGTTCCATCAAAAGTATAATGTGCCGGTTGTTCAAGGCTATGGGGCAACAGAAACTTCTCCATTAATTACATTTCTACATGTAAGAAAAGATCAAGAACAGATAGACGAAAATGATAAAGTTAATCTACAGACCAGACAAGGGATTTTAATTCCTGGAATTGAAATGAAAATTGTTGATGAATTAGGGGAAGATATTCCATGGGACGACCAGAAAATGGGAGAAATTTATGCGCGGGGACCATGGGCAGCAGATAAGTATCTAAATGATGAACGATCTGCTAGCTCCTTTATTGATGGCTGGTGGAAAAGTGGCGACATTGCTACCATCGATAAACTAGGATCGATTCAAATTGTTGATCGAAACAAAGATATGATCAAAAGTGGTGGTGAATGGATCTCTTCTGTACAACTCGAAAATGAACTTATTGCCCATCCAGACGTACTAGAAGCGTGTGTAGTAGCTATTCCTGATACAGAGTGGCTTGAACGACCATTAGCTTATATAGTACTTAAACAATCAATGGACGAGTCAGATATGAAAGCGGAGTTAATCAAGTGGTTAACACCAAAGTTCCCTAAATGGTGGCTTCCAAATCAGTTTGAATTTTTAAAAGAAATTCCTAAAAATGCAACTGGAAAATACAATAAAAACTTATTGCGGGAAATGGTAATTAAAAAGGGAGAAGAAAATTTTAAGCCTGTTTAAGAAATAGAGTATTTTCTTATCTTTTCAGGTAAAAAGGGTATAGAGGATAAATTATCATCAATTTGTTCTGAATTTTCAGCGAAATTTTAAAGGTGGAGGGATACAAATGAAGATTGACGATAAAGTTCAAAAAAAACAAATGAAGAGAGTGGCACTTGCCAGTATTATTGGAACATCAATTGAGTGGTATGATTTCTTCCTTTATGGAACAATGGCAGCATTGGTTTTCCCTCAAATATTTTTTCCCGAATCTAGTTCTTTTTTAGGGACTTTACAAGCATTCATCACCTTATTTGTAGGTTTTGTTGCTCGTCCTATTGGGGCAATAATCTTTAGTTCTTACGGCGATAAAATAGGGCGAAAAACAGCCTTGGTTACTTCATTGCTATTAATGGGGATTGCCAGTACTTTGATGGGCTTATTGCCTTCCTTTGAGACTATTGGTATTCTTGCACCCATTTTGTTAGTTATTCTCCGTTTCATTCAAGGAATTGGTGTAGGTGGAGAATGGGGAGGTTCTGTTACTCTTTCTGTTGAATGGAGTTCAAAAAAATCTCGTGGATTAATGGGAAGTATGACCCAATTAGGAGTTCCAATTGGAATGTTATCTTCCACGGCAGTGGTTTCCCTTTGTATTTTCTTGACCGGTGATCAATTTGCAGTATGGGGTTGGAGAATACCATTTTTATTAAGCATCGTCCTTGTCTTTATTGGCTTAGGAATCCGCTTAGGTATTGAAGAATCGCCAGAGTTTAAAAGGTTGAAAGAAGCGAATTTGACAGTTAAGTCTCCAGTTCTTGAATCTATCAAAGGCTATCCAAAGGAGATTCTATTTGCTGCTCTCACTCGTCTTGCTGACAATGTGCCTTTCTATGTTTATACGACTTTTGTTATATACTATGCGACCACACATCTTCAATTAGATAAACAATTTATAACCAATGTCGTCTTGCTAGTTTCTATTACTTTTTTATTTTTTGTACCGTTTTCAGCTTATTTATCCGATCGGTATGGACGGAGAAATATTTCTTTGGTAGGTATGATTTTAACGCTCATCATTGCTTACCCATATTTTTATCTAGTTAATACTGGGGAAACGGGCCTTATTATTATTGCGGTTATACTTTCAAGCATCGGACCCGCTATAGTGTATGGACCACAAGCAGCATTAATTGTTGAAATTTTTCCTGCTCATTTGAGATTTAGTGGGTCATCTATTGCTTATCAATTCGCCTCTATTATTGCGGGGGGACTTGCACCTATTATCTCATTAAGCTTATTCGAAAGGTTTGGTACTACATCGTCCATAAGTATGTATATTGTAATCTGCTGTACTATCTCGATAATTGCTTTATTCCTTCTGAAACCTGTTGAAAGTCATAAGGTGAAAGAAGTACGTCATAATGTGATTTAGTTATAATTCTGATTAGATTCATTACCCGAAAAAAGTAGTCTCTATTAAGGTAAAAGTAATTAAATTGGATGTGGTATTTGATTGAGATTCAAACTTATTAAAATAGTGGTTAATCTGAGAGAGGGCCGAAACAATGATTGAAGATGAAAATGATCGAAGTTTATCTTAGGATTAGCTAAATTAAGGGTAGGATAATGAGTTAGTAGAAATTAGGGTTGGAACGCTGAATCTAATATTATGGTATATGCACTCTGTAGAGCAATCTCTACGGGGTGTTTTATATTTTTTATTTTGGAACAGTACATTTTAATTAATTTTTTTCCACCTATATAACCTTTTAGGGAGTAGGTTTTTTAACAAATTCCGGAGAATTTAATACACGTGAAACCGTCGTTTGTGAGACGCCTGCGTGTTTTGCTACGTCTTTGGATGATCCCAAAACAATCCCTACTTATGTATGAAGTAATGTATAGTGATAACTATATAAGGAATCAGATAAGATGACTACTAAAATTTATAATATATAAGATGAACCAGGAAGAGAGGATTACAAATGTGTTTAATTAATTTTCAATTTCATGCACACCCAAACTATAAACTGATCGTAGTAGCAAATCGAGACGAGTTTTATGATAGGAAAACGGAGCCCGCGCACTTTTGGAAAGATGCACCGAATTTATTGGCTGGACGGGATTTAGTTGGATTAGGAACTTGGCTAGGAATAACAAAAGAAGGAAAATTCGCTGCATTAACAAACTACCGCAATCCAACCGAAGTGGTGAGTGGGAAGACTTCTCGTGGTGAAATTGTGCAAAAATTTTTGGCTGGTAATCTTTCGTCAGAAGAATATCTTCAATCACTGCACAAAGACAAAGAAAAATACAATGGATTCAATGTTATTTTAGGGAATGCAGAAAAACTATATTATTATAATAATGTAGAAGGAGAAATTGTAAAGATTGTTCCTGGAACACATGGTTTGAGCAATAAGTTTTTGAACACAGCATGGCCAAAGGTAGTTAAAGGAAAAGAGAGGTTGAAAGCATATAGTTTAAGTAAAGAGGAACTTGATATAGAAGAACTATTTGCGATTGTGACGGATGCCGAAATGGCTATGGATGAGGATCTGCCAAATACAGGAGTAGGTATGGAACTTGAGCGGAATTTATCGCCGTTATTTATCAAAATGTCTAATTACGGAACCCGCTGTTCGACCGTAATATTGGTGGATAATAACAACAACATTACCTTTGCAGAACGTACATACATGAACGAAGAGTTTTTAAGTGATAAGCATTTTACATTTACACTATCTTCCCCATAAAGTTAAAAACCATTGTTTTTTCTCTTAAGAAGAACGGAAACAATGGTTTACTTTTGCTGAGTTATCGAAAAGGTATTAACTTTTGTGTTAACAGAAATTATAAATAGGGATATTTCTACGATTAATAGTATAAGAACAATCCATCCTAAAAGGTGAAGGGTATGAACTTGAAAATCCAAGACACTACTTGAGGTTGAAAAGGTGTGCACAACATTTAATGTGAAAAAATAAAACATTCCAAATGTGAAATTTCTTGCCCATTGGGTGATATGGTAAGTAAAAACACCTTTTCGCCAACCATATTTATGAATCCTCGCAATACCTCTTGTTATTTCAGCTGCTTCAACTACAAGAAACAAAACGACAACCAAATACCAGACAAACATTATTGAGTTGAAAGTAAAATTATCGGATTGAACCATAGCTAATCCGGTGATTGAAACGGCGCCATGTATAATACAATCGGTATTCTTCCATTCATGAATATCCCGCCATTTTCTAGTAAAGCGAATAATAATCAAAGTAATAGAAAACAGATAAAATAAAAATCCTAACATAATGAATGCAGTCATTAAAGAGGATAAGAAGTTTGTCCCAAAAGTAGTCACCAATAAACCGACAATCGATTGTGTACTAACGGTTGAGAGGAGGATAACTCCATGAGTATTTGCAATCTCCTTGTTTACAATAATTGATTTTAGTTGTCGTATACAAAAAATAACAAAAACTATCCACAAAACTAAATTGGCACAAGCCAATACTTTAACAATTGGCAGCAGTGCAGGAGTTCGCTGTATAATTAAATCAACAATTACGGAAGTTGCAGCAATCCAAGTACCAACACCGAAGCTTTTAATAGGTAAATTTACTAAGTCATTTCTATAATCTCTTTTAAGCATGGAACGAAAAAAGGTGAAAAACATAAGCAACCAAGCCAAAACTAAAAGCCCGGATAAGGTTAATGCTAGATGAATATTTAAAAATGAAAATTGATAAACAGCGCCAAGCAGAAATATACCAAAGGCCATAATAATAGAACCTGCTGACACATCAATCATTTTATTTGAAAACATAATATTATCTCCGTTGTTAAAGAGCATTTAGCTCTTATAATTTGTCAAAAAAAATAACCCATTCAGGAGTTAAATACTCGCAAAGGGTTAACAATTACAATATTGGAGCGGGTGAAGAGAATCGAACTCTCATCATCAGCTTGGAAGGCTGAGGTTTTACCACTAAACTACACCCGCATTACTATGGTGGCTCAGGACGGAATCGAACCGCCGACACAAGGATTTTCAGTCCTTTGCTCTACCGACTGAGCTACTGAGCCGCTTCGATTTACGCTAAGCTTCGCATCTCTTCGTCAGCTGCACTCGCTCTATCAGTCACGTACTTAGGTACGCTCCTTCTTTCACTCGATTGCTTTCTCGACCTGCTTGCTTATCCTAAATCTCAAAYWAATAAATTAATAAAAAAATGGCGGTCCCGACCGGGATCGAACCGGCGATCTCCTGCGTGACAGGCAGGCATGTTAACCGCTACACCACCCGACCGGGATCGAACCGGCGATCTCCTGCGTGACAGGCAGGCATGTTAACCGCTACACCACGGGACCATTTGGTTGCGGGGACAGGATTTGAACCTGTGACCTTCGGGTTATGAGCCCGACGAGCTACCGAACTGCTCCACCCCGCGACAATAATATACTTACAACAATATTTTAAAAAATGGAGGAGGAAGAGGGATTCGAACCCCCGCGCGGTATGACCCGCCTGTCGGTTTTCAAGACCGATCCCTTCAGCCGAACTTGGGTATTCCTCCGAAATATTATTGAAGACAAGATATAGTATACAACACATTTAATAAAAAAAGCAATACTTTTTTGAAAAAGTTTTTAAAACAAATAATAAGAGTATTAATTGTTTAATAAAAAAGGCACCTCTACCAGAGATGCCATCTTAATTTACTCGTTTATAAATTCCTCAAATCCTACCATTTTATCCAGGTGGCTAGCGATCATGGCGATGATTGTACTTCCCTCTTCTTTTTTAAAGGTAAAGTTACTTTCGTCCTCGAAGAACTCAGAGCCTTCCGTCCAAATACGGTTAACTCTTCGTAAAACACCATCTCCATTAGCGCTATCGATCCCAAATTGATAAGTTACTTCAATCTTGTCTTCAATTTGGAAAGCAGTAACTTCCGGGGTTTCCCATTCAACATCAATTTCTTCAAGCGTAATTTCACCATCTAGCACTTCGTATTCTTCTTCCAGATCATAATAATCGGCGTCGTCATCTTCTATAAATTCATGAAAGCTCTCATGAACGGCTTCCATGATATCGGTAATATCATCTAAAATAATTCTTGTTGGTTGTTGGAGTACTGTATCAAAACTTTCTTCGTAAAATTCTTCATTATAAGGATCGAAAAGCAAAGTAAAGAAATATTCTCTTTCATCATTATCTGTTTCAACAAAAAATTCAATTCGAGGATGCTTAGAAGCCTGATTTATACTCAAATGCCCACTTTTATCATATTCCTCACAAATAGATTCCAATTGTTCCTGAAGCTCACTAGCTACTCTGTTAAACCATTCCATTGACATGCCATCTTCGCCTCTATTCTAGTTTTTTTCCTCTTCTATCTTCTCCCAAATTGTTATTTTAATTCATGCAAATTAAAAGGACTTTTTTGCTAATTATTATATTGAATAGTTTTAGTTTGCCTAGGAACGATAATACTCGTATGACCTTATTAAAAATAAGCGGAGTTTTTCCGGTTAGACTGTGGAATAGAGCTCGGTTCGGCGTACATAAGCGGAAGTTTTCCGACTAAACAAAGCTAGACTACCTATTTTCACGTTTTTCGAGTCAATAGTCGGAATTCCTCCGTCTATTTAAGCTGTTTTCAGTGCTAATTCCTAATTAAGAGAAACTTCTCCGCTTATTTATCGAATTCCCTTAGCGAATAATGAATTAGATAACTTACGGGTGCTTTTTATAAGTCTAAAACTTATTTCGTTTATATGAACATAGGTGCTTCTTTTTTGGACAATCTAAGGGAAAGAAGAAAGTTACATGAGGTGATGTTCATGATTATTGAAAGGTCGTCTGAATGGAAAGAAGGTTTCATAAATAAATTAGAAAACAAGGAACCATGGGATAATTGGACATTATACAATATGAGTTACGAAGTGGTGAAAGCAAACCTTATTACGGAGTTTTCGGGACTTCAATCTCCAAAATATTTGCCTAATCTAACACCATTGGCTCATCAACTAGAAGTAGCGGAAACGGTTATTTCTAGAATGAATGGAAAAGCAATTCTTGCAGATGAGGTTGGTCTAGGTAAAACAATTGAGGCAGGTTTGATTTTAAAAGAGTATCTAATACGAGGGCTAGTAAAAAAAGTATTGATTTTGGCACCAGCTTCTTTGATCAACCAATGGATTGAAGAATTGAACTATAAGTTTTATATTCCCGCGATCGCCTACAAGAAAAACACCCCCATTGATTACTATGATGTAGTCGTCATGAGTATGGATACGGCCAAAAAAAGCCCACATAAAGAACTTATATATGGACAAAACTATGACATGATTATTATTGACGAAGCACATAAGCTTAAAAACCACAAAACCAAAATTTACGAGTTTGTTCAAGGTTTGAAGAAAAAGTTTTGTTTGTTATTAACGGCAACTCCTATTCAAAATGATGTGTTTGAGTTGTTTTATCTCATATCTCTACTAAAACCGGGGCATCTGGGTAACTATGAGAACTTTCAAGCGGCTTTCTCGGCTAGTAAACATAGTGTAGAACACGATGATTACTTGAGGGAGTTGGTCAATCAAGTAATGGTAAGAAATAGAAGAGAAGAGACTGGAATTGAATGGACCAGTCGTCGCGTTCAAACAATCCCAATCGAGTTTACAAATGAAGAAAGAGAAGTTTATGATTTAATATTGGAACTTAAAAACGTCTCGCCTGTCTTTTCAGGTGCATTTTCAATGATTACTTTGCAAAAGGAAATGTGTAGCAGTAAAGAAGCTACTTATTTGACATTAAGTAAAATGCGTCAAAACTGTACTAATCAAGAAGAAATTGACTTCGTCGATCATATTATTCAAAAACTAATGGCATTAGAAACGAATTCAAAAGCGGAAAAAGTATATGAGATTATTTCCGAGGCAAACGATAAGGTCATTATCTTTACGGAATATAAAGCTAGTCAAGTTTACTTGCAATGGTATTTAAATTCTAAAGGCATCACAAGTGTACCCTTTAACGGGCAGTTTAATAAGAGCAAAAGAGAATATATGAAGCATCTTTTTAAAGAAAAATTTCAAGTATTAATCGCGACCGAATCGGGTGCTGAGGGGATTAACCTTCAGTTTTGTCATCACGTCATCAACTATGATTTACCATGGAATCCGATGAAGTTAGAGCAACGAATTGGACGTGTCCATCGATTAGGACAAGAACATGACGTTCATATTTACAATTTGGCGATTGAAAATACGATTGAAAAAGATATATTGGAATTACTTTACGTAAAATTAGATGTCTTTGAAAAAGTAGTAGGGGAGCTAGATGATATACTATCCACTTTTAAGAAGACGATTTGAGGAGGATCAATATGTATCCACAGCAGGTTCACGATTATTTACAGAAGTTTTTCAAAGAAAATAGTTGTGAAATCGTACATGGTAATGAGTATTATATGACAGTTCAATTAACAGTTGATATGGATAAAAAAATTATGAATCGCCCTTTTCATTGGCAGTATATAGAAAATACAAACGGGGTGCCAGACCCTGCCCAATTAACTTTAATCACCGATCAAACTAAACTTAGTAACAATATAAAAGGGGAAGTAATCCATTTTGGTTCACCTAGACTAAGTCAGCTCTTTCAAACGACGAACGAGCTTGGTGGCTACGTACAAATGTATGAACGTGTATCAAACAATTTGGAAACGAGACCTATTTTAACCCCATGGCTAGGAGTGAATTATAAAATATCGTATTATTGTGATCGAACGAAAGAAATGCTTCATTCATTAGGCATTAATTTAATGACTGGTGAGGTTGTAAATGGTTTCCAGGAATCGTTAGTGACGAAAGAATTGGATGCACACAAGTCAGAGCGGGCATTTCTATTACCTTATATTATCAAGCCACTTCGTGCGTTAGATAGATTAGATGCTGTAATTGAAAATGTCATACAACAGGATGATCACGGATGGGCAGAAGAAGCAAAAAGTAGATGGCAAAAGGATCAAGCCATATTAGAGCACTTTTACGAAGAAGTAGAAGACAAGCCGGAATGTTATGAGATGGAGAAAAAAGCAATGGAAGAACAATACGAAGCAAGGATTAAAATTGATGTAGTAAATGGTGGATTATTTTACTTGAAATGAAAAAAGTACTGCTAAGAGGTTACCCTTTAAGCAGTACTTTTTTTGTTGGTCATTCTTTTGAATCGTTTTCCGAATCGTTCATGATTGGGACAAAATCGAAAATCTTCTGGTCTTCGAAGACATCCACCAATCGTTCAAGCCACTCATAGTAATTTTTAATATACTTTAGTTTTTCGATATCGATTTGGACTTCTATTAGTAATTCCTCACTAGCTGTTGGATCGATTGATAATTGCTCGAGTTCAGCTAATGATTTTTTTATCGCAACTAAATGAAGCGTAACGGATCTCCGCCATTTGATCGAAAATAGATCAATAAAGCTTTGGTACCAATCATCTGTCACTTTATATAAATCCTTTCGAACTCCTTTTTTCCAAGCGCGTTCGACTAATTTTAAATCAGATAAAGCTCTAACAGAAGTACTCATGCTTGTTTTACTCATCCCAAGCTTTTCCGTCATGTCGTCTAATGTTAATGGTTCATTTTGAAAAAACATCATCCCGTACTGTCTACCTGCAGAAGGTACCAAACCGTAGAGATGTATATTTTGTGCAATTGTCTCGATAATACGTTCACGTGCTTTTTCGAGTTTTTCGTGACCTTCCATTTGCGTCTTCCCTCCACTGAAATCAGCTCGTATATGGTGCATTAGCTGAATAAATTAAATGTATAATATCCTTGTTTAAAAAGCAATTTATTTGTTAAAAGTTTGTACAGTTTTTACTGTACAAACTATAAAAAAAGTTATTACGGTTGTTTTACAAGCGTATTACATATATAATGATTAGGTGTTCATTTATTATGAACAGTTAGGAGTGTGTATATGAACGAACAAAATATCAAGAAAAAAATCGTAGTAAAAGATACTACGAAAATTTTCGGTAAGAACATGAAGCGAGCAGTACAGCTTCTAAATGAAGGAAAGTCGAAAAGCGATATTTTAAAAGCAACCGGCGCAACTGTGGGTGTTAAAAATGTAACTTTTGACGTAAATGATGGTGAAATATTTGTCATCATGGGTCTTTCAGGAAGTGGTAAATCTACTTTAGTTCGGATGTTAAATCGTTTAATCGATCCGACGGTGGGACAGATTTTGCTTGATGGTGAAGACATTGTCCAGATGAACAAAGAACAGTTACGGGAAGTAAGAAGAAAAAAAATAGGCATGGTTTTTCAAAATTTTGCTCTTTTTCCACATAAGACTATTGTTGAGAATACCGAATATGGTTTGGAAATCCAAGGAGTACCAAAAGATCAACGCCGACTAAAAGCGATCGAATCTTTAAAGCTTGTTGGTCTTGCTGGCTATGAAGATCAATACCCCAACCAACTGAGCGGTGGAATGCAACAACGCGTGGGACTTGCAAGAGCACTAGCTAATGATCCAGACATTCTACTAATGGATGAGGCTTTCAGTGCACTAGATCCCCTTATTCGGAAAGATATGCAAAATGAGCTCCTGCAGCTTCATAGTGATATGGGGAAAACATTTATATTTATCACCCATGATCTAGATGAAGCGCTACGAATCGGAGATCGCATCGCATTGATGAAAGATGGAGAAATTGTTCAAATTGGTACACCTGAAGAGATATTGATGAGTCCTTCGAATGAATACGTAGAACGCTTCGTCGAAGATGTGGACTTAGCCAAAGTATTAACGGCAGGACATATTATGAAAAAAGCAGATACAGTGCAAGTAGACAGAGGACCTCGCGTTGCCCTTCGTTTAATGAAACAACTCGGAATTTCTTCTATTTATGTAGTAGATAAAAGTAATCGTTTGATGGGAGCGGTAACTGCGCAGGATGCGGTAGCAGCTTCAGAAACAGATAAGTCACTAAAAGAAGTATTAATCTCTAACCTCCCAATGATTACGCCAGATACAGTGTTGACGGAGCTTTTTGATGTGGTATCTACTGCGTCTATTCCGGTAGCAGTTATTAGTGAAGATCAAAAGTTATTAGGTATTATTATTCGTGGTGCACTGATTGGCGCTTTATCGGGTGACAACCAGTTTATTAATAATGATGGAATAATCGAACCAACTAACCAAACGAATACGGAGGTTATATAAGATGAATGAATTATTACCAAGACTCCCGTTTGCAGATTGGATAGATAATGGTGTCGATTGGCTCGTCTCTACATTCGGTTCGGTATTGGACGGAATTGCAGAAGTTTTAGGCGGTGTCGTTGAAGGAGCCGTTACCTTTCTAGATATGGTTCCATCGATTTTACTTGCGATTATCTTTGCATTGATCGCTTATTTTATTTCTACAAGAAAAATTGCTTTGTTTACGTTAATCGGACTTTTATTCATCGACTACTTAGGTTATTGGTATCCAATGCTTCAAATGTTAGCCCTTGTGTTAACATCTGTCTTTTTGGCTGTCGTAATCGGCATTCCGATTGGTATTTGGGGCTCGCAAAAAGCTGCTGTTCGTAAAGTGGTAAACCCGCTACTAGACTTGATGCAAACAATGCCAGCATTCGTTTACTTAATACCTGCCATCTTCTTCTTTAATATTGGAGTCGTTCCAGGAGTGGTAGCTTCAGTCATTTTTGCAATGCCACCAACGATTCGATTAACGATGTTAGGAATTGAGCAAGTTCCAAAAGATTTAATAGAAGCAACAGAAGCATTTGGTTCTACCACTAGTCAACGGTTAATGAAAATACAAATTCCGCTAGCTAAACCAACGATTATGGCTGGTGTTAACCAAAGTATCATGCTTGCCTTGTCCATGGTTGTTATCGCATCAATGGTAGGTGCACCGGGACTTGGAGAAGAAGTTTACCGATCTGTAACACAATTGAAAACCGGTGTAGGTGTTGAAACCGGTGTTTCTATCGTTATTGTTGCTATTATTTTAGATCGTATTACACAACAAGCGGGAGCAAGAAAGAAAAAAATAGGGGGAAAATTATCATGAATTTAGCTAAAAAGATTACAGGATTAGGGGCAATCGCTCTATTATCACTAGGACTTGCAGCGTGTGGTTCAGATGAGGATAATGGTTCCACTTCAGACACAAGTTCAGTTGGAGATTCAGTCAATTATAAAATAACGGGTATTGATCCAGGTGCCGGAATTATGGAAGCAACTGAGCGTGCTATAACTGATTATGAATTAGATAAATGGGATTTAGTTTCTGGTTCTGGTGCTGCAATGACTGCTGCTTTGAAAAAGGCATATGATGCAGAGAAACCAATTATTATTACGGGTTGGACGCCACACTGGAAATTCGCGAAATACGATTTAAAATATCTGGAAGATCCAAAAGGTTCATATGGTGGAGAAGAAGAAATCCATACAATCGGCCGAACAGGACTACAAGAAGATTTACCGGAAGCTCACCAAATCTTATCAAACTTCAGCTGGTCAGAAGAAGATATGGGTGAAATTATGATTGCCATCCAAGAAGGTGAAAAACCTGAAGTTGCTGCACAAAACTGGGTAGACACTAATGCAGAAAAAATTGCTGTATGGACAGATGGTGTTGAAAAAGTTGATGGCGATGAAATCAAGCTTGCATATGTTGCATGGGATAGTGAAATTGCTAGCACAAATGTGATGAAAATCGTGTTAGAAGATATGGGCTATAAAGTAACAACTGTACAAGTAGAAGCAGGTCCTATGTGGACTGCAGTTGCTGATGGTAGCGCGGATGCATCCTTAGCTGCATGGTTACCATTAACACACGCAACATATTCAGAGAAGTTTGATGGGAAGTTTGAAGATCTTGGTACTAGTATGACTGGTGTGAAAATAGGTTTAGTTGTCCCATCTTATATGGACATTACATCTATTGAAGATCTACAAGAATAAGAATCATATAGAAAGCTCATCATTCGTAATGGATGATGAGCTTTTTGGCATTGGAGATAGTATAGGATAAAGCGTCGTATCATTGTCGTCTCTATCCAAGTAAAGAGCTATTTTAGGGATTGGTTGCTTTCATTGACAATTTGGTTGCTCTCGTGCGGATCTGGTTGCTTTCGCCTTGATTTAGTTGCTTTCCGAATAGGATTGGTTGCTTTCTATGCCTGATTAGTTGCCCTTATCCACTTATTGGATTTACTTAAGACGCTTTATCCTTATAATGTACAAGCTATTCTTGAACAATTCGATTGCATAACGTATTTTATTGGAATACCATGGAAAGAAGGAAAAAGTCGTTTGAAGTTTTAAGGGGGAATACGAAAATGGATGCAATAGAAGTACTAACGAATTTAGATAAACTGAAAGTGTGTTTTCAACCAATTTTTAGTGCGGAAGAGCATATTGTTATTGCTTATGAAATCTCTGGGAAGCTTCTTATAAACGATCAAGAGGTAAATTTAAAATCATTTGCTTATGATGAGGACATTCCAGAAGAGTACCGGGTGGAAGTGACGCATAAAATTTGGAGTCTTGCTCTTTCCCAATTAATAAAGGAAGCGAAAGGTTTTGACATTTATTTGCCGTGTAATTCGAATTTACTTGTGCTTGATTATGGGGAAAGTTACTTTGATATCATTAAACAATACATTCCAGAAAATGAGTTGGAACGTATCGTTATCGTCGTATCAGAGCATAACTTTAAAGGTGAATTTAAAGAACTGAATAATGTGCTTCGTTATTTACGGACATATGGGATAAAAATTGCTATAAACCAGGTTGGGTCAGAAAGTCACCTAGATTATATTAATATGTTATCGCCTAATATATTGAAGTTGAATATTGCAAAGTTGAGTTATGAATCTTGGGGTGTGGAAAATGATTTGTTCACATCACTTAATACAATGGCGCGAAGAATTGGTGCGAATATGTTATTTGAAGGCATCGATAGCGTACATCAGCTTCAATTCGCATGGAAAAATGGAGGACGCTATTATCAAGGAAAGTATTTAGCTGATGTACATCCAGCAATGATTCCACGAGAACAATTAAAAGAAAGCTTTAAAGAAAAATGTCGGCAGTTCATCTCCGCAGAAAAAAGGCTACTTGAAGAAAATTATAAGGAGCTAAAAAGTTTGCAGAGTATATTAGAAAAATCTGTACACCGTTTAAAGCCTACATGTACTGATACAGAACAACTACTAGCACTTGCTCATGCCCTCAATGATTATTCCTTCCGTCTTTATATTTGCGATGAAGAAGGTTTTCAAACGTCTCCTAATATTATGCAGATAGATAAGGAGTGGTGCGTACAAAAAGAAGCGATTAATAAAAATTGGAGTTGGCGTCCATACTTTTTGAAAACCATTATTACTATGCGAAATGATCAAAGTGGTGTCTTTTCGGATGTGTATAGCGACATCGTAACAGGGGAGATGACGCGCACTTTTTCTGTTCCAGTTAATGCGAATGAGTATTTGTTCATCGATATTTCCTATGACTACTTATTTAAGCGGAATATTTTTAGGTAAAAAAATAAATCTTCTAAGCCAATAAATAATTTTCAATTGCTGAAAGAGAACTGAATGAAGAAGGTCTTGTCGAAAGTTGAATAATCATAGTAACTCCATTTATGACGAATCGCCATAGATGGAGTTTTTTTACGTAGAAAATATTGTGCAACTCTATTAAAAACTCCCGGAATAGTATATAAGGTCTTTTTTAATGGAAAAAAATATAAATTTACACGCTTTATGTCACGCGGGATTGACGAGCATTTTATTGTAATTATCGACAAAATACTAGTTCTTAAGATTCATATATTAGATTGACAAAGCTGTGAAGGCTAAAGTAATATTCGGAATATACTAAAAATTAATGAGTTAAATTTGAAAGGGGAATCCCGGTGGAACCTATTTTAGAGATAGAAGCRGTGTCTTTACAATTTGGAGGAGTAAAAGCATTAGATGACGTCACCTATCATATAGAAAAAGGGGAGATTTTCTCACTTATTGGTCCTAACGGTGCTGGGAAAACAAGTATGCTCAACTGTATTAGCGGTTTATATCAGCCAACTAGCGGTTCCATCCGTTATAAAGGACAGGAAATTGTTAATATGAAGCCCTATCATCGGACAACACTTGGGATTGCAAGGGCTTTTCAAAATATAGCATTGTTTGCTCATATGTCCGTATTAGACAATTTGAAGCTAGGTAGACACACATTATTGAAATCGGGTGCTATAAGTGGGGGATTGTATGTTGGTAAAGCGGCCAATGAAGAAATTGAGCATCGTAAAAAAGTGGAAGAAGTTATTGAGTTTCTAGAACTGCAAGATATACGGCATACGCCTGTTGGAACACTTCCTTATGGATTACAAAAGCGAGTGGAAGTAGGCAGAGCCCTAGCACTCGGACCGGAGCTAATATTATTAGATGAGCCGATGGCCGGAATGAACAATGCAGAAAAGGACTTAATGGCTCGCTTTATATTAGATATGCATGAAGTAATGGATATTACGGTTGTATTGATCGAGCATGATTTAGGTATCGTGATGAATTTATCCGATCATATTGCAGTTTTAGATTTTGGAAAACGAATTGGATTTGGTACACCGGAAGAAATACAGAAAAATCCGGATGTAATTAGGGCTTATATTGGGGAAGAAACCGTTATTTAGAAAGGTGGAAAAAGCGTGGGGTCAGAAAAAACATTACCTAATCTTTTAGCGGAACGTGCGTCCAAGAAAGAACATGAAGTTGCATTAAGGCAAAAACATCTAGGAATATGGAATGAAATCACATGGGGCGACTATTTTAAAAAGGTAGAGCAATTATCCCTTTCACTTTCCCAAAAATTGAATTTTACAAGAGGTGAAAAACTCGCAATTATAGGAGAAAACCGACCACAGTGGCTCTATTCACAAATGGCTGCTCAAAGTTTAGGCGGTATTTCAGTTGGGATTTATCCAGAATCGCTTCCAGAACAGCTTATATATTATTTAAATGATTGCCAGGCCCGTCTTGTTGTGGTGGAAGATCAGGAACAAGTAGATAAATTGCTGGAAATTGAAAAAGAGATTCCATTTGTCGAACATATCATTTTTTACAATAAACAAGGAATGCGCCATTATAAGCACTCAAAGTTACTAGATTTTGAAGAACTTTTGGAGACTGGGGGTAGTTTAGTAGAGGATAATCCTTCCTTTTTTCAAGGGAAATTGGCGCAAGGACTTGGAGATGATCATGCTATGATCGCGTATAGCGCAGCAACGACTGGCAAACCAAGAGGAGTATTGCTTACGCATGAAAATTTGCTAGAAGCTGCTAGAAACCTTACGATGGTCGACCAAATGGAAAACAAAGATGATTACTTTTCTTTTTTACCGCTATCATGGATTCATGAACAAGTAATCAGCGTTGTTATTCCATTATCGACTGGAATGGTCGTAAATTTTCCAGAAAAGCCGCATACGGTGATTGGTGATTTACGTGAAATAGGGCCGCAAACACTGCTAGCACCACCTAGGGTTTATCAAAAATTCATGTCCGATTTTACTATCAGAATGGAGGGGGCAAGTTGGTTTAAGAAAAAGGTCTATCAAACTTTTAAGAAGTTCGGAGACAAAATGGCACAGGCGAAGCTAACTAAACAACCTCTCTCACTTGGAGAGAAAGTCATGTACCAACTTGGTGATTTCCTTGTGTTCAGTGCGATTCGAGATCATCTTGGATTAGCTAGAATAAAAAGGGCCTATATCGCAGGAGCAGCACTTCAAACGGAAGCCTTTTATTTTTTTCATAGTCTTGGAGTAAACGTAAAACAAACTTATGGAGGAACGGAATTAGCTGGAATTGCATTTGTTCAGCATGATGACGATGTTAATGTGGAAAGTTCAGGTGTACCTCTACCTGGAACAGAAGTAAGAATTGGCGAAGATGGGGTTATTTACGTAAGAAACTCCTCTATTTCTACACAGTATTTACATGAGGAAGATCGCCAGACAATGATAGATGGATGGACTACTCTCGGAGATTGTGGGCGCTTAGGAACAGATGGGCATCTTTATATGCTCGACCGACAAGAGGATATTATCAAGGACCCAAATGACAAGCTCATTTATCCGAGAATAGTAGAAAGTAAATTGAAAACAAGTCCATATATACAAGAGGCTGTTTGTTTTGGTAAGGATATGCCGTATATAACTGCTATTTTGAATATCGACTTAAACAGTGTAGGTCGCTGGGCAGACAAAAACCGCATTGTGTATACCGAGTATTCCGATTTAGCAAGAGACCCTCAGGTTATCGAGTTTATCGAACAACAAGTTGCAGGGTTAATGGGGCAATTACCATCTCACGCACGTGTAAAAAGGTTTTCTATTTTACACAAACAGTTTAGTGCGGATGATGGAGAACTTACACGTACATTAAAAGTGAGAAGACAGTTCATCGAGGATAAGTATCAAATGCTTATTAATGGTATGTATTCCGAGACTGAAAAAGTAACAATGACTAATTTTGAGAAAGAGTCTATTGGGGAGATCAGTTTACAAGTTATTCAGTTGAACATGAAACAGGGGGTGGCATAAACATGACTTTTTTTCTACAAATGCTCGTAACAGGAGTGGTTGTTGGCAGTATTTACGGACTTGTTGCATTAGGATTCGTTCTAATTTATAGAGCTAGTGGTGCATTAAATTTAGCGAACGGAGAGTTCGTTATTGTTGGACCTTATATTTGTTTAATCTTAATGACTGCTTATAAAATCCCTTTCATCTATGCATTGATTATAACGCTTGTTTTTAGCGCAGTTCTAGGATTAGTTGTGGAGAGACTTGTTATTAGACCTATTCAAAATGCACCGGTCGTATCCGTCATTATGGCCACTATAGGATTGTCGAGTCTTCTAGGTGGGGCGGTGCATATGATTTGGGGGCATCAGACACGTACATTCCCACCGGTTTTTCCACAAACACCCATTAATATAGCGGGAGTCGTCATCACTCCTGTTTATCTGTGGTCGTTTATAGTGGTTGTTGTGTTGCTTGTTATTTTTTCTCTTTTCTTCAAGTTTTCTAAAATGGGGATTGCGATGAGAGCAGTTGCAGATGATCGTCAAGCGGCATTATCCATGGGGATGAGCGTGAAATACGTTTATGCCGCAACTTGGATGATTGCCGCGGTAGTAGCTGCAGTTGGGGGAGTACTCCTAGGTAATATAAATGGTTTAAGCCCTACGATGTCAGCAATCGGTTTAACAGTATTACCTGTCGTTATTCTAGGAGGGCTGGATAGTGTTTTAGGAGCAATTATTGGAGGATTTATCATAGGTATTGTTCAAAACTTAGCTGGAGGTTATTTGGATCCTCTTGTTGGAGGGGGTCTGAAAGATGTCGTTCCTTTTATCATTGTCCTCCTTATATTGATGATAAAACCTCATGGCTTATTTGGTAGTCGAAGAATCGAGAGGGTGTGATAGATTGCGAAACTTATTTGTAAAGGAAAGCGGGAATTATAAAACTTCCTATAAAGACGATATGAGGTTGTTTGGGACAACCGGTGCAAAAGTCAAAGCCCTACTTATTGTTCTTCTAGTTCTTGCATTGCCCCTTTTTGTATCCAATTACTGGATAGGGCTGCTAACATTATGTGCCATTGCTTCTGTTGGGGCAATCGGTCTTAATATTTTGACTGGTTTAACAGGACAAATATCGATAGGAGTAGGGGCATTTTTAGGGGTAGGAGGGTATACTTCAGCGATATTGACATCCACTTACGGTTTAAGTTTTTGGATTGCATTGCCAATTGCCGGCATCATAACAGCATTAATAGGCGGTTTGTTTGGGATTCCGTCATTACGCTTGAAAGGCTTGTACTTAGCAATTGCCACCTTAGCTGCTCAAGTTATTATTCTTTTTGTTATTAGCAGATGGGATAGTTTAACTGGTGGAACGGCAGGCATGGTGCTTAACAGACCTAAAATTGGAGAATTTTCTTTATCAAGTAATACAGGTTATTACTATTTATGTGCCATTATTCTTCTCTTAACCGTATTATATGCAACGAATTTGATAAGAACTCGAACTGGTAGAGCTTTTTTGGCAGTACGTGATCGTGATATTGCAGCGCAAATTATGGGGATTAATCTATTCCAATATAAAGTAATGGCATTTGCTATAAGCTCCTTTTTTGTTGGAATTGCGGGTGCATTATTAGCGCATTACACGATGATTGTTAGCCCAGAACTTTATAGTTTTCATGTGTCGATAGAATATTTGGCCATGATCTTAATAGGAGGTTTAGGTAGTGTATTCGGTTCCATTTTAGGGGCAGTCTTTATCACCCTTTTACCTGTAAGTTTAAGTTCAATCATTGACGTTTTAACAGCTTTTGCGCCGGATTTATACCAACTACTTTCCGCTTTTAAAGATTTTGTATTTGGAGCAGTTATTATTATATTTTTAATATTTGAACCAGGCGGGTTAGCTCATATTTGGCTCAATTTGAAGAAGTATTTTAAATTATGGCCGTTTTCCTATTAGAATTTCGTTTTATAAACAAAGGGGGATATTTATGAAAAATAGAAAAAGTATGTGGACAAGCTTGTTAATAGGAATCATGTTCGTATTATTGCTTGGTGCGTGTTCAGATGAAAAAGTAGCAGTAAGCGGAGACGTGAAAAATGGGGAGAGAACGGTTGTAATCGGTGGGCTTTACGATATAACTGGAGGAACTGGTGATGTTGGAACACCCTATGCAGAAGGAGAGCAAGCGTATTTTAAGTATTTAAAAAGTAAAGGCGGAGTAGAGGGCCTAAATATTGAATTGACTGGGAAAGACTACGCTTATGAAATTCCTCAAGCACAAAAGATTTATCAGGAACTTCGTGATAAAGAAAAGGTTTCCGCTGTACTCGGTTGGGGGACTGGTGATACGGAAGCTTTGCGTCAACAAGTAGCTAGCGATAAACTTCCATTCTTTTCTGCTTCCTACTCAGAAAACTTAAAAAGTCTGGAAGAAAGTCCCTATAATTTCTTAGCTGCTGCATCTTACTCGGATCAAGGGCGTTCCGCTTTGAAATGGATTAAAGATAATCATAAAGGATCGGATCCAAAGGTAGCGTTATTATACAATGATACTGCATTTGGACGTTCACCGATTGAAGATATTAAAGCATATGCAGCTGAAATTGGTATTGAAGTTGTGGATGAGCAAATTGTCGATGTGCAAGCAACAGAAGCACAATCACAATTGTTAAATATGCAAAAGAAAAATCCTGACTATGCCATTATTCAAGAAACATGGGGGGCAACTGCGACCATTTTAAGAGATGCTAATACACTAGGTATTGAGACACAGTTTATCGGTTTGAACTGGGCATCTGGTGAAGGTGTAATTGATATTGTTGGTAATGACATTGCGGAGGGCTATATCGGAATTCTTTCGCATGCTATGCCATCAGAAGATCTTCCAGGCATGGCTGAAATAAAAGAGTATTTAGATGGGGAAGGAAAGACTTTAGAAGACATTAATCAAAAATTCATACAAGGTTGGACAACTGCCAAAATTTTAGTAGCAGGAATTCAAGAAGCTGCTAAAAACCATCCAGAAGGTGAATTAACTGGGGAAGAAATTCGTTCAGGTCTAGAGTCTATCAAAGATTTAGATCTAGGTGGTTTAGGAGCTCCTGTCAGCTTTAGTGCAGAGAACCATACAGGTACTGAAAAAACACGTCTTGGCATTGTGAAAGGCGGGAAATGGGAGCCGTTGACTGATTACTTCAGCCATAAAGATTAATAAATGAATTTGGTAGAAAGGAGAATACAATGCTCCATGTAAATAATATTGAAGCGGTCTATTCGAAAATCATTTTAGCCTTGAAAGGGATGTCACTTCACGTACCAGAGGGAAAAATTGTTGCGCTTTTAGGTAGCAATGGAGCGGGAAAATCGACAACTTTAAAATCCATTTCTGGACTACTCTCTGGTGACGGCGGACAAATCACAGATGGGTTAATCGAGTTTCAGGGGAAAAATTTGAACAATATGACACCTGATGTAATTGTAAAGAATGGTATATTCCTTTGCATGGAAGGGCGGCATGTATTTAGAGATTTAACTGTCGAAGAAAATTTAATGGCGGGAGCGTATTCTCGTAAGGATCGAGCTAATATTAAAGAAGATATGGATAAGATATTCGTCTATTTCCCAAAACTAAAAACTTTACGTTCAAGAAAAGCGGGTTTCTTATCTGGGGGAGAGCAACAAATGCTCGCTATTGGTAGAGGTATTATGGCAAAACCAAAGCTATTATTACTGGATGAACCATCCTTAGGGATTGCTCCATTACTTGTAAAAGAGATTTTCCAAATCATTAAGCAAATTAACCAAGATGAGGGTACATCCATGTTAGTAGTGGAGCAAAATGCCAATGTCGCACTCTCCATTGCGGACTACGGATATATTATGGAAAACGGTAGAGTCGTCATGCAAGGAAATGCAGACTATTTACTATCCAATGGGGAAGTTCGCGAACATTATTTAGGAATTGGAAAAGAAGAAAAGAATTATAAAGAGAATAAAGTATATAGACGCCGGCAAAGGGTAGTGTGGTAACTTCCTGTAAAGCTGAATGGTTTAAAATTCCGAATGAACGAAAAGTATCATTGAACTTAATCAATGATACTTTTCCATTCATTATAAAGGGATGGGTTAAGATTTTTTACATGTTGCATGAACTCTTCTAAATAGCCTTTTTTTTTCAATCCATCTAATAACTTTGAGGGATTAGACCTAAACGAACCGAATGCTCTCTTCAGGTCTATTACTTTTACTTCCATATTTTCATTAAACAAAATATGACGAACCTCTGTATCACGTCTCTCAAATCCTACTCTTTCCAATTCAGTCAACATAGCTAGAATTTTTTTCACTATAGGTTCAGGCAGTTGCTTCTCTTTTTTTAAATACTGAGGAAGAGAGATTCCTTTCACATACTCCATAACTATATAGTTTGGTCCATCCTCATAAAGTCGGGGAATAACAGGGGATGATTGTCCCACCTGCAGCGCTTTCAGTTCCAATTCTTTTGTTTGTACCTTCTCGAAAATTTTAACACAACGGTCAGTTGTCAATTGAAAGACGGATCCATCTGCTCCTTTTCCTATCAGTTTATATTTCTTTAAGTTCTTTGTACTGGGTTTCCCTTTATTCTTTGCTACTATCGCCCAAAACTTTTCCATTACTTATCACTCCCTTATCATATAAAAATAATTTGTATTAATATAATCCGAGTTCTTGTCCCCAAATCGTTATTTTTTCCAAGTATCTTTTTAGAAGTACACTTTTTTCTCCCCTTAACACCCTGCGTAGGTGATTAAGCAGCCTCTTCTCTAAGGTTCTCTGTAAATAAGTCATTTTTAAAAGCAGTAAGGGATCCATCTGGAATATAATTCCATGTTTTTTCATTTCTTCACTGTATAAATGGACACAATGTTTTCGAATCTCATCGGCATCTTTATGCCAATCGGTTCGAAAATCGATTAATATTTCGACTAAAACGACAAGATCAAACCAAACAGGAGCGTATTTTGCAGATTCCCAATCGACCAATCGAACTTGCCAGTCTTGATCTTTTATTGCATTATGACAGCTAATATTATGAACATGGAGATCTCCATGAATGAGACACAGACCATTTTGCATGATTTCTGGGAAATAGATGGGACCTTTTTTCAATATTTTTTGAATGATATCATAGCTAGGTGCCACTATTTCTCTTAAACTAGGATCTTTCATTGCTAAATCAAGGTACTTCCTCGTATTTTTTATATGGTTTTTTCGCTCCGAAGCCATCGACTTTGAATGATAATTGGGGAGCCAAGAATCAAAAGCATCCCCATGTTGTAAAATACGATTCTCAAATGTCTGCGCATGAAATCTCGCCACGATTGGAATGATTTGATCGTAGTGTTTTGGGGCAAGGGGAATTTGCCCACGTAATGGCTCTACATATTCAATAAACATCCAGGTTTCATCCTTATTTACATTCGATTCGACCCAATATACTTTCGGCATAAATTCATACAGAATTTTATTTGCTTTTAGATACATATTAATTTCAACTATATGATTTTCATTAAGAGGTGGTTTGTAAATTTTAAGCACGATCGGAATGGATTCCACTTTATCAGTAATCATCAGTTTCCAAATGCTCGTTTTTTCACGAGAATTTTTGAGACATTTTATTTGTGTGTCCACTAGTTCGACATTTTTACCGAGAACATCTTCAAACCTGTCTTTCCAACTAAAATGCTGCCATTGTCTTATAATTTCATCGTTGCTACTCAAAGGGTTGTTCACTCCTTTTCATCGTCTCCACCATAAATTTCGCAGGTGGGATATAAAGCTTCTAATAAATGGAAGTGGATCATTCCATGCAAAAAGAGCTTCTACTTTTTTCCCTGATAGCCCCTTTAACCAATTGGCCAGTGTCATCTTCCCATTTCTTCTATTTTGAACAAAAGAAATAAAATCTCGAACTAGATAAACCCATTTTACTCCATCTTTTTGACTCGTTACTGGTGATGGATTTTGATCGGTTAACAACAAATAATATAAGTAGGCTAAGTTAACACCGACTGCGGTTGATAATCTTTGTGTAAGCCCGATTCTTGCGTTGATCTCAATAAATTTTAACTCTCCATCTCTTTGATCTCTTTTGAATTCTGTAATGGCCAAGCCTTTGAACTTTATCTCTGAGAGGAAAGATACAGCTTTTTGAATAACTTCCTCATCTCTTTTACTAATGACCATAGCAGAGGAACCAAAATTAGGAGGAAACTGATGAATTTTTTGGTTCATCCATATGCCAGTCAAATTCATCTGATCATCAAAAAGCGTTTTTACGGAATAGATGCATTCTTCATTGCCGGGAATCACTTCTTGGAGCATCAGTTCACCGAAAGGTCGGTAAATAAGATATTCTTTTCGTAATTCCGATGCTTGATCTACCATAATTGCTTTTTTGTACAAATTATGATCGATTTGCTTACGGAAATCAGATGAATGGACTGGTTTTAAAATACAAGGGAAGGTGATTTCATTAATGATTTGTTCAAGTTGAGTCTCATTGTGGATTGCAAAGGTTTTAGGACATGGAATATTATGCTTTACGGCTAATTCATACGTTAATGTTTTATCTAACACTGCTTCAACTAGTGAGTGTACTGGTAATAAGAAACGATAGTAACGATATAATATGGATCTATGTTTAGATATAAAATGGACAAAATCATCTGAGCCCGCATAGAGAACAGGTTTATTGTTAAGTTTCTTTCCGAAAATAGTTAGAAATTGAAGTAATTCTTTTTCATCAGAAACGGGATTAGGACAAATACCACAAGTTGCATGACGAGTTTTACCAATTTCATATTTACCTTTTATGTCAAATGCATACACTTTAATACCTTTTTCTTTCAAACTTCGAACGATTCCAATCCCCGTGGCGCTTAAATCCAATACAACAGCGGAAATATTATGTCGCATCTTTTTTCTCTCCTTGGCATTGAAAAGATTGATAGATTTCTTCTGTTTTTTTTACCATATTCAAACTTGTCAAATGCTTATTTGCAAATGCTTTTGCATTTTGAGCTAAGGTTTCCCTTAAAGATGAGTCGCGTAAAAGAAGAGATAATTTTTCGGATAATTGGAGAGCATTTTTTTGTTCTACAATTAATCCTGAATGCTGGTCCTTGATGATTTCCAGAATGCCGCCGCAATTCGTCGTAATAATTGCTTTTTCGGCAAACATCGCTTCGATAATGGAAATCGGTAACGTATCGCTTGTGGTTGGTAGAACAAAAATATCAGATTGGTTTAACAATTCAGGCACATCAGTTCTAGCTCCTAGAAAGAAGACATTATCTAATTGTAAAGTGTTCACCTGAGCTTCCAGTTGTTCTTTCATTTCTCCATCGCCTACAATCCATACCTCAACATTTTTGAGAGCGCTTTCTAATAGCGCGAGAGCTTCAAACAAGTATTTATGACCTTTACGAGGACGAAGACGTGAAACACAAGTAATAATTGTTTTGTCTTTTGCTGTTTTTTTAGTGTTCTCTAAATTAAAATCAAGACCAGTATAAATAGTTGTCATTTTACTATCTTCAACTCCCATATTTTTCAAAAGGGGGCGAAAGGCTTCACATAGGATAATCATGTGGTTGGAACTCTCTGTGGCCTTTTGATCCATTGATAAAAAGTAGGCTTCTTCTACGGAACCCTTTTCCAAAAGATTAAACTGAAGTCTACGATGAGTCATAAAACCATGTGGGGTAAACAATAGTGGTTTTTGGTAATAGCGGTTTATTCTTCCGAGTACGTTGGCTGTAAAACGGTCTTGTGCGTGAAAAATATCATATATCTCTAAATTCATGTTTCTTAACATCATTTCATAACTAGCTAGACGTACATTTTGTTTTACAATTACTTGGCTGGAACAACCGTAGCGATTATTATAAAATTGCTCGGTTTTGTTAGTAAAATTATTTTCCATTTCTTTCATAATATCTCGAGGAAATTGATTGGGAGCAATAACATCAACAATATGTCCTAACTTTTCCAAGCCGATCTTAAGTGTGGAAATATAGTTTTGAAGTCCTCCTACAGCAGGATAGTCCCAAAACGTAGTAATTAAAATTCGAAGTTTTTTACTTTGTATCGCTTCAATAGATGATTGCTCTTTATTCTTTACCTTCATTTTTTCTGTCTTTGTTTCTTCGTAGGAAGGGGGCACACCATAGTAATGGTCCGTAACGGAGACATGATAAGGATCCGGGAAAGAGAGAAAATGTAGATTATTCATTTGTTTATCTATCATTTCCAAATCCTCCTAATGGTTTCAAAAGCTTCTGCATATTCAACGCCAATAGTCATCCMACGTACCTGGGCTAAATGTTTTACACCTTTGTAAGAGCGTGGGTGAGGGAATGGTCTCATTTCTACATCATAGAACTGAAGTGCCTCTAGTTTTTCTAAGATCGTATCTGTAATATCGACATAATAATTAGGTTTAAAGGACTTATCATTCGTATGATGACTCCATTCACTGGAAGAAACAGTTTCAAAACAAAGGAGTTCAATCGCCTTTTTGCCAGGTAACGGACGGGCGGCTGTTAATACGGCTTGAAACACAATTTGATGGTCCTTATTAATGTCACCGTAATGATGGGTAAAAATCATAGATGGTTCATACTTAGCTATTAAAGATTCAATCTTTTTGATAATTACATGTAATGGAAAAGTTTCTAATAGTAGATTTGGATATTCTAAGAAAATAGACTCCTCTATCCCTAGGTATTTATTTGCATTTGACACTTTTTGCTGCATATTTTGCTCTTCTTCTATCCGTCCTTTCGCCATAACAACAGTGATAACTTTGAATCCATTGTTAATTAGTTTCTTTATCGTTCCACCGCTTCCGAGAATCTCATCGTCAGGGTGTGCAGCAATTACTAAAACTCTTTCATTCATCTTATTCACCCTCTCAAGTTTAATAGTGATTCACTATACTGAATCGATTAATTATGCTTGTTCTTTAAAATCATGTAAACACAGAGTGCAGATTAGGCTAAAGCTTTCTGAACATCAGTTAGCCTATCAATTATTAGTTTGAGTACATTCTACATAATATGTCTCAAAACCGAATGTACCTTGGCTTTCTCCCCTATGTAGTTGAAACTTTATTTCGACAAAAAAAGCAAACTTTAACTGGGTCAAGACTATGTGGTTTCCATAATTACCAGTTATTCAAATATCTAAAAAAAGTGCAAATCGATTTTGCCATTAAAGTGTAATCACTCTTGTCATATAATTGATATCTCTTTCTCACAATTCTGCAATAGTATTGAAATCTTTAAATGTTAAACTAAGTGTCGTTAGTGAAAAGGAGGAAATTCATTTTATGAAAAAACAAATTGTTGCGCTAACGGTAATTGCAGCATTATCAGTAGGAGCGGCGGGACAAGCATCCGCATCAAGCGTTCATACGGTAGAAAAAGGAGATACACTTTGGTCTATTTCAAAAGAGAAGAATGTAACTGTACAAGACTTGCAAGCATGGAATGGACTTGACTCAACTATTATATATCCATCTCAAAAGTTGAAAATAGAAGAGATGTCTGAAACGCATATCGTTGTATTGGGAGATACGCTTTTTGATATTGCCAAACTACATAATCTATCCGTGGATGAATTAATGAAGCGTAATCAACTTACTAGTGATTTAATACAACCTGGAGATGAATTAGTAATTGATGGGACTAAAAAGGTTGAACGTAAAGTAAGTACGGCTTCTTTACCAGTCGCAAATGTATCTACTGCACCTGCTACGCCTAAACCATCAGCTCCTGTAGCATCTACAGCAAAAGAACTGACTGTTACTTCAACAGCGTATACAGCATCTTGTGAAGGATGCTCAGGTATAACAGCGACTGGTATTGATTTAATTGCAAACCCACAACAAAAAGTTATTTCTGTAGATCCTTCCGTTATTCCACTAGGTTCTAAGGTTTGGGTAGAAGGATACGGTGAAGCAATTGCTGGGGATACTGGCGGGTCGATTAAAGGAAATAAAATAGATATTTTCATTCCATCAAAACAAGAAGCAATCAATTGGGGCAAGAAAACTGTTAAAGTAAAAATTTTAGATTAAGAGAATATGTAAAAGGTGGGTCCTTGCGCTCATCTTTTTTTGTGTTTTAGGAGATAATCAAGTAGGAGGTAAGTGGACAACTTTTTCTTAACAACATAAGGAATGCCGCTTTTTATAGAAAGTGCGTCGTAGAGAAGTAACCACTAGCCTTCGCGCTTGCCGCACCTTGCATGAGCCAACTCGTGTTGCACACGAGTGGGTCTCATGACTGCGGCTCATGCGGCCCGGCGCGCTGCGGCATCAATATCCACTCTATTTATTCGGAGAAGATTATCCAATAAAAAATGCGTAACGTTGCATTCGTTACTTGTAAAATCTCCCTTCAAACTCACAACATTATAGACCATTTGCGCAACCTTTAGAAATAATGCATCCAATTCCTAGTCGTCTCAATCCAAGTAAAGAGCTATTTTAAGAAATGGTT
Organism: Psychrobacillus sp. 05T411; assembly: GCF_056396485.1. Taxonomy (NCBI): domain Bacteria; kingdom Bacillati; phylum Bacillota; class Bacilli; order Caryophanales; family Bacillaceae; genus Psychrobacillus; species Psychrobacillus sp. 05T411. The sequence continues at coordinate 140,704 of NZ_JBFTLO010000005.1, read as the reverse complement.
GCTTTCACCGGCAATTTAGTTGCTCTCCTGCTGATTTGATTGCTTTCAGAATAGAATTGGTTGCTTTCAATAACTGATTGGTTGCTCTAAGCCATTTATTGGATTCATACAGTCGAAAAACTGTATAAGATTTTGTTTTTAGCTAGTCGATACGGAATAAGTAAGCAATTTTCATTGATTTTCGCTGCAGGCGTCGACTCCTACCGGATAAGTGAGCAAAATGAGACTTCACAACGTCCGCCTAAGCGGCGGTGAAGGCTCATCGCTTACCCGGTGGAAAGCGTACGACTGTAGCGAAAATCACAGCGGTCACTAAGACGCATTATCCCTATAATGTACAAAATATCTTCAATGGGCTACTCTGGTAAGCAAGATACATGTAAAGCCCACTTCCACTTTATTTACTTGAACAAAAGTATTGCTTTTCCATTCATTGAAGAAAAGAGATACAAACTATATAATAACTGGATAGGCGTTAACACTAAGTGTATATGAATGATTCCGAAGGCGTGAAGTGAGGTTATGGGTATTTCAATGAAAAAATCACGAGTGACGTTATTGAAACAAATGACGCTACTTATAATAGTTGTTGTGCTAATCAGCACATTGCTAGTAAGCATCCTTTTTTCGACAATGCTCGATGATATTGTGGAAAACAATATGGGCAAACAAGCGATGACTGTCGCAAAATTAACTGCACAAAATCCTACAATTATTGAAGCATTTGAAGATGAAGATCCATCCAAGCGTATTCAACTAATTTCAGAAACGATTCGTGAAACAACCGGGGCAGATTACGTCACTGTTGCTAATGAACAAGGGATACGGTATTCACATCCTAATCCTGTAAATATCGGAAAACCAACAGCTACGAGTAATGATGCGGCACTTCAGGAGCACAAATCCATCATTTACCGAGGTAATGGGATATCAGGACCAGCCATAAAAGCGAAAACGCCGATTTGGAACGACAAAGGGGAAGTTATCGGTGTCTCCTCTGTTGGATTTTTAGTAAATAGCATAGAGCAACAAGTACTAAATTATAGAAAGCATGTGATTCAACTAGCTATTATTCCGCTATTAATAGGAATCGGCGGTGCAATATTAATAGCGAGAAGGTTAAAAAAACTGACCTATGGACTAGAGCCAGCAGAGATCTCCTTCCTATTTACAGAGAAAGAAGCAACGCTAGAATCCATTCGTGATGCAACGATTACCGTGAATATTGAAAAAAAGATTACATCGATGAATCGGCGAGCGCGTGAATTATTTCATGACCAGCAGCTTATTATAGGTTCCATTATTGCAGACAACCAACTTGAAAAATATATTAATGAAGCAATTGCAACAAAAGAAAGCTATACGAGTAGGAAATTGTTACTAAACCAACAACTGTATGTACTGGATGCTTCCCCTATACTTATTAAGGAAGAGATTTTGGGAGTTGTTTTAACGATACGAACTGTGTCAGAAATTGAACAATTGGCCGAAGAATTTTCGAAAATAAAAACCTTCTCGGAAAACATGAGAGCTCAAAACCATGAGTTTTTAAATAAATTAAACACCATATATGGGTTGCTTATTTTAAAAGAATATGACCGTGCGATTAACATCGTTTCTTCGGAAGTGAGTGAACGACAAAATATTGTATCATTCCTTATGGAATCTGTAAGAGATCCTTTAATCGCGGCATGTTTGCTAGGTAAAATGAATCGTTCAAAAGAGTTGCAAGTTACTTTGGAAATTGATTCTGACAGTCGATTAGATAGCATCTTAGCTAATGATAAATCGAATCATTTTGTCCCTATAATTGGTAATATAATAGACAATGCAATGGAAGCAGCGAGGAAACAGAACGAACATAAAGGTTTGGTCAAAGTTTCTTTTACCGATTTAGGAAAAGAAATTATTTTTGATATCGAAGATAATGGACCAGGCGTTCCTCTGACGATGGAAGATACCATTTTCCAAGAAGGATACACGACAAAAAGTGGAGAAAACCATGGGATTGGGTTAGCTATTGTAAAGAATTCCATTGGGTTGTTGAATGGTCAGATTTATGTGGACAAGAGTGAATTAGGCGGAGCTAGATTTACCATTATTATTCCACAAAATAGTTAGGGTAAAAGGAGGTGTGAATATGTCGAGAGAGACGATAAATGTCATTATAGTGGAAGATGATGAAGATGCAGTAAATATTTATAAGCAGTTTACCAATCAACTCGAATATTACAATGTCATTGCTACAGCTAGTTCAGGGAGTCAAGCACTACAATTATTAAAAGTTATTCAGCCACAGTTACTACTGCTCGATGTATATTTGCCTGATATGAATGGAATAGAGCTACTTCGGGAAATTCGGAAAGAATATCGTGGCATCGACGTTATTATGATCACCGCTGCAAATGATACCAAAACTGTTAGTGAAGCGATACGGGGTGGAGCGTTCGGGTATCTTATAAAGCCCATCATCATCGATAAATTTATTGCCACATTAAAGCAATATGACGAAGTGAGAGAACAATTACATCTAAATCCATTAGTGAATCAGGAAAATATAGATGATTTATTCCGTTCCAACAATAAAGTAAAGTCAGTATCTGCTACTAAACAAGTTACTTATCCAAAAGGAATTGATAAGCACACATTGAAATTAGTTCGAAGTAAAATTGTGCATATCAATGAAAGTTTAAGCGCAGATGAGTTTAGTCAACTAGTTGGGATCAGTTATTCAACTATGCGCCGCTATTTGGAGTATCTAGTTTCACTGGAAGAAATGGAAGTAGAAGTTCTGTACGGAAGTGTTGGAAGACCTGAAAGAAAATATAAACGACTAATCAAATAAACCCCTGTTAATGATTCGTTTTATGCGTTTCTTAACAGGGGTTTTTCACGTAAGATGGCACGTGAAAAATATGAAATTAATAATAACAATAAAAAAAATACCCATTATTATCTTTTTGTATTTTAAATATTTTAAAGCTGATAAGATTATAAAAATTAGAAAACAACGAAGAAAGCGCTATCATTTAGTTCGGACGATGGGAGTGTTAAGTGACGGCGAGCGCGTTTTCAAAGTAATGGGGGGTTAATATATGTTATCACTATTAGGTTTTTCAATGGTCGCGGTATTTATGTATTTAATCATGTCGAAGCGACTTTCAGCTTTAGTAGCAATTATGATAGTGCCAATTATTTTTGGAATTATCGGTGGATTCCTAACAGATTTAGGACCAATGATGGCAGCTGGTGTAGAAAAGGTAGCAATGACAGCAATTATGATTTTATTTGCCATTTTATATTTCGGGATTATGATCGATACGGGTTTATTTGATCCTTTAATCGCTAAGATATTGCAGTTAGTAAAAGGAGATCCTTTAAAGATTGTTATAGGGACTGCTGTACTTTCTATGATGGTAGCGTTAGATGGAGATGGGACAACGACTTACATCATCACGGTATCTTCATTATTACCACTATATAAACGACTCGGTATGAATCGTTTAGTTTTAGCAACAGTAGCTATGTTATCTATGGGCGTTATGAATATGACACCATGGGGTGGAGCATCCGCTATGGCTATGGCGTCGCTAGGACTAGATTCTTCTGAATTATTCATCCCAATGATTCCAGTAATGGGAATAGGTCTTGTTTGGGTAATTGTAGCAGCGTTTATGTTAGGGAAAATGGAACGCAAAAGAATTGGTGTTATTGAGCTTGAACCAATTCAAAAAACTGGAGCTAATCAGTTTGGTGCGAATCCTGAGCTAGCTGCAACAGCTGAAGTAGCGGATTATAAACGTCCGAAACTAGTATGGTTCAACCTAGGTTTGACGATTTTATTGATGGTTTGTCTAATTTTAGATTTCATGTCATTAGCGGTCTTGTTTATGATTGCATTTGGAATTGCATTGCTAGTGAACTATCCAGAATTGAAATTGCAACAAGAACGTATTGCAGTACATTCAAAAAATGCATTAGCTGTAGTGTCTATTGTTATCGCAGCAGGTATTTTCACAGGTATTATGACCGGTACTGAAATGATTGATGCGATGGCTAAAACATTAGTAGCGATTATTCCTGATGCAATGGGACCTTACTTAACAGTAATTGTTGCATTCTTGAGTGCACCATTTACTTTCTTTATGTCGAATAATGCATTCTATTTTGGTGTATTACCGATTATTTCGCAAGCTGCCGAAGCGTACGGAGTGAGTGCTGTAGAAATAGGGCGTGCATCGTTGATTGGTCAACCAATTCATGTACTAAGTCCTTTAGTTGCAGCAGCGCATTTATTGATTGGCTTAGTTGAAACGGAATTCGGTGATTTGCAACGATTTGCCTTAAAATGGGCTTTTGGAACAGTTGTTGTGATGACACTTGGAGCGTTAGTATTAGGTGTTATTACAATTGGATAATAAAAAATGACGATGAATCGAAAGGATTCATCGTCATTTTTTATATGGATTTTAAAAGTATAGTAGATGTCGTTTTTGCGAGACTCATGACGGTATCTAGTCTCGTGCTATTTAATGAGTTCACGGGATAGTTTGGATCTAAGTAATTTACAATACCTTTTAAATGATAGTTACCGACTGCAGGCAATAGGTTATTAATAGCATATCCTGGAGTAAGTGGACCCTCTTTTAATATAATGGAACCGATTTGATGATCATCTCCTAAACAGGCATCCACACTGAAAATAATAGGATTGCTGAATTGACGATGAATTTCTTCTAGTACGACTTTCAAGTTTAATGCATGAACAGGTTCCGAAATTGTTCCGAAAACTTGAAAGGGGAAGTTTTGTTCTTTTAGCATAGTTCCAACAAAAGGCCCATAGGAATCCCCGGTGGAACGATCTGATCCAATACATAGAAAAACGATATCGTTAGTAGATGCCCTACATAATGTTCGAAGTAGATAGGACATCTCATCCATATCTTCTTCGTTCGATGAGCTCGCTGAATAACTGTAATACAATGCATTGTTTTGCATGTGCACTTTTTCTTTTTTCTTAAAAGGAAACAACCCGTCACGCTCCCCTCATTTGAAAGTTCATATAAGCATGTTCTATCATTGTAACCGTAGTATAAGTCTGAATTGTTTGAATTTCAAGTGCCGTTTCTTTGCTTCATGGAGGGGGTATTATGTTTTTAGAATAAGGAGCATAGAATATGAGTAGGGACAATAGGAAAGGGGCAATTTAATGTATTTTTCGAACGTTCAATACCCTCCGATGCGAGTCATAATAGTGACAGGTAATGGAAAAGTTGATGCACAGCCAAATTATGTGCAGCTTCAACTAGAAGTCAGTACTGAGGGGGAAGACTTAAGTAAAGTCCAACAAGAAAATGCGAATATAATGAACCAAGTTATTCAATCTATTTTAGCGTTAGGTATTCCTAGAGAAGATATTCAAACCTCTGCTTATAACATAGTTCCAAATTATGATTTTGTAGACGGAAGACAAGTCTTTCGGGGGTATGAGGTAAGGAACGCAATTTCTGTAAAAGTAACAGACGCTAGTCAAGTCGGTACTGTCATCGATACCGCTGTACAAAATGGTGCTAATCGCGTTTCATCTGTGCAATTTAGAATCGATGATACGACCCCATATTACCAACAAGCACTACGTCTAGCTCTTCAAGATGCACAAACAAAAGCAAAGACGATAGCCGAAACGATGCAATTACCTTTGCATCCACATCCGATAGAGATAGTGGAGGAAAGTCAGAGTCAACCTGTAGCATATAAATCTGTTGCGATGGCAGAACAGAGCTTTACGACTCCAATTGAAGAAGGACAAATCACGATAAGCGCAGCGGTAAGGGTTAAGTTTCAATATTGATTAGTAAATAAAATAGCTTTATTACATGAAATCTAGCAGATCAAAATACTGCTAGATTTCTATTTGTCTAAAAAACGAATTTCATGTACCGATCTTTTATAAGTCGTCAAAATGAATTTCATATACTTTTTTTGGACGTCCTCGTAGTTTCTTTTGCAATTGAGTAGTTACAGTTGCTGCACCATTCTCCTCTAATTTCTTGAGTATGCGATTTGCAGCTCTTGGTGTAATTCCTAAGTGAATGCTTAAGTCTTCTGACGCCACCATGTTTGATTGTAGTTTATCCATAACAGCAATAATTTTTTGTATTTGCAAAGGGGAAGTGTTAAGTTTTGTACTTAATTTCTCAATTTCCAAATCATATTGCGTATCTACCTTTATCCAATCTTTGTCACCTAGTGGTCCGATTAGTGTCTCCTCTTTAGTTAAAATATAGGCCTGAGTTTCTAAAGCTGCACACATTTGTGCGGCTTTTTCTGCATTAAGCTGTGCTTCTTGAATAGAATGCCCAACACCCCATCCAATGTGCACAGGGAATTGTAATTCTTGTGTGAGAAAAGATGCTAATTGACAGTTTTTCATCTCATTTGTGATCGATTTGAAGTCGCTATAATTTGTAATGATTTCATAATAGAAAGCATTTCGATGGATGATAAAGGACATTTGATTGTTTTTGCTAAAGTCGAGAATAGCTTTATGTAATGACATTTGTCGATATTCTAAGTCCGCCACGTTATCTCGATTAATAGACATCTCTAAATGAGCAATAACTACCTGGTTTTCAATTAATTGTAGAAGCTGAATTTCTTTTAACAAAGCCTCTATTATCTTAATCATACTTTGTTCAGAAGGAACAACTAATAAAGGCTTGATACCATATGGCTCCAACATTTCAGGCAAATTACCTAGTCGTGTCATACTCACATCCACTTTGTTTTGTTTCCACATCTCCACGTGAAAATCACGCATTTTATTATATACGTCCATATCTGCGTATGCTTGCATACTAAGATCAAAGATATAAGGAGTATCATCTTTTTCAGCCCATTCATATACACCTAAATAATTGTTTTCTTCATACAAAAAATCTACTAAACATCTCTTCATTTGGAAGTCTTTATGTTTATAAATATATTCGGAAAGAGTTCTGTAAAAGTCCTCTTGGGTGACGTCAAAATGTAACATTGGCACGGGTACATTCGGAAAATATTGTTTAATGAAAAAATAAGGAATTTGTCCACTAAATAATATACCATCCACTTGATGAATTTTTTCGAGAAATATTTCTTGTAAATGTGCTAAAGAATCATAAATAGTAAAAATAAAATTACATTGTTCAATGCCCAAAGTATCAACATTCTTTACCCATTTTAATGAATTTTTTGTAGTGAAAATAAGAATTCTCGGCATTTTTAAACTTTTCTCCTTTTTCTAAAAATATATTGATATTTTTTTGCTGTTAGTTTACTCTGTTATTTAAAGACATATCACAAAGGGGTCTTTTAATCGAAAAAGGGGTGATTCTATTGCAACAAGTATTTACTAAGGTTGAAAAGAACGATGAAAATAGATTTTCAAAATTTTTGTCTATTATTGAGAAAGTAGGAAACAAGCTTCCACATCCGTTTATCTTGTTTTTCTACTTAACAGTTCTTCTCGTCATTCTATCATGGATTTTAAGTTTATTTAAGGCAGCGGTTGTTCATCCGAATACACAGGAAATGGTTGCGGTTAAAAGTATTATTTCTAATGAAGGTATTCAGTTCATTTTATCAGATACGCTTAAAAACTTTACGGGGTTCGCTCCTCTAGGTTTAGTTCTAACGATTATGCTAGGTATTGGTTTAGCAGAAAAAGTCGGATTATTAGAAATGCTCATGAAAAGGGCAATTCTAAGTACACCCAAAAAAATTATTACGTTTGCAGTATTCTTCATCGGAATTTTAGGAAATGTTGCTTCTGATGCAGCTTTTGTTATAGTACCACCTTTAGCGGCGCTCGTTTTCTTATCTGTCGGTCGCCATCCAATAGCTGGTTTAGCAGTCGGCTTAGCGAGTACAGGTATTGGTTTCACTGCCAATATATTAATCGCTGGTACAGATGCACTTTTATCGGGTATTTCTACTGAAATTTCGCAAGGAATTAATCCAGATGTTATGGTGACACCACTTGATAACTGGTTTTTCATGAGTATTTCTACATTTGTTCTAGCAGCTCTAGGTACTTTTATTACCGAGAAATATGTCGAACCGCGTTTAGGTGTATATAAGGGAGAGCAACAGACTATCTCCAACGATATAAGTCCGATAGAAAAAAGAGGTTTACGTAATTCTCTTATCTCTGCAATCGCTTTCATTGCTATAATTGTCATGGGCATGCTTATCCCTAATTCGCCCCTCTTAAATGAGGATGGCACTATATTGCGATCCCCATTTTTATCGGGCATTATACCAATTCTATTTTTATTCTTTTTAGTAGTAGGTATTACTTATGGTATTAGTACGAAGAAGATTAAATCTTCAGCTGATATTCCAAAATTGATGACGGAAGCTATCGGAAGTTTATCTGGATATATTGTACTGATTTTTATGATTGCTCAGTTTGTGGCTTACTTTAACTGGAGTAATATTGCCATTTGGTTTGCAGTTAATAGTGCGGCATTATTGACAACACTAAATATGACCAATGTCTTTGTTATTGTGTTGTTTGTTTTATTAACAGCATTTCTAAGCTTATTTATTATTAGTGGTTCTGCCTTGTGGTCATTAGTCGGTCCGGTGTTTATTCCGTTGTTTATGGTACTTGGCTATCACCCGGCATTTATTCAGTTGGCGTATCGTATTGGTGAATCTTCTACCAATATGGTGACACCTTTAAATCCTTATTTCGCGATAATTCTATCGTTTATGCATGTGTATGATAAAAAAGCAGGTATTGGTACGCTTATGTCACTTATGATTCCGTATACTATAGCGTTTCTAATAGTTTGGATTATTTTAATGTTAGTTTTCGCATTGTTTGGAATTCCGATTGGACCAGGTGTTTCATTACATCTGTAATTTACTTAATCTAAGGAGTGGTAAGGGTGGACATTTTTACAATGAATCCCAATTTGACTGAGCAAATGCTTACATGGAGAAGAGATTTTCATCAATATCCCGAAGTAGGATGGACAGAATTTCGTACTGCCTCGATTATCGCGCATGAATTAAGTCAATTAGGGTTTCAAGTGCAGATAGGAAAAGAAGTATTATCAGAAACTAGGATGGGGTTACCTTCTGAAGAATATTTGGCACTTTATTATGAGAAGGCCAAGGAGCACGGCGGTTACTTGGAGTATATGGAAAAAATGGTTGGAGGATTTACAGGAGTAGTTGGAACAATTAAAGGGAAGAAATCAGGTCCAACCATTGCTTTCCGTTTTGATATGGATGCTTTAGAAATAGAAGAATCTTCTGAGCCATCTCATATTCCCCAGCAATTTGGTTTCCGTTCACAGTATGAAGGAAATATGCACGCTTGTGGGCACGATGCTCATTGTGCAATTGGTTTAGGTTTAGCGAGCGTACTTGCAAATAATACAGATCATATTGAGGGAACTATTAAGATCATTTTTCAGCCTGCAGAAGAAGGTGTTCGCGGTGCAAAATCAATGGTTGATGCTGGTGTATTAGATGGTGTTGATTACTTTTTAGGTATGCATGTAGGAGCAGGTTCGCCGTTAGGTACAGTTCTTGCAGGTACAAATGGATTTCTAGCGACAACTAAAATTGATGCAAAATTTACTGGAAAAGCTGCACATGCAGGGGCAGAGCCTGAAAAGGGGAAAAATGCTTTACTTGCTGCGGCTTCAGCAATACTGGGACTCCATGCAATCCCAAATCATAGTGGCGGTGCATCACGTATAAATGTAGGTACTTGTATAGCTGGAGATGGACGTAATATTGTGCCAGCGCATGCTTCTTTACAATTGGAAACGCGTGGGGAAAATAGCGATGTACATATGTATGTTCATGAGCAAGCACTATCTGTCTTAGAGGGAGCATCGAACATGTATGGAACGGAGCTTTCTTATGAAATAGTCGGGGCTGCCAAAACTTGTTCCTCTTCTGAAAAATTAATAGAAATGGTTGCTCATGCAGCAAAGAATGTTAATGGTGTAGAAGAAATTATACCAAGCTCCAAGTTTGCGGCTGGTTCAGAGGACGCAACCTATATGATGGATCGAGTCCAAAGACAAGGTGGACTTGCTACATATGCCGTCTTTGGAACAACCTTAGCAGCGGGTCATCATCATGAGAAATTTGACATCGATGAAGCGGTACTATTTATTGCTTTACATACATGGTTAGCTACGATTGAACAGCTTTATCAAAATGAAAGTAGGTAATACTAAATGGTTGATGTAATAGGTTTAATTGATTCTTTAATAGAGGAAAAAAGTAAGGAAATCACAACGTTAAGTGATCGAATCTGGGAAACGCCAGAAACGCGTTTTCAAGAATATCAATCTACTAAACTGTTAAGCGGTTTTTTAGAGGACAATGGTTTTTCTGTAGAACGTGGAGTGGGAGGCATCGAAACAGCTTTTACGGCAACATTCGGACAAGATAAACCAGTGATTGGGATCCTTGGCGAATTTGATGCACTTTCAGGGCTTAGTCAAAGAGAAGCTTCAGATATAAGAGAAGCTTTAGAGGAAAATGGAAATGGGCATGGCTGCGGTCATAACTTATTAGGTACTGCAGGAATTGCAGCAGTTATTGCTTTAAAGCAACTTATTGAGGAAAAGAAAATTACTGGTTCTATAAAATACTTTGGATGTCCTGGAGAAGAAGGCGGATCAGGAAAAACTTATATGGTCCGTGAGGGTGTCTTTAACGATGTCGATGTGGCGCTTACATGGCATCCAAACTCATATTCTGGTGTCTTTTCGTTTTCATCTCTTGCGAATTATCAAGTTTATTTCTCTTTTGAAGGGAAAGCATCGCACGCTGCCAATTCACCTCATCTAGGACGAAGTGCATTGGATGCAGTCGAGTTAATGAATGTTGGGGTCAATTATTTACGTGAACATATTATTTCTGAAGCAAAAGTACATTATGCTGTCACTAATACAGGTGGATCTTCTCCAAATGTTGTTCAATCAGATGCGGAAGTACTGTATTTAATACGGGCTCCGCATATTAAAGAAGTAGAAGATATTTATCAGCGTGTTATTAATATTGCTGAAGGAGCGGCTTTGATGACCGGAACAAAGGTGACGGTACGCTTTGATAAGGCATGCTCTAATTACATTCCAAACGATACGTTAAATATTGTTTTACAAGATCAGTTGGAAGCTTTCGGATTACCAAATTACGACGAAAAAGAACTTAGTTATGCACGGAAAATGGCTAGCACTATTACAGTTGAGGAAGTAGATTCCGCTATTTTGGATGCACAAAAACTATCTAACTATCAAATAAGCGACCAATTTTATACAACAGATTACCCGTTTTTCAATGAGGTTATCCCTTATGCTAAAACCCGTGAAGTAATGCAAGGATCCACAGACGTAGGGGATGTTAGTTGGATTGTACCAACTGCCCAATTTTTTACAACATGTTTTGTAGCAGGGACTCCTCTCCACACGTGGCAACTTGTTTCGCAAGGGAAAACTTCGTTGGCACATAAAGGACTATTATATGCTGGGAAAGTCCTTGCTGCTAGCGCAGTAGAGATTTTTGAAAATCCCGAGTTAATTGAAAAAGCAAAAGAAGAACTAGCAAAACATACAAAAAATGCTTATCAAAATCCATTACCAAAAGTTTTACAACCAAGTATTTAGTAACTAAGTGGAATTAACAGATTAACATGTAAAAAAGGTACCATGCTATGATTATCCAATAGCTTGGTACCTTTTTAATCTGCTTTTAAAACTTAGTTGTCATCGTCATCCAGATCAAGTTCTAACACTTCACCAGTAGTAGCGTCGATTGTGATGTCAGCTTCCCCTTTATTTGTACGAAGTTCTATTTCATATTCATATCTATTATCGTCTTCGTCCAATTCAATTTCGATAACTTCGCCGTTCACTTGTTTTTTTGCAATAGCAATCGCTTCTTTTTCTGAGATTAGTGATTTTGGAGACGTCGCTTTTGCAGTAGCTTTTTTATTATCATCGTCATCGTTATCATCATCCAAATCTAACTCAAGCACTTTACCGGTAGTAGCATCGATTGTAATGTCATAATGTCCTTTATCATCACGAAGGTCTAATTCATATTCATATCTTCCATCATCGGAATCTAACTCAATTTCAATAACTTCACCGTTCACTTGTTTTTTAGCGATAGCAATCGCTTCTTTTTCGGAGATTAGTGTTTTTGTAGCGTTCACAATTTCTTTGCTTTCTAATTTACCATCATCTTCTTGTGCATAAGCATGAATTCCGATTGCCCCGCTCACTAATAGAGTAGTTGCTAATGAACCAATAACTAATTTTTTCATCATTTTTTCCTCCTAAGTTTGTTTTGCCTTACAGTTAATACTATAACCAGACAAAACTAAAGGACGGGGAAAGGAAGGTTAAAACTTGGAGAGAATAAGACTCGATTTTTTTCATAAATGAATAAAGCGACGGATACATCTCCATATTCAGATGTATCGGTCGCTATTAAAGTAAAGAATGAGTGGAATCCATCAGTCATCCCAATTGACTGATTTCACTTCTCCGGTGTAAGCATCCACTTGGACGGTTGCTTCGCGGTCATCCTCACCGTTCTCGATTTCCACATCTACTAGGTAATAGGGAGTTTGACCAGGAATTTGGTGAAACTCTGTATCATCCCCGTCTGCCGTTCCTTTAAGATGCTTGGCTGCAATCTCTACTGCTTCTTGTTTTGTTATTGGGATGATTTCAGTAGGTGCTTTTTCTGGTACTTTGTCTACTTTCGTCGGTGCAATGACTTCTTTTTCCGGTTGCTCCGGTGCTTCTTGGACGGGCTTTTCTGCTTTTTCTGTTTGGAATAGGGATAGCACATCTCCGCTTTTTGCATCTATTTTAATGAGATATACACCAGTTTCGAGCTTCAATTCTATTTGATATTCTCTTTCGGTCTTTGTTGTATTTATAATATCTCCGGGATACTTTTCAAGTACAACTGAATTCGCTTCTTCTTCTGTTAGGTCTTTTGCTGAGATAGAAGGGGCTAGCCAGAAGATCAAGCAAACAACAAGGAGAATAACTCCTACCGACCATATCCATTTCCTTTTCATTCTAAATCACTCCATACAACTATTTGTTAGCCCTAGTATACAATCTAAAAGTAAGAAAATGATGAGAAATGGTCGGTTACCTCTCCTCATTTTCTGTTGATTTGAAAAAAAGCGTAATAGTCGTTCCAAGATTTTCTAAGCTATCCAATTCTATTCGTATCCCAATTGTATCGGCTATTTGCTTTGCCATCGTAAGTCCTAGTCCAGAACCGCCTTGTTTTCTGCTTCTTGCTTGGTCCACGCGATAAAAACGATCAAATAGATGAGGTAAATCATGTTTTGGAATTCCCATTCCTTTATCTCTAATTTGGATATAGGTCTCATCGGAAGCTTGACCGATATGAATCGTAATTTGGTCCTCACTATATTTCCGGGCATTATCTAAAAAGATGTAAAGTAATTGTTTCAGTCTTTGTGCATCGGTGTAACCATTCGTAATTTCATTACTTGTTACTAGTACGTTTCGTTGATAGGTGTGTTGAAAAGTGTTTGCGGTTTCTTCTACAAGTTCTGTTACGTTTATTTGTTCCAACTGGATATTCCATTGCTCATGCTGCCTTGCAAGTTGTAATAACTGCTCAGTCATTTCTCTCATTCGCACGGCTTCTGAGTGAATAGCATCAATCGATTCTTCAAATAAGTCGGGTCTTTCCAAACCTCTCCGCTTTAGCAGGTCAGCGTAGTTTTCAATAATTGTAAGTGGGGTTCTTAACTCATGTGAAGCATTCGAGACAAATTGTTCTTGTTTTTCAAAATTGGACTGGAGTATATCAATCATATGATTAAATGTTTCACCCATTTCCACTAGTTCGATTTCCGAAGTTTTTTCCAGTTCTAGTCTTTTAAATTGAGCACTTTTTTGAATATCCTTCATGGTGTCAATCATGGACCTAATTGGTTGGATTATTAAATTACTCAATACTCTACTAGACAGAAAAACAGGAATCATAGCGATGATCGTTACAACTATCAGCACGAAACGTAGTATATTAAGCATGTCGTCCGTTGCCTGTATACTGTTTGTTACTTGCAGGCTCACTACATTACCATCATTCCAAACGACTGGATAGGAGGTGAACACATAGCGCTTTTTTTCAAGGGTGATGACTTCACTTACTTGGCCAGGTTCAAATCGAGCAGGCCGTGCTTTTAATGCTTCCTCTCCCTCTGAGGGGGTAGTGATTTTCTCGTTAATCGTTAAATCATTATTTAGTACTCGAATCATCCCATCGACGGGAACATAGGCAAGAAGAAGTTGAGCAGGTGGAATAAGATCCATATTGTCACCGATATTCGTTACAATCTTATCGACATTAGCCTCTGCTCTATTTAGTTCGTTTGTCATCATTAAATGGCTGAAAAGAATATAAATAGAAGCATTCATAAGAATTAATAAAGCAATAAATAACACGGAAGTATATAAATTAATCTTATTTCGAAGTTTCATGTCGCTTCCTTTAACACATAACCGACGCCTCTTACCGTATGGATGAGTGCCTGATCATAATTTGCATCCACTTTTTTTCTGAGATAACGAATATATACATCGACTATTTTTGTTTCTCCATCGTAGTCATAGCCCCAAACCGCTTCTAGAATTTGATCGCGATCTAAAACTTGCCGCTTATTTTTTAATAAATATAAAAGTAAGTCATATTCTTTTGGGGTTAAGTCAATATCACTTTTTTGCCGAATCACTTCTCGTGTTTTTTCGTTTACCTTTAAATCGCCGGCATGAAGCCATTCATCGTCTACGGCGTTTATGGATGATGTAACTTGTTTTATTCGTAAAACTGCACGAATTCTTGCAAGTAATTCTTCCATACGAAAAGGTTTGGTAATATAATCGTTGGCTCCAAGATCAAGACCTGATACTTTGTCTTCAATCGAATCTTTTGCGGTTAACAAAATAACTGGGATTAAGGAATCTTTTAATCGAATGCGTCGAAGTAATTCAATTCCACTCAAAGCAGGAAGCATGACATCTAATAATATTAAGTCCCATTCCTTGGAGAGATAAGCTTCTAGAGCATCCCTTCCATTAGTGGCTTTCCCTAGTTGGTATCCTTCATATTCTAACTCGATTTCCAGCAGTCTTAAAATCTTCTCTTCGTCTTCTACAATTAGTATGGATTCTTTCGTCAAAAGTCATTTCACCTCGCGATTATTTGCTTTCTTTATTCTAGGGGAGTTATGTATATAACTCAATTGAATCGCTAAGAACCAATTGAGTTATTCTTTCTACTTTATCTTAGACATAGACATACAAGAGTGAAACGATAGGAGGTAGAAATTTCGTGATTAATTACAAGAACTCGACTGAGTTAAGTCTTGTGCAATCTGCTACATATAATCTGCCACCAGCTTTAGTAAAGTAAGCAAGATTAGTGTCTAAATTCACGCTTACAAATCTTTCTACAGGTACACGAGTACTCTCCATGAAAACAGCTTCAAGAGCATAACCTGTTGGGAAAGTAGCTAATAGGTCACAAATACTTTCATTCATATATATCCACCTCCCACACAAAAAAATTCTCTCCGGTTTGGAGAGATTACTATACTGTATTAAATCTATTTGCTAACGCTTAGGTTTCTATCTTGAATAGAAAAATATTTTCGTTTTCTACGTAATAAATTAAATAAAAGACTATGCATAATATAAGAAAAGCAGGCTGTCTATTATGCAGCCTGCTTTCCTTATTCCCAACGAATAGCTTCAATATTCCCAATGGCAACGGAGATTGTCTCCAGTCCATCTGAAAAATATGCAATATCCAATTTATTGTTTACGAAAAGAAAATTTTCTAAAGATATGGCAACACCTTCCACTATTACTTGTTTGATTGGATAGTTTGGAGGAAGGGAGGATATAAGTGTGCGCATGTTTCCTTTTACTTCTAATACTTTTTCTAATAATGATTTCACTTCTTCAAAAGCTTCCTCCAGTTGTAATTCTTGCTGTTTCATGTTTTTCAGAATGATTTCATTCATTTTCTCAAGTGTGTCCTGTTTCTCTAAGGCTGCTTGATTATACATTGCGTTTTTTTCGAGTTGATTTAAAACAGATTCAAAATAGTTATCGTGATTGTGAACGCTTTGCTCCAGTCGGTTTAATAATTCATACTGTTTATGTGATCTTCTTGTGAGTAATTTATTAAAACCATCTTGCTTATTTATATGTTCGTTTATTGCGTGAAGGGAACGCTCTTGTTTTTTTATATAAGTTTTATAATTACTGGATGTCCGTGCCATTTCAAGGAAAATGTCTCTTAGATGCAGATAATTTTGTCTTTGCATTTTTTTTTGAAGGTTCAAGGCCTTTTCTTGTTTGCGCATATCTTCCAATATCGTTTGACACGATTTTTCAAGTTGAGTAATACAATTTATTACATGTAGATTTACTAATTTTTGCTCTTCTAAGGAATCTTTATATTTGTCGGCAACAAAACGACGCTGATCCTTATTCATTGCTAGCGCTGTGGTAAATATTTGTACCTCTGATTTTTTCATTTTTACATACCCCTTTTAAAAGTAACTGGTCATCATTCAGTATGTTATGTGCCTACCTTTATTTGAGTGAAGAAATTGCTATAGCTTACTTTTCAAAGACTTCAATATTGGAAGGAAATTGCTGGTTTTTGTCGAATGAAGTAAAGGAGTGATAAATAAAATTGGGTGTACTGGCATAATTTAAAAGAGAAAGAAACCTGGAGGGGGAGTAAATTGAACGAGGAAGAAATGGAAAAGCTAAATCCGTTTTTCTCTATTTGGTTTTCTACAAGACAAACGATTCGCTACGTGCTAGATTATAAGGATTTGAGATATTCGTTAACGATTGCGGCGATTGCAGGTATTCCTAATACAATTGGGGTAATAGGTGAATGGGAAAAGAATTTTGATGTTTCTTTGTGGCTAATACTAATTGGTGCTATTTTGCTTGGTCCGATATTCGGTTTAATTGGATTAACGATAGGAGCAGCTATTTATACTTGGGTTGGAAAATGGTTTGGTGGTACTGGAAAGTTTAAAGAAATGCTTCAGGCGGTTGGGGTAAATGCGATTCCTATTATTTGGATGACACCGTACTATATTATAGCGGCATTTATTGCTCACAGTGGATTTGCAGATATGACGAATGGACCAGTATCAGCAGGTGCAATTGGCTGGTTGTTATTATCGTTTTTTATCATGACCGCATTAGCGATTTGGATGATTGTTATTCAGAGTAAAGGGATTGGTGAGGTTCATCAGTTTTCTAGTTGGAAAGGATTTGCAACGCTTATCATTCCATCGATTATTATTGGAATCATTGTGTTCATCATTACATTTATCGTTATTTTTTCCGTTATGTCAGGGCAATACTAATAGTTTTAGGGGACTTGAACTAGTATTAGTTCAAGTCCTTCTTAATGTGATTATTAAAGTAAGCATTACATAGGAGGATAAAGAAATGAGACAAATTATTGCAATGGGGGGCGGAGGTTTCTCCATGGAACCGGAAAATCCCTTATTAGATCGATATATTTTAGGGCAATCCCCCGAAAAAAGACCAAAAATTTGTTTTATCGGAACGGCTAGTGGGGATGCAGACAGTTATATAGAAAAGTTTTATCATTTTTTCCAGCAAGAAGAATGTGAACCGACCCATTTATCTTTATTCAAACCTTCTACGCGAGATATAAACAAATTCATCATGGAACAGGACATCTTATATGTAGGTGGAGGCAACACCAAAAATCTAATGCTTCTTTGGAAAGAGTGGGAATTAGATATAGCAATTCAGCATGCTTATAATAATGGAACAATTTTAGCCGGTATTAGTGCCGGCTCACTTTGCTGGTTTGAAGAAGGAGTGACGGATTCATACGGGGACGAACTGGAGCCTATTACTTGTTTAGGCTTAATAAAGGGGAGTAATTGTCCACATTATGATGGAGAGGCAGATAGACGTCCTGTTTATAAAAGCTTCATCGAAGAAGGTATTATAGGGGCAGGATATGCTGCAGATGATGGAGTTGCCTTACATTTTGTGAATGAAAAATTAAAAAATGTAGTGAGCTCTCGTCCACAGGCAAATGGATATCATGTGGATAAGGACATCGAAACAAAGTTATCCACAACGTATTTAGGTAATGAATGAAAACAGGTTTACTAGCCATATTAAAAACGTACCAATGAGATGAAAGGGTGGTTTTGATATGTCTTTTGAAAATTTTAAAAAAGCGAGTAAATACACGAATTCGTTAAACCCGGAAGTTAAAAACAAAAACATGAAGGAAGAAATTTCACTCGAGGCTGAATTTGACAGCTTGTTACCAAAGCATGAGCCGATGACACCGAACCAACGTAAAGAGGGTGTAGCGGATAAAATGTACAAAGATAAAGGCTAAATAAGGTATAGAGTAAATGGGCTATCCACAAGTCATTGTTGACAAGGGGATAGCCCTACTTTGTTGTTTCTTTAGTTTAGTCCAAATTCGTTAATTAATGCAGCTAATCCGCCTTGGAAACCGCTACCGATAGCATTAAACTTCCACTCGTTACCATGTCGGTAAATTTCTCCGACTACGAGTGCTGTTTCAATGGAAAAATCCTCGCCTAAATCATAACGAACGATTTCTTCATTGGTATCTTCATTGACAATGCGAATAAAAGCATTGGAAACTTGCCCAAAGTTTTGTTTACGTGAATCTGCATCGTGAATAGTAACGGTAAATACAACCTTTTGCACTACACTTGGTACAAGTGGTAACTTAACGAGTAGTTGTTCATCATCGCCATCACCATCTCCAGTGCGGTTATCCCCAGTGTGGATAACTGAGCCGTCTTCACTTTGTAAATTATTATAAAAGATAAAGCTTTTTTCATTAAATGCTTTTCCGTTACCGTCGACGATGAAAGCGGATGCATCTAAGTCAAAATCTTCGCCTCCGCTGTATCTATTCGTATCCCAGCCTAATCCGACTAAGACATTTTTTAAACCTGGATTCGTTTTCGTTAAATCAATTTTTTGTCCTTTTGAAAGGTTAATAACTGACATTCTGTTTCCTCCTCATCCATTTTAATCGCCTTTTATTTTCGTTGACCGTCTTCATATTTCTTTTGTAGCTCTTCTAGTCGAAGGCGACCTTGTTCTCTCATTTTCCGATTTTCTTCTTCGATTGCCTTTGTTTCGTTCATTCCACGCATGATCGTATCCCATGTTTGTTCAATAGTTTCGATCTTAATGCTCGGTTGCCCTGACATTCTAGCAATATCCACACTCTGTTTCGAAATATCATTGGCATTTCGAAGAAGCATTTCATTTGTTCTACGATCTAATTCACTCATCGATTGTGCAACAAGATTTTGTCTTTTTGCAGAAATGGCGTTAATTAGTCCAGTTTTAAAAATTGGAATAGTCGTTACAAACGCTGAGTTTATCTTCCCGATTAACTTTGTATTGCCTCGTTGAAGCATTCTAATTTGGGGTGCGGATTGATAGGAAACTTGTTTGGCCATTTCCAAATCATAAATTCGTTGATCAAGTAGTTCAATCGCGTTTTGTAGGCTATTTAGTTCCATTAAGACAAGTTGATCGCCTGATTCTGCTTTTTGTTGTAAATTCGGAACAAGCTGTCTTAACTGATTTACTTTTAGTTCACCGGCTACAATATACTTTTCCAATTCCATGAAGTAGTTAAAGTTTTTATCGTATAGTTCTTCTAGCGTAGCTGTTGAGTTTTTCATTTCTTTTTCGTATTTTGTTATTTCTACAAATACTTTGTCGATTTCACTACCCATTGTTTGGTATTTGTTAAATAACTTTTCGATAATTTTTTCGCCTTGTTTGAAGATCTTCCCTAAGAAAGAAGGTTTTTCAACAAAGTCCTTTTTGTCGAATTTGTCCATGATTTTACCAAGCTGTTTTAATAGTTCGCTTGATTCTTCCATACTGCTCGATTTGATCGTGCTTAAAATTTTTCCTGTAAAGGTGGATATTTCATTTGCTGGTTCACGTCCAAATTCCAAAAGTTCGATTTGGTTTTTAGGATCGATTCGTGCTACTAGCTGTAATACTTGAGGATCACGTTTCAGCTGTGCTTTTAAATCGGTGCTTCCCTCTAATAGCTGTTCTTGTTGGTCTATTTCTAACTTTTGTAGTTCCATTTCTTTTCCCCCTCATACTAGCGAAATTTTTTAAAGATTTTTTGTACGACGCTCGGATTTTTAAAGGCTTCATTAAAACTACGATCATCCATCCAGTGTAAGTCAAATGTGCCTTCCTGTACCCATTTTTCGATGTCCAGATGCCCTTTAGGGTTAACAATGATCACGTCTAGTCCTAGTAAATGCATCATACATAGTGCGTTAGAATCGGCTCTACTTAACTCCGGGCCATTTTCCTCATTGTAGAGAAAGATGGTAGGAACGAATTGTGGATAGTCAAAAGTTTGCAAAAGGCGAATAACAAAGTCCGGTAATACCATCGATTGTGCAAATGCATATAGCTGGAGATCTTCCATTGTTTCACTTCCTTGGCGAAGTAAAATTGGATCCTCTGCATGTTTTGCAATTGCTTCTCCAATGACAGTTTGCGTTCCTGTTGGTAATTTACCATACGTCCACCAATTGGCAGATTTCATTTTTCGAGGATCTAGTATTCCGTCGGTTCCTAATGCATCTCGATAATGAAATAACTGGTTTGTTTTTTGCTCTTTTGTGAATGGAAAATGACGGATTACATGCGTATCTTCACGTTCTGTTAAAGAGTGCACATTATTCCAGAAACGTTTGCGGTTTTTATCAATTCCCATCATTTTAGCAAACACAACCGGAATGGTAACTTGCTTATTGCTTACTTCGAAATATGGACGAATCATTGCTCTTTCTTTTGCGATTAAAAATACTTCATCTTCCGTCGTTTTTAAACGGATGGAGTTCGTGGAAAAAGATTTGAATTGGAACGGCTTATATAATCCTGAATTTTCATGATGTAATAGTTCATTAATTTCTTGCGTTGCTTTAAATGCAACAGTTCCTGCAATTTTCGGCATTTCATCTGGCAATGGTTTTAATTGTGTTTCTATTTTTGGAAAGCGGTGGCTAAGTTCAGCGCTAATTCCTAGCATTTGTTTTGGCCAAGAATCATCAGCAGGATTAAAAAGAACGACATGGAAACCGTAACTAGCTAAATATGTAAGGAACCATTTCTCACTAGGTGTAGAGTGTCCGTACCAAAGATATCCTGGAAGTCCTGTTTTAAAGTCTACTTGCTCTAATGCAGGTTCTACGTGATTGAAAATCCACTTCACAAGATCCGTCGTAATGCGCCGGTATTCATGGTGTAGCGTTCCTTCCGCATAGGTAGCTTGAAGTTTCTTTAGTATATCAATTAATGTTGTTCTAATTCTTCTATTAAGGCCAGCATCTTTTAAGGTAGGTAATAGTGCATACCCATCTAAAAAAGCAACCATACGATTTGGAGACAATCCTTTTTCTTTTCGATGCATATCGAATAGCTGATTGATCGAACGTAACCTTTCTGCTGTAATTTCCTTATTAAGCGCATCAGAAAGAATCGTTAACATGCCAGAAGATTCGTTTACTTGTGTATGCAGGAAAGAGAAATATTCATCTTCGTCTAAGGACATACCGACGTATTGGCACACTAATTGAGGGTAAGTTAGTTGTTCCCCATCAATAGAAACTTGTGTAGGATTTCCTAAAGAATCTTTTAACCAATTACCAATATTGGATGAATCCCACGAGTTCATCCTTTTTGGATTTAAATTCACCATGGGTTCTCCCCCTATTCATACCTATTATAACAAATATTCACACAGTTTTTTTACTATTTCTTCACCCGCAAGCACTCCACTATTGTTTGTAACGAAAATATGAGGGGGCAGCAGCTCTTTTTGTTTAACTGCTTCACCGTGAGAGGGGATATAGCCTTGATCGGCATTCATTACCATATCAAAGTCAAGCATGGAATCTCCTGCAGCAATGACCGTTGTTGCCCCGATTCGTTCTTTTACAAATTGAAGTGCTGTTGATTTATTAATACAATTTGGCATAATATATAATTTTCTACCTTGATGGGAAAGTGTAAAACCTTGCTCATAAAAAATTTGTGAAAGGTTTTCGAGTTCTTCCACCGAGAACATTTTTTCATCAATAATCATATAGACAAACCAAGACTCTGCATGCAAAACACGGAGAACAAATTCTTTTTTGGCATATGCCTCTAATTGAGGCATTACATGTTCAATCGATGTACAATCTTGCTCTAGTTGTTTTTTTACTTTGTCTGACCATTCCGTAAGTGGCAGTCCATTTTCTAAAATAACAGCACCATTGGAAACAATCGCATAAGTAGGTTTTTCTGCTGTACCATAGATTCCTGTTATACGATTGTATTGATTGGCAGTTCTAGTAGTGACAGGTACAAAATGAATTGTAGGTAAAAGTTTCTGAAAGTATTCAAGCTCTTTATTAGTCATAAAAGCAGTTGGTTTTTCGTCAACCGATTCTACCGCAAAAAGATCCTGTTCGTCGACCGCCGTACCTCTAGAGTTTTTGCTGTAAATAAGTGTTCGATCTAAGTCACTTGCAAACAAGATAGTCATAGTAGATCCTCCGATTCGATCAGTCCAATTGCAAGATAAAATAACTCCGGAATAACTTCTATTGGAATATTTTTTTCCTTGCTTAACTGTAAGATATGTCGAACTGATATGTGGTTAGTATCTCGTACTAATATTTTATATGGCTTTCTTCTTAACAATACCCTTGTTGTTTCCCCAACACTTGGTTTTACTTTATTAATATTTACTGTTTTGTAGTACTGTTTAGCAATTGCTTCTACTTCTCGCATGCCTCTCCAAGTTCTGACACTAGCGATGGGGAAGTCAGCTGCCAATTTGTTAATAGTCTCTTCTTGGGCAGAAAATTGACTTGAAATATTGTCTATAAAATCATTGGAAACATCTTCTTTTTCAAGATCAACATAGTATTTGGCACCATGGAAATCACCGATCTGTTGAAACTGTTCATTTAAAACAGTGCGACTGACAAGTCCAGACACTGTAGAGTTTAAACAAGCGTTCGGAATAAGGAAATCTTCTCTTGTTCCGAAAAGTGTCGCACATTCTCCAGGGTCCGATAATACAGCTAAATCATCATTTAACTGAAATTGGTATGTTTCGTTTAATTGCTGAACTGATTTTGTCAGTTCCTTTTGTATAGCGCCTTTTCCTGTCCACCCATCTACGAACTGTATATGGCTATTTGGGTGAAGAGCTCTAATTGTTTTAACTGCCTCCACGTCAATTCCTTTTCCTCTTAGTATAGATATACTAAAATGGGGCCAATTAAGTTTCAAAAACTTTTGAGCGTATCTTTTCATTAATATTCCAATTGGGCTACCAGCTCGTGCAAGGGAAACGAGTACAACATCATCCGTGTTTGCGAATTTTCTTACGCGCCTTGTTAAGATTCCAACTAGTTGTGCGACATGGTCAGCAGAATCTTCTAGCGCTTGATCATAAACTTTCGTGTATTCAGCAGTTGGGCGATATTCAATAGGTAAAGATTCAGCATAGTGGGATCCGTTTTGAAAAGACTTTTCCCTAGTCTCAATAGATGATTCGATTTGAACGTTTGATAAATCCTTTAATAAAAACGTAATATCGTCCGGAGAATAGCTTGTTTTTACTAACTCATTCGTATGTAACTTCATTTTATTCTCCTCCTTTAAATGGCTTAGTAAGGGATATCCATGTAACGGGCGCAAAAGTATCCAAATGCGTTAATAAAGGAAACCAGGAAGCTTTATCTTTTACCGATTCTGCGATAATAATGATTTGTTCGGCTTCTACATCTGCTAAGTTATATATATATTGATCGATTCCGTTTGAGTCCGGTAATGTAAATTTACATTTTTGTTTAATTGGATAGGACTTTTCATTTTTAGCGAATATAGGACTTCTTGTTGTAGTTTGAACTTTTGTCTTTTGACCAAAAGCTAAAGCGAATCTGAGCGGAATATATATATTTTCACCAACACCAATCACTAGTGTGGATTTGTTTCTATCAATAGAAGGAAGCTTGTGGATAAGTTGTTGAACCCATTCTTCTAGTTCTTCATGATGATTGTCAGTTAAACCAAATCGGCCTGTGAAAGTGTTGTAAGATCCGTGAGCACTATAAAATGTAGAAGTAGTTGGAGCCACTAGCTCTTCATCTGTAACTAGGTCAAACTTTTTATAGTCGTTTAGGTAAGTTAGTTCATGTTCTTCCAGTGTCGCCTCATTACTCAATGTAAATTGCCCAGAAAGGATGGAAATAACTTCTGCCGAAATGCCACGAGCTTCCATGACATGATCAAATTCACTTTTTTGGTCGTCTTTGCGCCAATCTAAGATGGACAACACCTTGTATCGTTTATTAGGAAATGAATTATTTAATGCTGCGATTAAATTGGTCGCTGTAAGACCTGTCGTAATTTCATCATCCACAAGGACAATTGTTTCTGCTTCTAATAGAATTTCTTCAGGTGCATATACGCGGTGCGAAGTCGCGTGTGAATGCTCTTCTTCAAAGTAAAAAGAAGGGTGTAGATTAAGTATTTCTTCTCTCGTTGTATGGATATAAGTCGCATCGTGAAAATGGTTGAATACCGCATGTCCTAGCCCAGTCGCTGTTT
This sequence comes from Psychrobacillus sp. 05T411, assembly GCF_056396485.1. Lineage (NCBI taxonomy): Bacteria > Bacillati > Bacillota > Bacilli > Caryophanales > Bacillaceae > Psychrobacillus > Psychrobacillus sp. 05T411. The sequence continues at coordinate 115,904 of NZ_JBFTLO010000005.1, read as the reverse complement.
CTGCAAACCCTATAAAAACGGTCTTTGTCGGTAACTTTGCTTTGTATGCTAAAGATTCTGCACTTAACGCTCGATCTGGAACACCTGAATTCACCATTTGCACAATTTTACTTAATTGGGGATGAGGTTTTTCTCCTTCACTTTCCAAAAGCATGGACGCTAAAATAGAGCCAGTTCCAAGAGAAATGGCAGGATCTACAGCCAAATGCTTGCCGAGTAAACGGCTTACAAATAAAAAACTCCTTTTTTTGTTGATTCTTACACCCATTTCAAAAAGGGAGTCAGGTGAAAAGTTATTTGGATTGTCTTTTACTTCAATTGTTAATTTCAAGTCTCCGTGTAAATTGTACGTTTTTAATATGTTGGAGGAAGTCGAGTGATGTAACATTTTCTTTAAGCACCCCATAAATTTCTGCTTGGATTAGTATTTTTAAAGCCCAATTATAATGCGGCTTTACTTCATTCATTTTATTTCTAGCTGAACTTCGTAAAACTCCGTTCGTCTCGTGTTTGTTATCGACGATTAAGCATGCATCGTCATATATTTCTTTTGGTACTATGTAAGCAACATTTACAATTTCAATTTGGGAAGGATGAATACAAGTTTTCCCTGAAAATCCGTTGACCACATCTAGTTGCACTTCATTCCACAAAATAGCTTCAAAATCAGTAAAGGTATGTGTAGATTCTATGTGATTTGTCGGTCTAAAATAGTCGTAGACAGGACCAGAAATGACAAAATTATCTTCTTGTCGCATAAATGTATTTAAAATGGAAGTTAAACAATCTGCAATCAGTTTTATGTCATATACAGTCCGATCGCCCGGACGTCTTAAACTGAACAGGCTTGTAAAATCGGTTGCACCAACACGAATGGTTAAGATGGTGTCTTCAAATTGCTTGAATAACTTGTATAGATGTTGGAGTTCTTGTTCCCTAGTTTCCGAGTAAATTATTTCTTTTGTTTCTAAAATAGGGAGGGCATATAAATTGGTTGAATAATGTAGATTGATCGTCCGTAAACAAGCTAAAAATCTTTCTGCATTAGCAGCAGTACATTTTGGAAAAACGATTCCAGTAAATAGACCGATTGTGTGACCTAATTGTTCTGCTAGTTTTTGAAGTTGCTCTACATTTCTAATACGAAGGAATAGAAGGGGGAGTTCCTGTTCCAAGTTAACTCCTTTTTCAAAACCTTGGTCTATTAGTCGGAGCTCATGGATTACGTTGTTCTCTGCTTCGATAAGTTCAAAGTCGGCAATAGAATCTTCTAAACAAATAATTGTATTCGTTAAATTTTTTAAGTGAATGTTCGTTAATTTGGTTGTAATATTGGGCATGGAACCTGGAATATACAAGGTAGCTCCCAGTGCGATGCCTAATTTTTTTCTCTCGATGTTTCTAGAGAATTCTTTAGGTGGTACATGAAAAAAACGGTGTATTTCCTCCTCATGCACTCCTCTAAAATGTTTCATAACTTTCACTCCTAAAATATGAAGAAGGCGCTGTTAGGTTCACCCAGATTCCATTTTTGATATAGTTTTTGTAAAATAAAAAGCAAGGAAAAGTACCCTTGCTTTTTGTTCGTAGCGTTTTAGTTTAGGCCGAAGTCAGAAACTAATGCTCCTAAACCGCCTTGGTATCCACTACCGATTGCGTTGAACTTCCACTCGCCACCATGACGATACAATTCACCTACAACGACAGCAGTTTCAATAGAGAAGTCTTCCCCAAGGTCGTAGCGGATTATTTCTTCTCCGGAATCAGCATTTAAAATACGTACATAGGAGTTACTTACTTGACCGAAGTTTTGCCCACGTGTTTCTGCATCGTGAATCGTTATGCTGAATGCGATTTTTTCGATGGAAGCTGGAACAGTTGATAAGTTAACATTTACTTGCTCATCATCCCCGTCACCGTCTCCAGTACGATTATCTCCAGTATGGACAACAGCACCACCGGCACCTGTTGTATTATTGTAGAATACGAAGTCACTTTCAGAAGCACATTTTCCGTTGCTTCCAAGTAAGAATACAGATGAGTCTAAATCGAAATCATTACCACCGTCGTATTTGTTTGTATCCCAGCCTAATCCTATTGTTACATTCACTAAACCTGGGTTTGTTTTTGTTAAATCTACCTTTTGTCCTTTTGATAAGTTAATGCCCATTAATAAACCACTCCTTATAAGTATTTGTTTGCAATTGAACCAATGTCTAAATCAGATGTACCTTCACCGACAGCTGAGAATTTCCACTCAGAGCCGTGGCGGTATAATTCTCCAGGGAAAAGAGACGTTTTTCCAGCATAGTTTTCGGATAAGTTATAATGTACTAACTCTTCTTTACTGCCGTTATCCACGAGACGAATGAAGGCATTTTGAATAAGTCCGAAATCTTGCTTTCTTTGGCTTGCTTGATAAATATTCACTACAAACACCAATTTATGTACAGATGGTGAAATAGCATTTAAATTCACGTTAATTACTTCGTCGTCACCATCGCCATCGCCGGTGCGATTATCGCCGGAATGAACCACACTACCGTCTTGACTCGTTTTGTTACCAAAATATACTAGATTTTGTTTGGATAATAATTTTCCTTTTTCATCTAAAAGTATTACAGAAGCGTCACAGTCTATTTCAGCGCCACCACCAGAAGCACCGCCACCTAATAGTCCACCTAAAAATCCACCGCTTTTTTTCTTTTCTTTCACTACTGGGTCCCAGCCTAGACCAACCATAACACTTGATAAGGAAGATCTTCCTTTTGTTAGATCTATTTTTTGACCTTTTACCAAATTAATACCCATTCATATCCCTCCATTTAAAAATAGCCTTATAAATGATACGTTTTTACATGCAAAAAGTTTCAAAAAATAGAACTAATAATCCATTCTGATTTTTTGTTAAAGCAGTTAAAGAATGCTTTTCAAAATTTTTGACCTATTACTATTATTAACACAAAAAGAGTTAAACTTCACTTAATATGAAGTTGTTTTTAGTGATATATGTTGCTTAATTTACTTTTCTATTAGTAAGATGACGATAGAGGTTTAGGAGGTGACTATTATGGATGAGCGATTAAAGGATTTTCATCTACGGATACAGAAAATCGGTACCGTTGAACGTGAAGTAAATCGTGGAATCGAATTTGTTCTTGTAATTGAGGGTAATCTTATGATTGAAACGAGTAATAGAATTTATCAAATGAAAGAAAAGGATTTACTTGTCATTAATCGAAACGAGCTTTTTGAAATGAAGGGAAACAAAGAGAACAGCATTCTACGTTTTACTATCTCGGATTCGTATATGGAACAATCCTATAAAGAGTATCGACATCAACGGTTTGAATGCTTTTCACAAGAAATTGATATCGGTAGAGAAGCATTAATAGATCAGCTCCGTACATTCTTTGGTGAAATGGTTATCACATACTTCCGTAAAGATGATATTTATACAATTGAAATGCAAAGAATTGTGAGTGAAATACTTCTTATACTGATTCGTCGTTTCAAAGAGGAAGGAAATGCCTTGGGACAGTTAGATACGGAAGATGATAGACTTGTTCAGCTTATTGAATATATGGAGAGGCATTATCAAGACCCAATTACTTTAGAACAGATGGCTCATAAGTTATATATATCTCCTGGTTACTTATCGCGATATTTCAAGCGGAAAATGGGGGTAGGGTTTATTCGCTTTTTAATGGATATACGATTGAAACATAGTGTAAAAGACTTGCTTTATACATCAGATTCCATTGCATTTATCGCCATGAACAATGGTTTTCCAAACACAAAGTCCTTTACGAGTTTTTTTAAGGGAATTTATGAGGAAACGCCAAAAGTATATCGAGAACGTCATATAAAAGAGAAAGTAAATATTGATCATACAGCCAACATTAAAGGTGTTGAAACGCTTACAAATTTTTCAGCTATTTTTCTTCAGATAGGCTCCATGCTGGCTGAAACAAATAAAACATATAGCAATACAGAAACTCGTTACGAGGAGTTGCATATTGATGTATCAGTTCCATCAAGAGACAAAATTACACATCCAGATCATGTCTTAATCATTCGGGAATTAAAGGAGCTGTTAAAAGAGGATGTGCGGGAACAAATATTACTTGTTAAAGACGAATTACGACTTAGCTATATAGGTATTCAAAATTTAGTCAGTAATACTTCATTTCTTCCAACTGTTGAAACAGATGAAGCGATTGCCACTTCTTCTCCATATTTCAAAGCAGATATGGCGATTAACTTTCTGAAAAAACATGATCTTGCCATATTTAGTCGCGTCAGCTACCAGGATATCTCTACTGACGAAGCATCCTATTTTAAAAAATTGGATAGTTTTTTAAGACATTGTCTCCAAGTGTACGGCGAATCTTATGTTAGTAAATGGCATGTTCTCTTTTATGAGTCCTATTTTTCGGCGGTTCATCAAAAGGAACTGCGTCGTGTGTATACGAAATTATATAATAATATCAAAAAAATTGTACCTGGAATCCATATTGGTGTCTATTTGCCGTTTTCTTATGAAGAAGAAAGCACAAGTGATCGTCATGCGTGGATTTTACAAGAAGATGAACGCATGGATTTTATTGGTTTCGGTGCTAATCAAAAAGAAGTGATCGATTTTGAAGATACTAGTAATGACCGATTTTTGCTAGCGAAGGATTACATTAAAGAGAAGACGAATAAGGTAAAATATTATTTGAAGCAGCATCGCATCGACAAACCGCTCCATTTAATAACGTGGAATACGCTATCTGGAAATACCCGTTATACAAATGGTACGTTTTTCCGAGGAGCATTAGTGTTAAAAAGTGCATTGGATATTTCAAGCGATGTCCAATCTCTTGCGTTTTGGATTAACACCGAATTGCATGAAGTAGGTGATCAACATCACCGCATTCAATTGGAAGGGATGGAATTGTTTCATTACTTTAATGGGAAACGTCCGGCTTTTTATGCTATGTTGTTTGCAGAAAAACTATCTGGATGCATAATTGCACAAGGGCCAGATTTTATTATGACCGAGTATGAAAGGGGCTATCAATTAATACTAATGAATTGTATTAATGTAAACCCGTATTTCTCTATTGAAGATGCATTTTTAAAGCAGTTGAATAAGGATGTCCGTGTCATCATTTCAGGGGTGAAGCATGGCGAATATCAAATTCGAAAGTATACGTATGATAAAGATAATGGAGCGCTCTATACGAATTGGTGGAACTTGGGTAGTAAACATGGAGTAGATATAGAAATTGCTGAATATATTAATCGATTAAGTCATCCATCTTTGCAAATTTTTGATGAAACAATCGATGAAGATTGGTCTTTCTATTCATATTTAACGATCAACGCCATTCATTTTTTTGATATACGCAAATCTTATATGTAACAATTTTCATATAGTTGTTCCTGTGCACACCGGTAGATACTAGCATAGCTAGTGTCCACCGGTGTGCTTTTTGTATTTTAAGGAATTGTGAAATATATGGTTTTATAAACAGTGTGTCACTTTTTGGGGGAACGCGTCTTAAGGAAGTTAACGCTATGATTTCCGCCGGGTGAGCGATGAACCATCCCCGTCGCCACACGTTCGCCTGCGATCTATTCGCATATTGGACAAACTAACCTTTGAAGAAAGTCTCTTAGACCAAATATTACTCAAAGGTAAAATATTAACCACCTTTTTTGTACCTATCATTTCTCCAATCAAATTAATATCCACTTTTATAAAGAAACACATCAAAAAAGGCATGATAAAGAAAGGATTTTTCTTTTAGAATATAGCTATAGGAAAGCTTACCTAACAACTTATTAAAGGGCCTTTAATTATATTCTTAAGTATTTTGCATGAACCTGAACTTTTAACAAATAATCAATAAGATAGTGAAAAAAATTAAGGAGTGAGTATTATGGAATCAACCTACAAAGGTACAAATAAAATGATTACAGGTATTGTTTTTGGGGTATTAACATTTTGGCTATTTGCGCAAGCAATGGTTAACGTCGTTCCTGCGATACAACAAGATTTAGGAGTTTCGATGGGAACTTTAAATATTGCTATAAGCTTAACGGCATTATTCTCAGGTATTTTTATCGTAGCAGCAGGTGGTCTTGCTGATAAAGTAGGACGCAAGAAAATCACTAATTTTGGTTTAATTTTAAGTATTATCGGTTCACTTTGTATAGTATTGGCAAATGGTGCGACCTTACTCATTATTGGTCGAATTATTCAAGGGATATCAGCAGCATGTATTATGCCTTCCACAATTGCATTAGTGAAAGCTTATTTTGAAGGAGCGGACCGTCAACGTGCGCTAAGTTATTGGTCTATTGGCTCATGGGGTGGATCTGGTGTCTGTTCGTTGTTGGGCGGGGCTATCGCAACATATATGGGATGGAAATGGATCTTCATTTTCTCTATTATCTTCGCAATTCTTGCATTATGGTTAATCAAAGACACACCGGAAAGTAAAGCAAGAAATACTGGTAATTCGAAATTTGATGTTAAAGGATTAATTATATTCATTATTACTATGTTGGCGTTAAATATTTTCATCACACAAGGTGCTGAAATTGGTTGGACAAACTGGATTACGATTGTTTTAATAGCTGTGACAATTATTGGTGCAATTATCTTTGTAAAAGTTGAAAATGGTAGATCGAATGCGTTAATTGACTTTGGATTATTTAAAAATGCCCCATATACAGGTGCGACAGTTTCCAACTTCTTACTTAATGCCGTTGCCGGAACACTTGTTGTTGCAAATACGTATGTGCAAGAAGGTAGAGGATTCACATCTTTCCAATCGGGTATGTTATCAATAGGCTATCTAATTGCTGTTCTAGGTATGATTCGTGTTGGTGAAAAAATTCTGCAAAAAATTGGTGCGAAAAAACCAATGCTTTGGGGCTCATTCTTGACGTTAATCGGTGTTGGAGTAATGGGCTTAACGTTCTTACCAGACGTAACTTATACAATTGTCGTATTTATCGGTTTTGCATTGTTTGGTTTAGGTTTAGGGCTTTATGCAACACCATCTACAGATACAGCTGTATCGAATGCACCAGACGATAAAATCGGAGCAGCTTCCGGTATTTATAAAATGGCTAGTTCGCTCGGCTCAGCTTTCGGGGTTGCGATTTCTGCAACAGTATATGCAATGATCGCAGCCAAAAGTGGAGTTGATGCGGCTGCAACTGGCGGTATTATAGTAAATGTAATTTTTGCAGTCATTGCATTGTTATCAATTCTCTTCATGGTTCCTAATAATGCTGGTAAAAGTGAAGCTAAATAAGGGAGAGTGCAACTAATGAAAGAACAATTAATGAAAATGTTAGAACAACGAGAAGAAGAAATTATTCAAATTCGTCGCTACTTACACGAAAATCCGGAGTTGTCATTTAAAGAAGAAAAAACGGCCAAGTATATTGAGGACTTTTATAAAGGAAAAGATGTTGAAGTTCAAACAAACGTAGGGAATGGATACGGTATTATTGTAACGATTAAAGGGGCTAAACCTGGCAAAACAATTGGGCTACGTGCAGATTTTGATGCACTCCCAATTGTGGAAGAAACACCAGTCCCATTTAAATCGAAAAATGAAGGTGTTATGCATGCCTGTGGTCATGATGGACATACGGCGTATTTATTAGTATTAGCTGATTGCTTAATCCAATTGAAATCAGAACTTTCTGGAACGATTAAAATTATCCATCAACATGCAGAAGAAGTTCCACCAGGTGGGGCAAAAAGTATTGTAGAGTCTGGATTGCTTGATGATTTAGATGAAGTGTATGGAATTCATTTACTTCCAATGGGACCAGCAGGATTAGTTGGCTACCACGCAGGATTTTCATTTAACGGAAGAGCGTATATGAAATTGAAAATACAAGGTAGAGGTGGACATGGATCCTCTCCGCATTTAGCAAATGATGCAATTGTTGCGGGTGCTCATTTTGTTACGGCAGTTCAAACGATTATTAGTCGCAGATTAAGTCCATTTGAAATTGGTGTTATTACAATTGGTTCTTTTGATGGAAAAGGTACATTTAATGTCATTAAAGACAGTGTCGAGCTAGAAGGCGACATTCGTTATATGACTGTTGAAACGAAAGAAAAAATTGAAAAAGAAGTAAAACGAATTGTTAAAGGGTTGGAAGAAGAGTTTGGTGTCACTTGTGAATTAACGTATGAAACGGACTATCCGCCAGTATACAATAATCCTGAATTGACAGCGAAAGTGGCTGAGACGCTTAGAAATGCCAATGACCCACATATTAAAGAAGTGAAAGAATTCCCTGCACTAGCTCCATCGGAAGATTTTGCTTATTATGCAGAAAAATTCCCAGCATGCTTCTTCTATATTGGTTGTACACCTGAAGGGGTGGAAGATCCATATTTCAATCATCATCCTAAGTTCGATATAGACGAAGCATCCTTGTTAGTCGCAGCAAAAGCGGTAGGACAAGTTGTATGTAGTACGCAGGAATAAATAACAAAAGCGGAAACATCTATGTCTGCCCTGGCAGGCAAGGCGTGGAGTCTAGATGAAGAAATGCTTGATCTTCAAGTGATTGGTTTAATTGTTTCCTAAAAAATGAACAAGGCTATCTCAAAGTTAACTTTGAGATAGCCTTGTTTTTATAGCTTAGAAAAATTATAAAGTTATTGAGATATGGATGATTTTTTTAGTGGGATATAGTATGCAGTCTTTTCCGTTACGCGCAATAAAGGGATGTTGCGCCGTAGTGAGGCGAATAAAGTGTCCGCTGTGATTTTCACTGCAGCCGTACGCTTTCCGCCGGGTGAGCGATGAGCCATCCCCGCCGCCCTTGGGCGTACGTTGGGATGTCTCATTAGCCCACTCATCTGGCAGGAGTCGACGGCTGCGGCGAAAATCAAAAGAAATTGCCCAATTATCTATACCATCCGGTTAAAAAACAAAATTTAAACCAGTTTTTCCATTGCATTCATCCAATAAATGGCTTAGGGCAACCAACCGATGACTGGGAGCAACCAGTTCTACTACGAAAGCAACTAAATCAGCACGAGAGCAACCAAATTACTCGTGAAAGCAACCAATTCTCAAAGTGGCAAGTTTACTAGGATTGAGACGTCTTATTGGAATGGCGCATCCTATTAACCGCTAAGATTTTCACTGTCTGGCGGGCGACTTCCACTGGGTAAAGTGTAAATAAACGGAAAATACATATTTATCGGTGCAGACCAGTTGAAAAAACAAAAATTTACCCATTTTTTCCATTGCAAGTATCCAGTAAATGGCTTAGGGCAACCATCCGATGACTGGGAGCAACCGGTTCTACTACGAAAGCAACTAAATCAGCACGAGAGCAACAAAATTACTCGTGAAAGCAACCAATTCTCAAAATGGCTCTTTACTTGTTGTGGGACACCTATAATTCCGACATATTATAGGAAATATATGTCTTAAAGCTCGCCGAACACGCCTGGCCGGCATCTACTCGACCGGTTTGTCGTGTTCAGCTGCCTGATTGTCGCGTTCGCAGTGGATATTGTCTCGTTCAACCATTTATTGTTAATAAGGGATCTCAATAATCTAGCAATTTCCATTGATTTTCGCAGTAGGCGGCGACTCCAATGGAGGCCAACACGATGTTGGTCACGAAGGCGTTGCCACACGATGTGGCGTTCTTAGCCTTTGTTCCTCTGCCTGAGCATAATGAGACTTCACAACGTACGCGCAAGCGGCGGTGAAGGCTCATCGCTCACCCCGTGGAAAGCGTCCGACCTGCAGCGAAAATCCCAGCGGACACCTCATCCAACTCATTACCACGCAGTATCCTATACCGTAAACTTAGAAATTCTATGTTGTAATTCTTCTGCAAGATTAGCCAATGAAACGGCTGCGGCTGTAACTTCCTCCATAGAAGCTAATTGTTCTTCGGATGCAGCTGCTACAGAATTTGAACTATCTGCGGTTATTTTTGCAACATTGGACATCTCATGTGCATGGGTAGATACTTGTACCATTTGATCATTTATACTGTTCGAGACGTTTGTAATATTACTTACTTGTTCTTTTACGAGCTCCACGGAAGCCAGAATATCACGGAAAGTTTCTTCTGTGTGATGGGCAATTTCAAGCCCTGCATCCACTCTTTCTTTTACATCATTAATCGAAGCAACGGTCTTTTCAGTGTCGAGTTCAATTTCTGACGCAATGCCAGAAATACTAGAAACGGAATTTCTTGTTTGCTCGGAAAGCTTTCTCACTTCATCGGCTACAACGGCAAAGCCTTTTCCTGCTTCTCCAGCTCTTGCTGCTTCGATTGCTGCGTTTAGTGCAAGTAAATTTGTTTGTTCCGCAATATCGGTAATTAGTTGTAATACGTGAACAATTTCCTTGGTACGATCATTTAGTGTAATCAGTGCTTTATCTGTTTGCTCCACAGATGTACTGATTGATTTCATCTGTGAAACGGTTTCTTGAACGAACTTGGCACCCTGTTCTGTTTTTTCATTTGTCGATACAGAAAGTTCCATAACGGCCTTAGCTTGTTCCGCTATTTGGGTGACAGCATTGGAGCTTTCTTCTGCTGAACGCGCTGATTCATCAGACATGAACGTTTGCTGGTCTGCTCCATCTGAAACGAGTTGGATGGAAGAAGAGATCAGTTCCGTACCTTTCATCGTTTCATCCGCACTTGCCATTAACTCTTCTGCGGAAGCGGCAACTTGGTTGGAGCTATCAGAAACATGCGTAATGACATCCCTTAAGTTGATCGTCATTTGTTGGAAGGAGTTTTGTAAAGCAGCGACTTCATCACGAGTCGTAACGTTTATTAACTTGACAGCTAAATTTCCTTTTGCAATCTCTTCCGCATTTTGGGTAATTTGTTTGATCGGGTGAACAATCCGGTTCGTAAAAAAGAAAGTAGTTAAAATACTTCCGATTAAAAGAAATGCAACTGAAATAATCGAAATAGATATAATTCCATTAATCTTAGTTTGTAAGTCAGCCTGCATCATCAAATATTCAGATGTAATACTTCGTTTTAGTTCAATTACATCATTCATCATTCCTTTTGTTCGAAGAGATTGACGCTTTATTTCTGCAATATTTTGCGCATTTAATGCTTTATTTGTCTCTGTTACTATTTCCTCATATTTATAATAGAGTTGTTGCGAAATAGCCTGCTGGTCATTATTCGTTAAAGAAGGGCTTAGCAAATCATACAGCGATTTCATATTTGCTAAGTCGGTGTCGATATCGTTTTTATTGCTTTCGGAAATATTTAACGAGTATGCACTTAATGACTTTTGGAGACTTTTCGCTGTACTATTCAGTTCCTCTACTTTCACTAAAGCGTCGACAATTTCCTCGGTGGAAGACTTTAGTGCAGTTAATTGCGTAATATTATATCCAATAATGCAAGCAGAGAGCAGTAATGGGATAAGGGAAATCATTAATATTTTTTGTTTGAGTTTCATCTATTTTCACCTAAATTCCTATTATTGGATTGTAATCGATCCGTTTGAAATATCTTCTCGTAGTTTTTCGAGCTTACTTTGTTCAGCCGGCGATAGATTAATGACACGAATAGGAGCTAAATTTACCCCGTTTTCTTTAATACCTAACACTGTATTTTTTTCAGCAAGTTTTCCAGTATCAACAAACTCTTTTATCGTATTAAAGACAGCGATATCGACTTGTTTTAACATGGAAGTAACGATGCTATTTTCAGCCAAATAATATTGATCGCTATCCACTCCGAATGAATAAATACCAGCATTTTGAGCTTTTAAGATCGCTCCTACTCCTGTAAATCCAGCAGCCGGATAAATAAAATCAGCTCCAGCAGCAATCATATCTTTTGCAATACTTGCACCGAGCTTATCGTCACCAAAACTATTTGCATATGTAGAAAGTACTTGAGCTTCTGGATTTTGAGATTTGACACCTGCAGTAAAACCCTTCTCAAACTTTTGTATAAGTGGGGTATCCATTCCACCGATAAATCCGACGATATTACTTTGCGTCTTCATCGCAGCCAAAGAACCTAATAAGTAAGAGCCTTCGTCTTCTTTAAAAGTGACGTTATATATATTAGGCACATCAGATACGGAGTCGACAAGTACAAAACTCGTATCGGGATATTTAGGGGCAACCGTTTCCAATGCCTCTTGTAAAGAAAATCCTAATCCGATGATTAGATCATTTCCTTGAGCAATCAGCTCTTCCAGTCCTTGTTCATATGTTTTAGTATCCTTAATTTCCCGGTAATCAAAAGATATATTCAACTCGTCACGAGCTTGTTCCAATCCTATTAATCCTAAGTCAGAGAACGATTGGTCTCCTAACCCAGCATCTGAAAGCATAACTCCAACTTTCACTCGTTCACTTGCTTCTGAATTCTGATCGCTGTTGGAACATGCGGAGAGTAAGAGGGCGGTAATGATGAAAGTATATAACATAATGCGCTTTTTCATAAAATCATTCCTAACTATTAATATTTCTACCTAATATGTATCGTCAAAACATCATAGTTATTAATAATTGAAGGTTTCCTGGTGTTAAAAGTAATGAAACTTTACAATCTATTTACAAGTTCGAGATTCTATTTTAAGGCATAATAAAGGAGACTTTTCGCAAAGTCCCCAGTTTCATTATTAATGTTTCTTTAAAAATTCTACTAAATCCTCGTGGTTTTCTGGAGTCACGCCGTGTCCATCACCATAAGTTTTAAACGTCACATTTGCTCCAAGCCCTTCCAAATAATCTCTGCTTTCGACACCCCACTGCGAAGGGATAACATAATCATAATCCCCGTGTGAAATAAAGATGTTCAAATGATCGACAGGTCGCTTGCTATATTCTTCTTTCACAAAAGCCGGTATATAGCCGCTTAGCGCCACAACCTTGTTAATAGCATTTCCCATTGTTAATGCTAAAGTTTGTGAAAGGATAGCACCTTGGCTAAAACCTAATAACGTAATATTGTTAGGGTCAAGGTCATATTCTGCTATTGCTTCGTTGATAAATGATTGAATAAATGTAATGACTTTATCAAAGACATCACGATCAGGTTTCCCAATTTCCGCAATTGTAAAAAAAGCATATCCTGGATTGTGAACAATCGGACCACGTAAACTGAAAATATGGTGGGTTTCCTCGAAGCTTTTGACAAGCTGCGGTAAATCTTCTTCATTACTTCCCATACCGTGCAACAAAAAAAGTGCAGGCATTTTTTTTGATGTCATCTTTGGTGCTGAATGTTTAAATGTAAAAGGAGATTTCATGTCTTTTTCTTCCCTTCATACTAAAGTATATCTATTCTAACATATGCCTTTAGTTCTTTTGCATATAATAGTTTAGTGAGTCGTAGTATAGCAATAATAAAGAAAAGCAGATGGGGGATGCAGATGCGGCAATACGGTAGGGAAGAACTGCAATTGTTATTCCAAGTTTTGTTAGGACTGTTTTTAGTGTTTGGCTTCGCTTATTTTTTACGTGCAACTACTGAGCAATTTCCATGGTTATCTCTGATTGGATCGGCGGTTGGATTATCGATTATTGTATTTTTTTTGTCAGGGAAAAATTACCGCCCATTTTTAATTTCTTTAGTAGTTTTTTCGGTAATCCTAAGCGTGATCTTTAATTGGTATGCTATTTTTAATGTGCATTCATCATGAACTTTAATTAAAATGTAGCTTAAAACACTTCTCTTTGGATATCCTAAATGGATAAATGTATTACGATAATAGGAGTTGAAAATGTGAAAGAATTCAAAGTAACTTATTTTTTCGATGAAGAACATTATATCCGCAGGTTTATCCATATAGAATCCCAAGAAAAGGCGGAAGAGTTAATTCAAAGGGAACGAGAAAGCTATATTTCATTTACGGACAGTAGAGGGATTTACCATGAATTAAACACGAAAAATGTACGAGTTATTCAAGTATCGGAGTACCACCGGATAGATAAAAAGAAAAAAGTATCCGGACATAAGGAAACCCTCGACTGAAAGTTGTCACTTTCGTAGAGGGTTTTTTAGTGTTCAAGCAGTACTCCGTTTTCTTCCATACAAATGTACGATAAGTACACCTAAAATCGCAATGAATCCTCCAGCTATAGAAAGAACTGCGGGTAATTCTCCCAACCATAACCAAGCGATTACTATGGCAATAACCGGTTCTGCATAAAGTAGGCTAGATATTGAACTAGCTTTACTCATAGATAAAGCAATTGCCCATGTTAAATAGGCAATGGCAGTCGGGAATACCCCTATGTAAATTGCGGACAAATTGGCTTCTATTGTTGCGTGCCCGATGTCTTCAAGCAGTCCGGGAGCAAACACAAGAAAAGGAATGGTACCAGCCCAAGTAAAATAAGCAGTTAGTTCAATTGGATTGTATTTTAAGAGTAAGGACTTTTGGTAAACAAAAAATATAGAAGTCGCAATAGCAGCTATAATAACTAAAAACACACCGGGGGAGATATTAAATAATGAATCTCCAGTTCCTATTCCAATCATCAAGATACCAACAAATCCAAATCCTAAACCAAACCATCCAATCTTTCCTAGACGTTCTTTTAACACGAGTACGGCAATAATAGTTGTGAAAATGGGTGCTGAACCAATCAGCATGCCTGCAGTGCCCGCTGTAATAGTTAATTGTCCAAATGTTACACATATATGATATACGCTAATTCCAATCCAACTGAGAAGAAAAATTTTAAAAAGATCCTCTTTTTTCGGCAACTGAAAATTAATACCCGGCCAAAAAGCAATAATACCAAATAGGAAGGACGCAATAATAAAACGAAATAAAATCAAATGTCCAGCTGAGTATCCTCCGTGTAAACTAGCGCTTATAGATGCAAAACTAGACCCCCAAATAAAGACGGTAACCGCAGCTAAGATTAAAGCTTTCATATTCAATTTTCTACACCAAACTTTCTCATACTAAATAAACGAAGAACCACTTTAAGTTCCAGGATAAGCGTTAGCAATTAATCCTACAATAAAATTCATCATATAACAACTTAATAAAAAGGGGTGCGACATCCTATTTGTTTATTTGCTGGGCGGTCGTAGTTGTTAAATCATTTTTTTATACATATTTTATAGATGCAAGTGTCTACGAATGGGGGATTAGGCTTATAAAAACAATTGTATTTATTGGAAGTTACAAGTTTGGAACAAGTAAGGAAGCCTTGACGAGTGCAAGAGAAATGGGATATTACGTTGTTTTATTTACGGACAAGACAAGTAATCTAGATTTCTTAGAAGTTGATCAAATTGTAATTATGGAACACTTACTGGATGAACAGTTGATGGTGGCAGAAATAACAAAGATAAAGGAACATGGAAAACAAGTTTGCGCATGCATTAGCTTCATTGATCCGTATGTTTCCTATGCGGTCAAATTATCTAAGCAGCTTGGATTATCCCATGTCTCGGAAGAATCATTCGGTTTAATGGAAAATAAAATAAAGATAAGGGAAAAACTGAATAACCTCCCGATGACCCCCTTTTTTACAATTTTTCATCCAAATGATTCCCCAATAGATTTTAAAGAAAAATACAAAACCTCCTTTCCCTTCATCTTAAAACCACCTATTTCAAATGGCTCAAAGGATGTATTACTTGTTAAAACTAAAGAAAAGTTTGTAGACGCTTTAAAGTTTGTGCAAAAAAACCATCCAAATAGTCCCTTATTAATAGAGGAGTATATACAAGGAATACAGTATCTTGTGGAAATTTTAGTTTACAAAAATGAAATAAAGTTTGTAGGGATAGTTGAGCAGGAAGTCAAATACAATGGCAGATTTATAGTAACAGGTTATAAGTTTCCTGGAGTAATTAATATGGATGACTATCGTAGGCTATATGCTTGCATTTTAAGCATTGTAGAACAAACAGGTCTTTCGAATGGCTCTTGTCATGTAGAGATGAAACTTGCTCAAGGGCAATGGAAATTAATCGAGATTAATCCGAGAATGTCTGGTGGAGCGATGAACAGAATCATAGAAGAAGGAACTGGAATTAACCTTGTAAAGGAGATTTTAAAAATATATTTAGGCGAGGAGCCTAATTTAATAGAAGAGAGAAAAAAACATGTGTACGCAAGATATTTAACAATAGGCTCCCGTGGGAAGCTACTCAGAGTCACTGGTAAAGAACAGGCTTTAATGCATGATGGAGTCAAATATGTTCATATTAAACCTCTTGAAGGAAGAATACTTACTACCCCGTATTCAATGGGGAATCGGTATGCATGCATCATTGCTGCCTCAGATACAGCGGAGCAAGCAGAAGCAATTGCATTAGTAGCCGCGAAAGAAATAAAGTTTTACCTAGAACCTTTTTGAACGCCAAACTAGATCGATTGGGTAAACTTCCTAAGTTTAACTTCAGCGGAGTTGAACGAAGAGAAGCGGAAGCAAATACGCCGAGGCGTATTTGATTAAGGGAGTTGAAAAATAAATTGGGTGGCGAAAGAGAAAGTAACCATGGTTTATGTGATGCACTCTATGAATTGAAACTATTCCAGGATTTGTTAGAAAATTCGCGAACAAAATTTTTTGGACGTTTGATTGGCAAAATAGCAGGTACCGATACGATTCCCTTCCTCTTAATAAGCAAAAACGGTGACCCTTTAAGTTTCAGTAATAGGGATGAGTGTTTTGAAACAAGTTATTTTCGAATCGAGTCCATTGCTAGAGATACTTGCTGTTCAACAATTTCGTTACTGCGTCCACTAGATATTGAAGGCAATTTCACTAATTCATTTTGTGATGTAGTTAGATTAGAGAAAACGTCTATATGTAAGACCGTAGATTTGTCGCGTATCTGTGCTATTCAACTCCTGGACACTGAATTGTTAACAAGAAAAATTATTATTGAGCCGAAATGGTAATGACAGATCTTCACCCTATGCGTATTGGGGTGTTTTTTATTTTACTAGAAGTTTAATAAAACTGAACGTTTGTCCGTATGCAAAGCAAGGTGGATGAATTAAATAAATATATCATTGTACGAATATAAAGGAGAATATTAATGACAATAATAGGAATGCTACATCATCGTAGAGATCCCAAAACCGTCATAAAGTCATATGCATATGCAGCAGTAGCTATGGCGGAGGGAGTTGAATTTTATTATTTTTCACCTGGGACAGTGAATTTTGTGAATCGCTCAATTAGAGGTCAGGTTTATGAAAATGGCAGCTGGCAGGAGAAAGTTATGCCTTTTCCAGATGTTATTTATAACGCAGGTAGTCCTGAAAAATTAGCAAAATCAAAAGAAATTATTGATAAATTGAAAACGGAAATTCCATTTACCACCAACTCGATAGGGAACAAATGGAACATAAATGAACGACTAATGGAGGCAAAAGAATTTACAAATTATTTAATCCCTTCTGAAGTTGTAAAAAACGTAGAGACTTTTTTCAAATTTATTTCTTCATTTCAAAAAGTTGTTTTTAAACCGATTGATGGGAGAAAAGGAAAAGGGATTTACTTTATTTCCAAGGCAGATGAAGGTTTTGAAGTGAGGAAGAACTCCGAAAATGAGACTTATTCAAAAGAACAGTTGAATCAGTTTTTGAAAGAGAAACTATCAACAGGAACTTTCATTATTCAACCATATATACAATCAATCACTAAATCCGGCCAAGTATTTGATTTTAGGCTTCATGTTCAAAAAAATGGAGAAGGGAAGTGGGTAATAACTACAATTTATCCACGAGTTGCTCCAAACGGATCTATCATCCCAAATATTAATAATGGTGGCTTCACTAATTATTTAGATCCATTTTTATTACAGGAATTTAAAGAAGAAGCATTTGATATTAGACAGATGCTTGAGCACTTTTCTTTGTCATTAGCTAAACATTTAGATCATATACAAATGGTAAAGTATGGAGAAGTTATTGATGAAATAGGAATCGATGTCGGACTAGACGAAAATTTAAAAATTTGGATTTATGAAGTAAACTGGCGCCCAGGTTGTCCCCCTGCTTTTTATTTGGAATTGGATGTAGTGATACATTCCATTCAATATGCAAAGTTTATAGCGGAAAATCAAACGAAAATAAAAACAGAAATTAACAAAATAAAGAAGAAAAGGATGGAAGAAAAAGGAGATATTCCAATCATTGCGATAACGGGAAGTGCTGGTAAAACAACGTCTAAGGCATTCCTGGCATCGATATTGTCTAAAAAATGGAATATTTTCGAGTCCAAAGATTACTGGAATACAACAGAGCATACAAAAAAACATGCAGCAGAAATTAATGACGCTCACGAGGCTGTTGTATTAGAGTACGGTATGGCATATCCAGGGGTCATTACGGAACATTGTAGCATTATTAAACCTAACATTAGCATAGTCACCAATATCGGACTTGCACACGTCGGAAACTTTAATAGTGATATTAAAGGGGTTGCTCATGCGAAATCCGAACTAATCCACGGGATGGATCAAGAGGGTATACTTGTCGTAAACAAAGATGATGAAAACTCTAAGTATTTGGAGACCCAGCAATTCAAAGGGAAAATAATAACGGTTAGTACAAAATCACCAGCTAACTATAGAGCCTATAACATCCAATATAAAGAGAACGGAATGAGTTTCAAAATGAGATTACAGCGGCAAGAAATTGAGCTATTTATCCCTATTTTAGGTGAGCATCATGTATATAATGCTTTAAATGCAATTGCTGTAGCTGATTATTTAGGATTCACACCCATGGAAATTAAAGCCGGGCTGATTTTTAGAAAACCGCCAAGAAGATTAACAATCTATAATTGTCGTGACAATATTACAGTAATTGATGACACCGTTCACTCCCATCCTCAAGGAGTACGTGCTGCACTTGATGTTTTATCTAATATAGGTAAACAACGAAAAATAGCTATCATTGGACAGATGAGGGAGCTAGGAGAGTTAAGAGAGGAAGAATACCGAAAAGTCGGCGATTACGTACATGAAAAGGGGATAGACATTTTAATCACCTATGGATTTAGAACGGAAGAAATTGGTGCTCAGGCAAAAGTAAAAGGATTTTCTCCTTCGAATATATACCATTTTACAAAGAAGGAAGAATTACATGCCTTATTGGAAAAACTGGTGAAGAAAGATGACACCATTTTAATCAAAGGAGCAAGTAAAACGAATATGTTTGATACTGTTAAGTTTTTAGATGAAACGTTTAAAGAATAATACTACAAAATACCCGAATAAACCCTCTTCTTAAAGAGGGTTTATTCGGGTTTATATTAACTAAAATAGATAAAAAAGAGCACCTATAAGGTGTTCTAGGTGTCATTCCCCTTTTAAGTGGAAAGTAATTTCCTTTGCTGCGGCATTTGCTTGGTTTTTAGCTTCTTCCAAACTATTACCAGTTGCAATTACATAAGCGTATCTATGACCCATTGACGTCGGAGGGGTTAAAAGCGTTCCTTTTCTAGGCTTCACGTAAACTTCTACTACTCCAGGAAACCTTTTAGCCCTTCCTCTCCCAGTTACTTTTTCTAATATTCCTTTCGTCGTGACAATAACGTATTTCGTAAATACATATGTCTTATGTTTCGGTAATAAATCAGGACTTTCCCCTAAAAACAATTTTAATGTCTCTTCGACTAAACTAAATCCAAATGCCGCTTGAATCATTTTGTTCATGGCACCTCCGGAAATCCTTGGGTTAATCTCAATGAGTTTCCAACCATTTTCAGATAAACGGATTTCCAAATGTAAGGCACCGTTTTCAATCCCGAGTTCTGTAATAATGGACTGAAGAACCTGTTCAATCTCTGTTCTAATCGATAAAGGAACATTAGCGAGCACACCATAACCTGTAATAATGAATCGCTTGTTCTTTGTGACTTCTTGTTCAATAATTCCTACGATATGTGCTTTTTGTTTATGAATGAGTGCCTCAACTAAATATTGATCTCCTTCTATATATTCTTCCACCATTATTCTATTATACGGGTCCTTAATCCGAAGATTCTCAAAGTATTTTTTTAATTGTTCTTTTCCTCTAGCTAAAAGCACGTCTTTAGATCCTGTTGAGTTTGAGGACTTTATAATGATTGGAAAATGGAGCTGTTCACATATCGTGTTCATAGGGAACGACTCGTTTGGTCTGATCAAGAGGAACTTAGGGGAATAAGGTTGATTTCTCAAAGATAGCCGTGTTTTCTCTTTGTTTTCCATTATTTCAATGGCTTTCGACGAAACATAATTGTGGCAAAATTCATCACAAAGAATGGATGCAGTATGAACAAATGAATCAATAAAACTGACTATCGTTTTAATATCGACACCTGTTGCCTGTAACTTGAAAATTTCCTCTCTCATATTATCCAGATTGTTCGTATTTACAGAAACCATTTTGTGGATATCTGTGTACTCCTCTCTTTGCTGGATTTGCTTTTCATTGCTAGTGAAAAGAACAGTAAAGTATCCCAAATGCTCAGCTGCTTTAATCGCTTCCCTGCTGGATCCAGATTTATTTGTATTTATAAAAATAATTGCTTTCAAACGACTCACTCTCTCCTAAAAACTTTGTTAAATACGTTTCTTTTTATATGTATGACATGCTCTAACTTTGAGGTAGTTATGTATCACGTAATTATGTGTCATTTATACAGTCAACAACATATAAAAAAACATATTATGTATATGAAGGGAGTGTGAATATAAAATGAAACCCCATCCAGTCGGCTTTATAAGAAAAATAATTTCCGGTGAGTTGGTTAAAGGGTCTGATGAAGTAACAGTCAATCATGGAGCGTATCGGTTAAAACAAGTGAAAAAGCAAAATACAATCCTTTTTACAAGTATCAGAATTATCGGTTGGAAAGGCTTGGAAAACTTCTTTCCTTTAGTGATCGCAACGGAGTGGAAATATCGTCCAGATGAAATCCCTGAGAATGTAACAATCATTCAAGTAACTAATGTTGACGAAGCATATTGGAAATTTGTACGTTACTACCGAAGCCAATTTCAAATCCCTGTTGTAGCCGTTACGGGAACTTCAGGAAAAACAACAACAAAAGAAATGATTAAGCATATTCTTTCAGCGGATAGAAAAGTTACTGCTACAAGTCTTACTAGTAATTCTAGAACAGCAAACTTGCAATATCTATTGAACATAGAAGGGGATACCGAAGCTGCTATTTTTGAAACAGCTGTTGGTTCTCCAGGGGATGTATTAAATGCAGGGGAATATTTCAAACCTACAATCGGAATCATTACAAATATAGGAGCACATCACCTCAATTATTGCAAAACGCTAGAAGGCTATATTGAAGCGAAAGGTGAAATGCTTCAAATCGTTAATCCGACAGGTACATTAATCATTAATAGGGATGATAGCAATACAAGTAAAATTGATATGACCAGTTTTCGAGGGAACATTATAAAAGTTGGAACTCATAGGAATTGCCATTTTCGAGCGCGTAATATTGAGTACGGTCAGGACGGCATGCAATTTAGTGTTAGGCATAAGAAAAGAGATTATCAAATGTTCGTGCCTGGGCTAGGAGTACATCAAGTGTATAACGCTCTTGCAGCTATAGCGGCTGTTTATGAAATGGGAGTAAATATTCCGGAGGCTGCAATTCGTTTGAAAACATTTGAGAAATTTGAAAAGCAACTTGAAGTGATTGATGGTATAAACGATTCTGTGATTATTGATGATACATGGAGTATTACAACGACATCATTGGAAGCTGCATTAAAAGTATTAACCGAAATTGGAAAAGGCAAAAAAAAGATGGCAATTATAGGAACAATAACAGATTTGGGTTCTTGGGGCTACACTATTCATGAACAAGCGGGAGAACTAATCTATCAGACAGGAGTGGATGTGCTCGTTACGATTGGAAAGCATGCGAGCATAATGGCTGAGTACGCAGTAAAAAAAGGTTTTAGCTCTCCGGTATATACATTCAGGAATGAGTTTCTCGTTATGGACTTATTAAAGCATATTGTGGACTCCAATACAGTTGTTCTGATAAAAGGTGATATGTACAGTAAATCAATACATGAAATAGCTTCAAAATTAAGGAGGAAAGATTAATTTTTGGAGATGGACAAACATTAGGAATAAGTGTGAAGTCTCGTGACATATCATCCATGTTTAATAGAAAAAAATAAAGTTACTCTTCATGTTATATAAGGGAAGGAGGGGGAATAATGAAACCTTTACGTGTGAGAGAAATCCGAAAATTGTTGCAGGGTGAACTAATTAGTGGAAATGAATTTTGGAATGTGAATAATGCGATTTACTATAATCGACATGAGCTCACTAAGAGAAATTCGCTAATGTTTGTAGACAGAAATGATTCTATTAACTGGCATGAAATTAATAATAAGGGACCTTCCCTTGTGATTTCAGATAAGCCTACCACAGAATTAAAAAATGCTTTGTCGGATACTACCGTCATCAGTGTAAAAAATATCGTGCTAGCTTATTGGAAGTTCATGGATTATTATCGAAATCTTTTTCAAATACCAGTAGTTGCAATAACGGGTACATGCGGAAAAACAACTACAAAGGAAATGATTAAACATATTTTAAGTAAAGATTGGAATATCCAAGCATCTATTAGCAGTAAAAATGAACCGCGTCAATCTTTTCCGTATTTAACTGGCATTGATGAAGATACAAAAGCGGCTGTTTTTGAACTTGGATTAGGAAACACGGGGAATATTAAACATCAATGTATGATTTATCAGCCGACAATAGGAATTATTACAAATATCGGCGTTCATCATCTCGATGGTTGCGGAAACCTAGCAGGATATATAAAAGCAAAGTCAGAAATAGTGGATGGTATAAAGCAAAACGGCACATTAATTTTAAATGCGGATGATGCTAATACTAAAAAAATTCCTTTGCATTCATTTAAGGGAAAGATAATATATTTTGGAGTTAGTAATAAATCTCATTTTCGTGCTTCTAACATTAAGATAGAAAAAAACGGGATGAAGTTTCAAATTCATTTTTCAAATAAAAAATATAACGCTTTTGTTCCGGGTTATGGAGAACATCAAGTGTATAACGCACTTTCCGCAATTGCAGCTGTAAATGAAATGGGAATGGATATGAATGAAGCCATTTCACGTATAGCGACCTATAAAAATATGACAAGACACCTAGAGTTTTCAAGTGGAAAAGGTGGAAGTACTATTATAGATGATACTTGGACAAATAATCCTACATCAGTCGAAGCTGCATTAAAGGTACTGGATTCCATTGGGCAGGGGAAAAATGTCATCCTTGTACTTGGCGATATTAAGCGATTAGGAAATTTTGAAAAGAAGTATCATCGTGAAATAGGAAGTATGGTTGCGAAAAGAAACATTCATACACTTATTACAATAGGCAGCAAAGCAGAGGAAATAGCAAATCAAGCAAAGGAAGACGGGACAAAGGCAACGGTCCATATATTTAAAGATGTCAATGGTGTCATGGATGTTTTAAAACCGATTCTTGACAGAAACTCGATTTTACTGATAAAAGGTCCAATGTCAAGCCGAGCAATGATTGATTTTGCCGACAGTTTGAAAGAAGATGATTGATTGAATAAAAAGAAGCATTCACGCAATATGCGTTGAATGCTTCTTTTTGAAAAGCCTTATCTTAAAGAATGCGACGAGCCATTTTATAATTATTATTAGCCCAAGTAGAGTTTAAGTTTTCTTTTACAACACTACCATTAGTTTGCATGCGAATATATTGATTGTCTCCAATATAAATCGCAGATTCAGTAATTTTAGTTCCTCCATTAGTGAAGAAAATAAGATCCCCTTTTTGCAAATTACTCTTTTGTACGGCACTGCCTACTTGAGCTTGTTGGCTAGCCATTTTACTTTTTAAATCAATTCCCTGTTGATCAAACACATAGTAAGTAAATCCAGCACTAGTAAATGATAAAGAATTTTCATCGTATCCGTATGCGAATGTCGCCTTTCCGATTAAACTAGAGGCAAGATTGATTACTTTATCTGCTGGTAATGCACTTGTTTCTGGCGCTTTTATTGATGGCGATGCGCTCGTTTCTGGTGCTTTTATTGATGGTGATGCACCTTCTGTAAGTACACGTTTTGCAGTAATATAATGTTGTTCATAATAATCGACAAATAAAACTCTTGTTAAAATCCCATTTGAATTTGGAATAATAATTCGATGATCCCCTGCGTATATTGCTACCATAGTTGGCGTATTGGATCCCTTCGTACCGTTAAAGAAAACTAAATCACCTTTTTTTAGGTTAGCTTTGGAAACAGTTGTGCCTTTATTCATCAAATCTTTTATATTTGTTGTGCCTAATTTGATATCATTTGTTTTATACACATAGTCGATGAATCCAGTAGCAGTAAAACGTAATGATGATTCATTATTGACGCTACCCATTGTTGCTTTATCTATTAAACTATAGGCTTTTTCGACAATTTTATCGCCTTTAGTTGCTGGATTGGATGACATAAGCGTTGGTAGAACTCTTCTTGCTGTTATATAGCTATCTTTATAATACGGCTTGCTATCTAGGTCTGTAATGACAATTTTTTGTGTAGGATCAGCCATTTGTATAATTTTATTGTCCCCGATGTACATACCGACGTGGTTAGGAAT
This sequence comes from Psychrobacillus sp. 05T411, assembly GCF_056396485.1. Classification (NCBI taxonomy): domain Bacteria; kingdom Bacillati; phylum Bacillota; class Bacilli; order Caryophanales; family Bacillaceae; genus Psychrobacillus; species Psychrobacillus sp. 05T411. Next base: position 91,243 of record NZ_JBFTLO010000005.1, on the reverse strand, counting down.
ATTCCCACCTTTACTATCGAAGAATAGTAAGTCACCTTTTTGTAGTTGGTCTTTAGCAACAGCAGTTCCTTGTTGCATCATATAGTCTTCATTATAAGTTGCAAGATCTACACCATTTTGTTCGAAAATGTACATAAGGAAGGTTGCACATGAAAATTTATAAGGAAAAGTGGGTTTGTACTCTGTATTGCTGTAAGTAGCTTTACCGATTAAACTTTTTGCTGTTTGAATTAATTGATCAGCCTTTGCTTCTACTGCTTGTTGGTTATTTTGACTATTAATAGTTGCAGCTGAGGCCTCTATTGGATGAAAAACAGTAGGAGAAACCCCTAATGCACTAAAACCGATTACGACTGATAATGTAGTTGTGACGAATTTTTTTTTCATCATGTACCTCCTGAATTTTTTATGTGGCTTTCACTGCACTGATTTTAGCATGTAAAAGTATAGCTACTTCTAGGTAGATTATTCCACAAGCCAATGCAACATGGGGTAAAGCCTTGCTAATAAAGGGTTTGCTTGGATATTTTACAGTTTGATTACAAATGTTTCAAACATGTATAAAATGAGCGTAAGAAATAGTGCATGTAGTTTGATAACATATCAATTTCCTAACATCAGAAAGGGTGGGGAGCTTGGTGAAAAAAGTGAAAGAAGGCATTTGGTCAGGGCGTACAGATCATTTTTAAACTAGTACGCGATATCTCCCCATACTCTTTGCATATGATGTTGGGAAGGGGTGTATGATGAACGATTATATAAATATGTTTAAGCAATTTTTACCGCCAACTGCAAAGGTATTGGAATTGCAGCTGCCTGATAAGAAAGCGGCAGTAATAGTAGCGGATATTGATGGAGACCATGTGGATGAGTTAATAGGTGCATTTCGGTATCAAGAGAAAAACTATATGTTGATTTTGAAAAACAGAAACAATCAGTGGCAGCCGCTAATTATGATAAGTGGAAGCGGTTATGGGATATCAGATTTGTTAGCTGTCCCACTTACAGACACTGGTGTAAATACGCTGATTATCGGGTGGCAACAAGGTAGTATGTGGTCACAATTGAATTTATTGCAATGGACAAAGGATGGTTTTGTCTGGTTACCAACCAACGATATTGTTTACAGTAAGTTGGAAGCAGAAGATATGGACAAAGACGGCAAGTATGAACTGGCTATTTGGACGCATGATACTGGTGAAGCGTATAAAGTAGAAGTTTATCGTTTGGATAAAAGCGGTCTTGTGCAGGCAAAAGACGTCTATCCTTATTACTTTAAAAAAGTAGCAGCCTACTATGAAAACTTATTGAAAACAAATGATTTCTCTTATTATTGGTACTACTTGGCAGATGCGCAAATGAAAGCGGGAGATTTGGATCAAGCTCTAGTTTCTATTGATAAAGCTTTAACTTTTCCGTCTCCTTACCCATCAAAAGAAGTGCTTACAGAAAAAAGACAAAAAATATTAAATCATCAAGGAACAACAAATCCACATAACCAAGTTGTAATAGATTGGGCGATGGGGGACGTGACAGGTGATGGCGCTCAGGATACTGTCTATCTTACCGGAGAAAAGACCGAGGGAAGTCCGTTTTGGAGAAATATTACGCTCGTTATACTGAATGGGAATACGAATATGTATGAAAGAATCTCTTTAAAAGAAAATATGGGATATAATCCAACCATTTTTCTTGGTGATTTTACGGGAAATCATGTAGATGATATACAAATAGTGATTGATACTGGGGGAAGTGGCGGAACAGTTTACGCCTATGTTTTCGCATTTTTGGATGGGAAAATGAAACAAATATTTGATACGGATGTATACAATGAGCATTCGAAATATGAAGTACATTATCGAGACCATTATAAAGCAACGGTAACTAGCTCGAATCCCCAAAAGGAATACACATTGGATTTAACATATAAAGGGGAAGGGTATCTTTCGGAAATTTATAATAAAGATGGTAAGCTGAAAGAACCGATAGAAGGATGGGTAGATCCAATAAGCGGCTTATATCCCATAGATTATGCAAGGGACGGTACGTATGAGCTTCTTTCCTATCAAGAAGTGGCTGGCCGATACCACGCGGATGGACTGGGATTTGTGCAAAATGAATGGAAATGGAACGGACGGGAATTTGTAGTCAATCGGCAGACTGTGTCTATTTTTGGTAAGGATTTAAATACTTAGTTGAATAGGTAATTGAAAATTAGCCCCTTTTCTTGGATGGAGGGGTTTTTTTCGTAGCTTAGGAAACTATAAAAATTTAGATATGTGGATATCTTTTTCAAGTAACGTAAGGTATGGCATGGCATTCTTTATATTGTACGTGACACAGGGACAGTGCGTCGTAGTGAGTTGAATAAAGTGTTCGCTGGGATTTTCGCTACATGCAGCGAAAATCAATGGAAATTGCACAATTATCAGTGCCGGTCTGCTAAAAAGACAAAGTTTTATCCAGTTTTTCAATGGAGGAAATCCAATAAATGGCTTAGAGCAACCAAACGATCATTGAAAGCAATCATTACTAGCTTGAAAGCAACCAAATCAGCACGAGAGCAACCAAATTGCCTATGAAAGCAACTAATTCTTAATATAACAAGTTTACTTGAAGTGAGACTACTATGATTTCGGTGCATATTATAGGAATAATATGCACCGAAATCGCCGGGCTAGCATCTGCTAGCCCTGTTTGTCGTGTTCATAGCGGATACCTTAAGTAGGAGTTGCGTCATTCCATTCATCGTTCCTATTTGCTAAATATTGCCGAAGACAGGTAGCTCTAGCGCTTTTTTTCATTTTATTCAAAACAAATTTGTTTTGTTTGAACGATTGGAAATGGGGAACTATAAAACTTATTATCTTTAAGGAAAGGAATAACTTTATGTGGAAAAAACCATGGATTGTGACGCAGGAATGGCATCATGTATTGTTTCTTCATTGGCCTGTTTCACCCGAACAAATACGTCAACACATCCCTGCCGAACTAGAACTCGACTTATATGAAGGCAAGGCATGGATTGGCATAGTATTTTTCCAAGTGAAAGGAAATCGTCCTAGATGCATACCACCATTACCTGGATCACGTAAGTTTTTGGAACTTAATGTTCGTACATATGTTACTTACAAAGGAATAGCTGGTGTCCATTTCTTCAGTTTAGATGCGAATCATCCTTTCATAGTAAAACTGGCGACTTTAGGTAACTTTTTACCATATCGAAATGCGGAAATAAATTTTAAAAAACATAAAAAAACATTTTCAATTTATAGCAAATATGATAATGAAAATCTCCTTACTACATTTGAATCGGCAGCGGGATATATGGAAAATACTCAGCTCAACACATGGCTCACAGAAAGATATTGTTTATGGACGAAAACGAAAGGACGGCTATTTCGCGTTGATATAAGCCATTCACCTTGGAGACTGCAAAAAGTAACTGGCCTAGTATACGAAAATACAATGGCGCCTTATATTTCGGATAATTACAAGGTAAAACGCCCACTCGCTCATTATTCTAGACTTAAAAAGGCAAGATTTTATCCTCCAGTTTTAGAAAACTAAAATGAATAAATAGTAAAAAACAAACGCATACTACTTTCGAGTAGTAAGATATTAAAGGAGGATTTAAGATGAATAAATTGCTTCAAATTTCTATGATCATGCTTCTTGTTGGATCATTAGCAGCGTGTGGAACAAATAAAAAAGACGATGATGTGGCTAACAATAGCGCAACTACTACGGATAATGCAACGGGCACTGGCACGGACACAACGACGGATGAAACTGCCACAAATGACGACGCAAATGGTAACGAGGGTCATAAAGTTGAATTAGCTGATGATGTTGCTGACAAAATCACAGGAATGGAAGAAGTAAAAAGTGCCAATGTATTCGTAACAGATAACAACGCATATGTCGCTGTTGATTTGAAAGATGGAGTAAACGCGAGTGAAGAATTGGAAACAAAAATTGCCGATGAAGCTAGAGCGACAAACGGAACCTTTAACAATGTGTATGTAACAACGAATCCGGACTTCTCAAAGCAATTCAATGAATACGGCGAGAAAATCAGAGCAAATGAACCAGTAGAAGGTTTTTTTAAAGAGTTTTCCGATACAGTAAAAAGAGTATTTCCTGATGCACACTAACTAGGTAACGAAATGTGGTGGTAATCATTACCGTTGATTTTAATTTTAAATAGGTATACTATATAAATACAAGCTGCATTGTACGTATGGATATTAAGTTTTAACCTTTATGCTGTAACAGGGAGTTTTATATAGAAGCTGGAATGACAAGCCTTATTCTCTTTTGACAATAAGGACGTGCAAGATAGCTTTTGCGAACACCCACTTTGAGGAGTGGTGGTTTAAAACTTTCTTATTAAAGTACGGCAAAGGCGGCTTATTTAAAAAGATTATTATAGCAAGGTTTATAGAGCACTCCTTCCAGAAATGGTTGGGGTGTTTTTTTTGAAGGGGAGAATCTATATAATTTTTCTTGAAATAAGTCGTACATTCAATACAATCAAATAGTTTATTAATGGCAATGAACTGAAAATAAAAAAGTGTCGAAAAGTTAACCTTCGACATTTTTTATATGTTACAGTATGCAGAGTTTAGAAATAAACAGTTACCAACTTACCCTACTTTAGTTTTTAAATAGTGAATAATTGTATCAGTAACTTCTTTTGTAGTAGCTCGACCTTTTAAATCACGCGTTTTGACGCCTTGCACTAAGCTATACTCTATTGCTTCAAGTAAATGATCACCTAGTCTAGTATATCCTAGATAATCTAACATTAGTTTTCCGGTCCAAATTTGGCCTAATGGGTTAGCGACCCCTAAACCAGCTATATCAGGAGCAGAACCATGCACTGGTTCAAACATGGAAGGAAATTCATTAGTTACGTTAAGATTAGCTGCTGGTGCAATGCCGATGCTTCCCATAATTGCTCCACCAATATCTGTCAAAATGTCACCGAACAAATTGGAAGCCACGATCACATCAAACTTGGAAGGCTTCATAATCATATATGCTGCCATCGCATCGATATGAACACTATTTTGATCTAGCTGTGGATAGTTGGCTACGACATCATGGAAAACATCGTCCCAAAAAGGCATACTATGAGAAAGGCCGTTTGATTTTGTTGCGCTCGTCACTTTTTTACTTCTTTGATTGGATAAATCACATGCGTAACGCATTGCTCTTTCTGTGCCTTTCCGAGTGAAAACAGCATTTTGAATGGCTATTTCATCCGCGTCTGAGTGAATTCTACCACCGCTATCTGAGTACTCCCCTTCAGAATTTTCACGTACAACAATAATATCGAATTCTCCAGGATTTTTTAATGGTGAATCAAGTCCTTTTAATAGTTTTGCAGGGCGGATATTAATAGTTTGTTTAAGTCCTCTTCTAATTTTTATGAGTAATCCCCAAAGTGAAATATGATCAGGAACTAGTTCAGGCATACCCACTGACCCCAGAAAAATTTGATCGAAATTTTTTAGAATTTGGAGACCATTTTTAGGCATCATCTCGCCATTTTCTAAATAGTAATCACAACCCCAAGGTAGTATTTCCCATTCGAATTTTAAATTACCATCTAATTCCGCTAAAGTATCCAGTACTCGCATTGCTTCAGGTACTACTTCTTTTCCAATACCGTCACCTGGTATTGTAGCGATTTTATAAGTTTTCATTTAAAAACCTCTTCCTTTTAATGGAGATTGATATTTTCATAATGAACGCCCATCTTTAGGTAGATGAGGGTATACAATAACCTTTATTGTATCTAATTGTGTTTCACAAGCCTTTTCCATCGCAGCACTAATATCATCAAGAACATAAGTAGATGTAATAATATTTCCAATAACATCTTTTAATTCAGTTAATATATTTATGGCTAACGGAAATGTATTGGCATATCTATAAACAGTTAACAAATCGATTTCCTTTTGTAACATAGTCGTTAAATCTAACGTAACGTTTTGTTGGTGTGGAAACCCAATGCTAACTAATTTACCGCCTTTTTTAAGAGAGGTGATAGCTGTGGCAAGCGCTTGTTCTGCTCCCGAAGTTTCAAGTACCAAATCAAAATAGTCTTCTGCTATTTCTTGTTTTGCTACTTCAATCGTTTGAGTAGCCCCCAAACTTTTTGCTACTTCTAGCTTATGTTTGACAATATCTGTTACTGCTATTTCTTCTGCATTAAAATAACTTGTCGCTGCAACTGCCATTAACCCAACTGGTCCCATGCCCATTATTAAGACTTTCATTCCAGGTTTTAAGTTTGCGCGATTTAAGGCATGAATACCTACAGAGAGGGGTTCTGCTAAAGTAGCCTCTTCAAAAGTTAAAGAATCGGGTATCAAAAATACATAATCTTCTGGATGGCTGATATATTGTCGCAATGCTCCCTTATAAGGAGGAGTAGATAAAAATATTACTTTATCACAAAGGTTATATTTCCCGCTTCTGCATTTTTCGCATATTCGACATGGAACACCTGGTTCCACAGCGACTCTATCACCAATCGAAAACTTAGTTACTTCGCTACCAATTTTGACTATAGTTCCTGCACATTCATGACCTTGAATATGGGGGTATTGTACGGTTCTTTTTCCGATATGCCCGTGTTTATAATAATGAATATCAGACCCGCAAACACCAACGGCATTTATCTTTATTAATACTTCATTAGGAGAGATAGATGGGATTTCTTCATAACCAACTTCCACTTTAGATATTTCTACTAAATTTGCGACTTTCATTTCTAACGTGCTCAATTCATATCACCCCAATATTGGTTTATTTTCATACTTAAGTAGAACCTTTCCGCATTTTTTTTCTTCACATAGTTGGAATGCAGAATCCCATTCTTCTAAAAGCATCGTATGCGTAATAATTGGTTTCAAGTTAATTTTATTTTGCTCGTATAATTTTATTACTCTTTCCCATGTTTCATAAGAATGAGCGAGAGATCCATATACTTGTAATTGTTTGTATAAGATAAGATCGTAATCCATCGTAAAGGCTTGGCCGGCTATTCCGACTTGGATATGTTTTCCACGATTTTTTAGTTGTTTAAAGCATTCATTGATCGCGATAGGAACACCCGTGCAATCTACCGTAATGTCTACTCCTAAACCATTTGTTTCTAATGCAACAATCTCTGATAAATTTTCTTGTTGGACATTAATAATTCTATCTGCTCCTAATTCCTGGGCAATTTCTAAACGTTGCACATCAACATCCGTACCTGTAACAAGTATCTTGCAACCCTTCAAAGCTAATAAAGACAGACAAATAAGCCCAATTGGACCCGGTCCAGACAATAAGACCACATCGCCACTCTTGATATCTGTTAATTCTTCAATTGCTTGGACTCCACAAGCTAAAGGTTCTGCTAATGCCCCTTCTTGAAGAGATACATGGTCAGGTAATTTATAGACAACATGTTCTTCTATTGTTAAATATTTGGTGAAACTCCCATTTACACCATGTCCCATGCCACGGCRGTGCTTACAAAACATATAATAACCCGTTTTACAATGAATACATGTTCCGCAAGTACGCTGAGTGGATCCCAACACTGCCACACGATCACCGACAACCACATTAGTTACATCAGGACCAGTTTCAACTACTACTCCCGAACATTCATGACCTAAAACGACTGGTGGATAACTTTTAAATGTATCATGAAATATATGTAAATCTGTTCCACAAATTCCGGTGTAAGCAACTTCTATTTTCACTTGGTCAGTTTTACATACAGGTTCTTCAATGGTCACAATTTCAATATTTCCAACACCTGGTTTTGTTTTTTGTAGCGCTTTAATATAGATCCACTCCTCGTAAAATGTTTTTTTATCTTTTAGGAAGTTATAAGTAGATGGTATGCCGGTACTTAAGGATAAAACGCACTAAAGAGGCTTTATGAAGCGACCACAAGGATTTTCTCCAACAGCGAAAATCTTTGTGGTCACTACTTGTTAAGCACTATTCCTATACCGCACCCACAAGGCACTCATTAACAAGACACGCCAAAAGACTAGTAATGTTTATTTATTCCATTCCAATTGAAATGAATTTTACTTCTAAAAATTCCTCAATCCCCCAAAGTCCACCTTCACGACCTAATCCACTTTCTTTAAATCCACCAAATGGGGCTTGTGCTGTAGAAGGTACACCATCATTTAGTCCAACAATTCCATATTCTAATTTCTCGGAAATATGGATTGCTTCGGAAAGTTTTTCAGAAAATACATAGGCAGCTAAACCAAATGGCGTATCATTTGCTCGTCTAATCACTTCATCTACTGTTTTATATGTTGTAATTGGGGCAAGGGGACCAAATGTTTCTTCATACATACATTCCATGTCGTCGGTTACATTAACCAAGACAGTTGGCGTTAAGAAGAAACCGTTTGAATTTGTAATTTCTTCGCCACCAGTAATAATTTTAGCGCCTTTATTCACAGCATCTGCTAACTGGGATTTCACTTTATCGACTGCATTTTGGTCAATTAAAGGTCCAATATGGATACCTTCTTCCATACCATTACCGACTTTCAGCTTCTGTACTTCATCTTTAAAAATATTAGTAAATTCTTGGTCAACACTTTCGTGAACATAAATACGATTAGCACATACGCATGTTTGACCAGCATTTCGAAACTTCGATTTAATCAAATGTTCAGCAGCTAATTTCAAATTTGCGTTTTCTGTAACGATAAAAGGCGCGTGCCCGCCAAGCTCTAATGATAATTTTTTTACATTATGGGAAGCTTGAGCCATTAACTTTTTTCCAACTTCTGTAGAACCGGTAAATGTAATTTTACGGATTCTACTATCATTCATCCATTCACCAACGATTGCACTTGAGTTACCAGTTACTAGATTAAGTACGCCTTTTGGGATACCTGCTTCATGTGCTAATTCAATTAGTTTTATTGCAGTTAACGGTGTTAAAGAAGCTGGTTTTATTACTGCTGTACATCCTGCTGCTAGTGCCGGCGCTACTTTTCGTGTAATCATTGCAGCTGGAAAATTCCATGGCGTAATAGCTGCAATCACCCCAACTGGTTGTTTTGTTACGAGTAAGCGCTTAACCACACTTGAAGACGGAAGTGTTTGACCATAAATACGTTTTCCTTCCTCTGCATACCAGGAAATAAAGCTATTTGCATAATCGACTTCACCAATTGCTTCTGCTAATGGTTTACCTTGTTCTTTCGTCATAATTTCCCCAATAATTTCCTTGTTCTGATCGACTAAATGAAACCATTTATATAATAATTCTGAACGTTGACCAGCAGTTAATGCAGACCAAAATTCCAATGCTGCAAAGGCAGCGTCCGTAGCCAATAAGGCTTCTTTTTCATTGCCGTTTGGTATGCTACCGACCGTTTCTTGTGTAGCGGGGTTTATAACGTCAATTTGATCAATGGTTGTAACTGCTTCGCCATTAATAATCATATGTCCTTTTATAGTCATTAATAGTTCCTCCTCTGAATATTTAAAATATATTGATTAATTAAGATTATAGATAGTAAAAAGAAAAAAAGTCAATGTGAAAATATTTGTAAGAATGAAATGTTAACAAGATTGACTTGTATAATATGTTATTATGGCTAACTATTAGAGATAGAAACTTATTCTACGAAGTTTATGGGGAAAGATTATTTACGTTTACTCAACAAATGAACTAAACTGTGAAACGGAGGGTAAGCTTTAAAACTAATCTATGAGGAGAATTGTTATGAAAGTCAATATTTACGATGTTGCTAAGGCAGCCAATGTCTCAATTGCTACGGTATCCAAAGTTATTAATAATACCGGTCGAATAAGCGATAAGACTAAAAAAAAGGTGAACGATATCATTAGAGAATTGGATTACAGACCAAGTTTAATTGCCTCTGCTTTAATGGGGAAAAATACTCGAACGATAGGGTTTATCCTTCCGGATTTAGCAAATCCATTCTTTTCAGAGTTGGCTAGATACATAGAAGATAAAGCCAATGAATATGATTATAATGTTGTAATTTGTAGCACAGATTATTTAAAAGAAAAAGAGGATATGTATATTTCCTTATTGATGCAAAAAAATGTGGATGGCTTTATTTTAGCTTCAGGTTTTGAACATTTTGAAACGGTTCAAAAATTAATGGATGAGAAAGTACCGGTCGTAATTGTAGCTAGAAATTATCCTGATGTACCAGTCAATTTAGTAGCCATTCATGATTATGAAGCAGGGTATCAAGCAACTTCATTTTTAATTCAACAAGGACATCAAAGAATTTCGATTATTGCTAGGGATATTTGGAGTAATAGAGAAAGGTTTAGAGGTTACTCGGATGCAATGAAAGATCATCATTTACCCATTCCATCGGAAGTTTATTATGCAAAGGAATCGACCATTCAAGCAGGAATTGATAGCTTGCACCAGATAATGCAAGAATCAAAAATAGCTCCTACAGCCATTTTTGCTTGTAATGATATGATGGCGATAGGAGCTATTAAAGCAAGTCAAAAAATGGGATTAGTTGTTCCAGATGATATATCTGTGATGGGGTTTGATGATACTCTCATAGCTCAAATCATTAATCCGGCTTTAACAACTATTGCTCAACCTAAAAAAAAGATAGCAAATGAAGCAGTGAATTTACTTATGAGTGCAATAGATGGGGATACTCAAAATCACACGATTATTCTAAAAACGGAATTAATTGAAAGGGACAGTGTAAAAAAAATTTAAAATTATAGTTGAAAATTCGGAAAAATTGATTTATATTAATTTGCAGGAAGGTTAAGCGCTTAACTTGAGTGGAGGTGATTATTATTTTAAATGGAAATGCTATTATCATCCAATCTGGAGGGCCGACAGCTGTTATAAACAGTTCTTTGGTAGGGATTGTAGAGGGAATTTTGGAATTTAATAACCCAAATATGAAAATTTTTGGAGCAAAGGGTGGATTGAAAGGGTTACTGAACAATTCTTTAGTACGTTTGGATACTTTGACAAAAGAAAAACTAAGGACAGTTAAATATACTCCCGGTGCTATGCTAGGAACATGTCGTCTGAAAATAGAGGAATTTCATCTGCATAAAATAATCGAAGTATTTGAAACGTTTAATATTACCCATTGTTTTTATATAGGTGGGAATGGATCTATGTATATTGCGGAGCAAATAAGTATCTACGCAATGGAACTAAATTATCCACTTTGTACTATCGGTGTTCCTAAATCTATAGATAATGATTTGGATAGAATTGATCACTCTCCTGGATATGCGAGTGCTGCAAAATTCTTAGTAGCATGTACGGAAGATATTACGTTGGATATCGTCAGTTATGAGTCGCCTAAAAAGGTGACGATTATGGAAACGATGGGACGTAATACAGGATGGCTGGCAGCTTCATGCTCTCTAGCGGAACAGAAGTCTTCAAATTGCAAACAATTAATATATATCCCAGAGAGCCCGTTTAGTTTGAGTAATTGTCTAGAAGCTATTGAGCATAATTATAATAATAATTATCATACTTTACTAATTGTTTCAGAGGGAATTAGAGATGAGCAGGATGAGCTCATTATATCAAAAACATTACAACTTGATAGTTTAAATAGACCAAAGTTGGGCGGGGTATCCTGGTTTTTAAAAGACGAAATTGACAACAATTTAAATATTGGAACTCGCTGTATAGACACGAGTATCTGGCAACGAAGTAGTTCTAGATACATTTCTTTAACAGATGTGAACGAAGCATACAATTTAGGGTACGAAGCATGGCAAGTAGCGCTAAATAACGGAAACAACGTAATGGTTACGCTTTCTAGATTAAATACATTAGAATATAAGGTTGTATATAGTTCCGTTCCTTTAAGTAAAGTCGTTGGAATTGAGAAAAAAGTTCCGGTACATTGGTACGACGAGCAAAAAAAGGAAATGAAAGAAGGCTTTCTAGATTATATTAACCCATTAGTTAAAGGTGATATCTTTATGCCTGAATTTGACCTAGAACAGCAGCATATCAGTATTTTATGATATTTAGTTGAGATTTGAGGTTGAGCTTATAAATGAATAGGATGTAAAAAAATTCAACGTGTAATGGAATTTATTTTTTTCCTAATTTGGTTAAGCGCTTTCTTTAGAGATAATGAGGAGGATTTATATGTCAAGTAACAGTACATTGTTAGAAGAAAAATCAAAAGCTGCTCGAAAAAGTTTATTAAAGGTTGTTCATCATGCAGGTGCTGGTCACATTGGAGGTCCACTATCTGCAATTGATGTATTAACAGCGCTTTACTTTAAAGAAATGAATGTTGAACCAAATGATCCATATAAAGTTGATCGTGATCGTTTTGTTTTGTCAAAGGGACATTCAGCTATAGGTTTATATGCTGTACTAGCAGAAAAAGGTTATCTTGATCAAAAGGAACTATATACTTTTGACTCTTTAAATTCAAGATTACAAGGTCATCCAGATATGAAAGTTTTACCTGGTATTGAAATGTCGACAGGATCTCTAGGTCAAGGTATTTCGGCAGCGGTTGGAATGGCACTAGGTGCGAAAGTACAAGATCAATCATTTAGAACTTATTGCATGATTGGTGATGGTGAGTCCCAAGAAGGGCAAGTATGGGAAGCCGCATTTATAGCCTCAAAATACGAGTTAGATAATCTTGTAGTAATTTTAGATTACAATAAACTTCAACAATTTGGTTGGGTAGGAACAAATACCGAAAGAGCTGTTCCAAATGACTTGGTAGAAGAAAAATGGGAGTCCTTTGGTTGGAATGTTATTCGAATAGATGGGCACTCATTTAAAGATATTTTGGAAGGCTTTAGACAGGCGAAGTCTGTAAAACAAAAACCGACGATACTTATTGCAGATACAGTAAAAGGTAAAGGAATTAGTTTTATGGAAAATAATTATTTATGGCATTCTAGAATTCCTACAGACGAAGAATTATCATTGGCATTAAAAGAATTAGACGAAAGTGGTGACTTATAATGCAAGCTTCTCAACTTAAAACGGCATCAATGCGTGATAGTTTTAGCGAAACACTTTATCAGCTAGCTGTAAACGATCCTAGAGTTTTTGTATTGGACGGAGATTTGGCTACTTCAACTAAAATTGAAAAGGTAGCGAAAGAATGTCCACAAAAGTTTTTACAGATGGGGATAGCAGAACAAAATATGTTAAGTGTTGCTGCCGGTCTAGCAACAACTGGACTTCAGCCATGGGCAGTTACCTTTGCTGCATTCATGTCAAAGCGTGCTTTAGATCAAATACAAGTGCAAATTGCTCAACCAAAATTAAATGTAAAAATGATTGGTGCTTATAGCGGATTGTTGACAGGGGTAACAGGAAAAACACATCAAGCGTTAGAGGATATTGCGATCTTTAGAAGTTTAGCTAATATGACGGTTTTAGCACCAGCAGATTCAGTTGAAACAGCCAAAATGATGGAATGGGCAAATCAATATGATGGACCAGTATATATTCGATTGGCTCGAGATAACTATCCTATCCTATTCGATGATTCGTACGTTTTTGAGCCAAATAAAGGAGTTGTTCTAAAAGAGGGAACGGACTTAACGATTATCTCTACTGGAACTGCGACAAGTCGCGCTATTGAAGCCGCGAAAATATTAAAAGAAAACAATATATCATCTGCGGTAGTTCATTTACCTTCAATAAAACCAATCGATCAAGAACTAATTATCGAAATGGCTGTAAAAACGAAAGCAATTGTTACTGTAGAGGAACATAGCGTTTATGGAGGTTTAGGTGGTGCGATAGCAGAAATATTAGCAGCAAATGCACCAACTCCTATTGAATTTGTAGGTGTGAAAGATCGTAATTCAGAATCTGCTAGTAATGAAGCTTTGTTGGAAAAATATGAAATTTCTACAAAATATATTGTTGAAGCGGGACAACGAATTTACTTGAGAAAAAATAGTTTGTCTAGCTGATTAATTGAAAATAAAAATTGAATTTTATAACTTCACTTATTATATGGAAGTGAAAATTTTTATCAGACATTATTTCTTTTTTACAATATTTTTCATTGGTGGATAGTCCGGTTATTTCAAAAAGTATGTGTGTAATTGTTTTTAAAATGTGCTATAAACGTTAGATTGAAGTCTAAAGAAGTTATTTTAAGACAGATTTATCTGTTTGAAGATATAATTTTTATTTCACAAAACACGGGGGGATATGGATGAAGAAATTTTTAGTTTTACTGATCGTTCTAATGGTTGGTTTTATGGCAGGTTGTAGTTCTGAAGAGGGGGAAGCTAAGGAACAGGGCAAAGGGGAAGCAGGGAATGATGGTGATCAAATAATATTAGATTTAAGTATTCCAGAACCTGAAGATGCAAAATTCGGGTTGACGGCAACGGCATTCAAAGAAGAATTAGAAACATTAACAGATGGTCAAATGACAGTAAAAATTCATGGGAACAACTCCCTTGGTGGCGAACGTGAGGTATTTGAGTTAATGGGCCTAGGTTCCGTAGATATGGCTATTCAATCTGCGGGTCCTATGGGGAATTGGGTTCCAGAATTTAATATTTTTGACTTGCCATTTCTGTTTGATAATACAGAGCATGTGTATAGTGTGTTAGATGGGACAATTGGTGACGAATTAAGTGGAAAGTTTGAAACAGCTACAAATGTAAAGATTTTAGGCTGGGTTGAAAACGGTTTCGTAGCAACTACCTCAAATAATAGCATCAATAGCGTAGAAGACGTTAAGAAAATGAAAATTCGTGTTCAAGAAAATGAAATTCAAATTGATACATGGAAAGCATATGGTGCAGAGCCAACACCGATGGCGTGGACAGAAGTTTTTACAGGGTTACAACAAGGTGTAATTGATGGACATTCGAACTCCGCAGCTACTATTAAGTCTTCTAAAATTTACGAAGTACAAGAGTATGTAGCAGAAATTGAAGATCGCTTTAGTGCAGCACCAATTTCAATAAGTACAGCAACATTCGATCGATTAACTGAAGAGCAGCAAACAGCTGTATTAAAAGCAGCAGAAGTAGCAGAAGTAAAAGGTAGAGAATTTAACAAACAAAAAGTTGAAGAGGCATTTGAATTTTTAAAATCAGAAGGAATTACAATTACATCTCCTGATAAAGAGTCATTTAAAGCTAGTGCAGAAAGTGTTTATACTAAATGGGCACCAAAGCTTGGCGAAGACCTAATAGACAAAATTCGCAATACACCTTATTAAAACGTTCTAACTTTTACCTAAGCGGGATTAAATTATTTTGATCTCGCTTATAGGTAAATCGATTTTAGTCAATGTAAAGTATTAGTTTTATTAAAAATTGAAAGCACTTACATTTATAGTATGTGATTTTTTGTGTAAATTTTTTAGTTAGTTTCATAATCCGAAACTGAATTATGAAATCGATTTAATTAGCAGTAGATGAGGTTATTTTATGAGTACATAAGGAGTGTGGTGAATTGTGGAATCCGTTTTAAGAACTTACTTACGCTTTATAGATCGATTAAACAAAGTAATGGGTTATTTATTAACTCTTTTATTAGCTGTAATGACAGCAATTATTTTCTGGCAAGTGTTTTCTCGTTTTGTTGTAGGTTCTTCTTTATCTTGGTCAGAAGAACTATCTAGGTTTTTGATGATTTTCATGATTTTAATTGGTTCTTCTATTGCTCTAAGAAAAAATGAATTAATTGCAGTAGAAATCTTATTAGAAAAAGTAGAAAATTTATCTAAAAAGGTTGTTGTTATAACTATCCATGTTATATCGATAGTATTTTTTCTCATTTTAATCAAATACGGTTCTTCTATGGCACAAAGTTTTAGTAATCAATTTGCACCAGGATTAGGTGTATCTATGAAGTATATTTATTTAGCGTTACCACTTGGTGGTGTATTGCTTCTATTAAATTCTTTAGCTTGTATAGTGGAAGAAATCATTGGGAAGGAGGGAAAATAAGTGTTAATTGCATTCTTTGTTTCATTATTTGTACTTATGTTTTTAGGAGTACCTATAGCAATATCACTAGGATTGTCAACGGTTTTGGGGATATCCCTTCATGAAACCCTTCCAATGGAAATTGTTCCTCAGAGAATTTTTGTTTCACTAAATTCATTTCCGCTAATGGCCATTCCATTCTTTATATTAGCTGGAAACATTATGGGTATTGGTAGTATGTCTAAAAGACTTGTTAATTTTGCTAGTTCTCTAGTAGGTCACTTCTCAGGTGGACTTGCTATGGTTGCTATTGTAACGTCTATGTTTTTTGCTGCAATTTCTGGATCGGGGGCTGCAACTACTGCTGCGATTGGTTCCATTTTAATACCGGCGATGATCGCTAAAGGCTACAAAATTGAGTATGCCGCAGCCAATCAAGCAGTAGCTGGTGCTTTAGGGATTATTATACCGCCGAGTATTGCTATGATTCTTTATGGCGTTGCAGCAGAGGTATCTATAGGTGACCTATTTATAGCTGGGATTGTTCCTGGGATGCTAATTACTTTTTCTTTATTAGTTAGTGCAATTATTATTGCAAAAAGAAATGGTTATGTAGGGGAAGAAAAACAGAGTTTCCCAAGTATACTAAAAGCTTTTAAAGAAGCTGTATTGGCAATCTTAATGCCACTGATTGTTTTGGGTGGAATTTACACTGGCATATTCACACCGACGGAAGCTTCGGTAGTAGCCGTTGTGTATTCACTAGTTGTAGGTATATTTATATATCGAGATATAACTCTACCACAATTAGGAAAAGTGTTAAAAGATAGTGCAGTAAATAGTTCCGTTATTATGTTAGTAATTGGTGCAGCAGGTTTGTTTGGATTTTTCATTGGTATTAATAGTGTTCCAGATATGATCTACGAATCGATTTCATCATTGGTTACAAGTAAATATGCGTTCTTATTCCTTGTTAACGTTTTATTATTCATTGCAGGTATGTTCTTAGAGGGCGGTGCCGCAATACTAATTTTAGTTCCATTATTGCTTGGTACTGCAGTTAACTTAGGAATTGATCCTGTCCATTTTGGGGTTATTATGGTGTGTAACTTAGCTATTGGATTAGTAACGCCTCCTGTTGGAATTGATTTATTTGTTGTCTCCAAGTTAACCAATATTAGTATTATGCGAATTGCCCGATATGCAATCCCACTTATTTTAATATTGATTTTAGATGTACTCATCATTACATATGTTCCGATTTTATCTACTTGGTTACCATCATTATTGGAATAAAAGTAAGGTCTTAATATTGGAAGGATGGTAGGAATGAAGAGGATGAGTACTTTTAAAAGATTAGCAGTTGTGGGTGCTGGTACGATGGGTTTGGATATTGCTAAGTTTTTCGTTGCAAAGAAATGCCAAGTTGTTTTAATAGATAAAGAGCCAGATAGTCTTGAAAGAATTGAGTTGTTTATAAAGCAAAATTGGTCAGAGGATGAATGCTCAAGATTAGTACTTCAAACTGGTCTTCAACAATTAGATGATGTATCACTTATCGTTGAAGCCATTCCTGAAAATGAACGATTAAAAATGGAATTATACAAAGAGTTAGAAGGACAATTACCTAATGAAGTTGTTATAGCAACAAATACTTCTGGAATACCAATTAATAGATTATCTAGTGAATTAGCATTTCCAAGTAGATTTGTCGGCATGCATTTTTACATGCCGGCAAATATAATACCAATTGTAGAAGTAATAAAAGGAAATCATACTTCGACCCAAGTAGTTGAAGAAATAACGGATTGGTTAAAAGCATTGGGTAAAATACCAGTTGTTATCAATAAAGACATACCAGGTTTTATTGGAAATAGACTTCAACATGCAATGGCAAGGGAAGCAATTTCGTTATTAGAAAATGATATTGCTTCTGCTGAAGATATTGACTTAGTAGCGCAATATGCTTTAGGTATACGCTTGTTATTAAACGGGCCTTTAGCACAACGAGATTTAAATGGGCTAGATATCCATCTAAATGCGGCTAGTTATTTATATGCCAAGCTAGAAAATCGAAAGGAACCATCTAAACTTCTCCAAGAAAAAGTGTCCGCCGGTGACCTCGGTATTAAAACAGGTAAAGGATTTTATGGGTGGGAACTGCCTGAAAAAGAAATTCGACAGCAAAATAATCAAGATTTAGAATCATTAGTCCAATGGCTAAAAGAGCAAGATTTGATTGAATATAAATAATCAATAGGAAAGGAAGAGTGATTTGAAACTGCACACATCTACCTTTAATAGTTTATTGGCAACGAATTTAATTTTTGGTGAGGGTTGTGTAAATAAAAACTTACCACTAATTATCCAAGAGCAGGGGCATTCAAAGATTTTTATTGCCACAGATCCAGGAATTGTGTCTTCTGGTATTTTGGATAAGGTTATTAATGTACTTGATGAACATAGTATTTCGCATGAAGTATTTTCCGATGTAGAGCCAAATCCACTGGATGCAACTGTCATGAAAGGAATGACAGCTTATATAGAAGGAAAGTGTGAACTAATTATCGCATTGGGTGGCGGAAGTGCGATGGATTTCGCTAAAGGAGTAAGTGCAGTCGTTGGTAATGGCGGACATATTTTAGATTATAGGCGAGGAAAGAGAACGTTGCAGATGAAATGTCCTACTATTATTGCAATACCAACAACTGTTGGAACAGGATCAGAAGTTACACCTGTGTCCGTTATTACCGACCCACAAGCAAAAAGAAAATATATTATCGCATCACCACATATTCTACCGCAATATGCGATGGTCGACCCAACTTTAACATATACTTTACCAGCGCATATTGTTGCTTCTACTGGTATGGACGCATTAGTTCATGCAATTGAATCTTATACTTCAAATGCAGCAAATCCTTTTTCTGAAGCTTTTTCAATACAAGCTATTAAAATGTTAGTAAAGAATCTTCCATCTAGCTATAAGGACAACGACGATCGTGAGGCACGCGCACAGGTGCATTTAGCCAGCACATTAGCTGGATTTGCCTTTAACTACGGGAAACTAGGCATAGTGCATTCCTGTTCACATCCGATGTCAGCTAGATATGGGGTTCCACATGGCATAGCAAATGCTATAATTTTGCCATATGTTTTAGAGTTTAATAAGGTAACTAATATAGAAAAGTTTGCTGAAATAGCAAGGGTTTTTGATCCTTCTCTTAATGATGTAAGTGATGAAGAGGCAGCGAATCATGTTTCAAATGTTGTTCATAGGTTCAATGCACAACTAAATATTCCTTCAACGTTTAGTCATCTAAAAATAGACTTTACGCATTCAATGATTGAAGAATTAGCAAGAGATGCAATGGATGATGTAGGAACTTTTCCGTTTAATCCAAGGAAAGCAAACTTGAATGAAGTCGTTTCAATTTATCAACAAGTATTAATTTAATATAAATATTATACAGAATGGGGTATGGATATGTATATTAATGGCGAATGGATTAAATCAAATAATCAGCTAGAAGTCCGCAATCCTTTAGACCAATCAATCGTTGGCGAAGTAGATTTAGTTGGTTCTAAGGAAACAGAGCGAGCTATTCAGGCCGCATCGGAAGCATTTCCGAAATGGGCAAAACTTACCGTAGACCAACGTTCTG
This sequence comes from Psychrobacillus sp. 05T411, assembly GCF_056396485.1. Classification (NCBI taxonomy): domain Bacteria; kingdom Bacillati; phylum Bacillota; class Bacilli; order Caryophanales; family Bacillaceae; genus Psychrobacillus; species Psychrobacillus sp. 05T411. Next base: position 71,597 of record NZ_JBFTLO010000005.1, on the reverse strand, counting down.
AGTACTTACAAAAAGTAGTTCAGCTTTTAATCGAAAAAAAAGAACATTTAGCTGAAACAATTACCAAAGAAATGGGGAAAGCTATTGTTAATGCTAGGGCTGAAGTAGATAGTACAATTGCCTATTTTAAATGGTTTGCGGAAGAGGCTAGAAGAGTGAATGGAGAAATTATTCCCGCATCTAGTAGCAGTAAAAGAATTTCAGTTATTAAGCAACCAGTAGGTGTTGTAGCAGCTATTACTCCTTGGAATTTCCCATTATCTATGGGAGCAAGAAAGTTAGGTCCGGCACTTGCTGTAGGTTGTACAGCCATTTTACGACCATCAAGGGAAGCACCTCTTTCTTCATTAGAATTATTTAAAATATTTGACGAAGTTGGTTTTCCTAAAGGTGTAGTTAACTTGGTAAATGGTAGTTCGGATGAAATAGTTGGTACTTTGATGGACAGTAAAAAAGTACGGAAGATTACGTTTACTGGATCAACTAATGTAGGGAAAATATTGATTAGAAAATCTGCTGATACGATTAAGCGAGTATCAATGGAATTAGGCGGCCATGCACCGTTTATTGTATTTGATGATGCAGACATAGATCTAGCTGTAGATGGGGCAATTAAAAGTAAGTTTAGCTCTGCTGGACAGCAATGCGTTTGTGCAAATAGAATCTATGTTCAGGAAAGTATTTACGAAGAATTTGCTTCGAAATTCTCAGAAAAATGCCAGCAATTAATTGTTGGAAACGGACTTGATGAAAATACTAATATCGGTCCTCTAGTTAATCAAGATGCAGTAAAGAAAGTTGCAGCTCAGGTAGAGGACGCACTGAACAAAGGTGCAACTTTACTATGTGTAAATGAAAAGTTAGAAGGCTCACTTTATGAAAATGGAAGCTTTTATCCACCAACAGTTCTTGGGAACGTAACTGAAGAGATGATTATTACTTTTGAGGAAACATTTGGCCCGATTGCTCCTCTTATTAAATTTACGACTGAGGAAGAAGTTATTCAAAAGGCTAATAATATTGAGTTCGGTTTAGCGTCATATTTTTATACAAATGACCTAACGAGAAGTCATAGAGTGGCGGAGCAGCTTGAATATGGCATGGTTGGAGTTAATGATCCATATCCGTTTGTTGTACAAGCTCCATTTGGTGGAATAAAAGAAAGTGGGCTAGGACGCGAAGGTAGTAATCACGGGATAGATGATTATCTAGATTACAAGACTATTTCTTATCAACTAAGGGATTAAAGAGGACAGAGAAATTGTGGTATAAACAAATTAATCTACATATGTGGACTAAAGTTCATAGTTAAAATAAAAGCGAAGGGCTATGTAAACCCTTCGCTTTCGCTTATTTCAACCCAATATTCGCCTTAACATCCACTTCCGCATACTTTTTCAAATCTGCCCGTGCTCCAACTAAAGTGCCTACCCAGCCAGCAACAAAACCAGCCGGAACGGATATAATGGCAGGATTCGTTAATGGGAATAATGCTTCTCCCGTAAAGAATAAGGAACCATCGGCAGCCCATACGTTTGGGCTCAATAATACGAGAACGAGTGCAGTTACAAGCCCAGTAATAATCGCAGATAAAGCACCTGTTGTATTAAAGTTTTTCCAATAGATCGTATAAATGATTACTGGTAAATTAGCACTTGCTGCAATACAGAAAGCGAGAGAAACTAAGAACGCGACGTTCATTGTTTGTGCACCTAAAGCTAAAAGAATAGAGACTACAGAAACTCCAACCGAAGCAAGGCGAGCTGCATTCATTTGTTCTTTTTCAGTTACTTTACCTTTTTTGATAATTTGCCCATACAAATCATGTGCAAATGCAGAAGCACCTGATAACACTAGTCCAGCTACAACAGCTAGGATTGTAGCAAATGCAACGGCCGAAACGAATGACATAAGCAAGTCTCCACCTAAAGCTTGTGCAAGGAGAGGCGCTGCCATATTACCGGCAGGATTTGCTGCAATAATTGTTTCGGAGCCTACGAATGCAGCTGCACCAAATCCAAGGAAAATAGTTAGTATATAGAATGCTCCAACAATCCATGTTGCAAACACAACAGAACTTCGAGCGGTCTTTGCATCTTTTACCGTAAAGAAACGCATTAAAATATGAGGTAAACCAGCAGTACCTAATACTAATGCAATCATCATGGAGATTGTATCCAACCCATTTGTATATTTTACACCAGGATGTAAGTATGCTTCACCATGGGCTGTTGCAGATTTCATTTCTGTAAACATACCAAAAATATTAAAGTTGAATTTCCACAATACAAGGAATGAGATAATGACAGTACCAACCATTAATAAAACGGCTTTAATAATTTGTACCCAACTAGTGGCAGCCATTCCACCCCATAGTACGTAGATGGTCATCATAATACCAACAAGTAAAACGGCGATCCAATAATCGATTCCTAATAAAAGTTGAATAAGTGCGCCTGCACCAACAAGCTGTGCAATCATATAAAATAAAACAATTGTTAATGTACTAACAGCGGCAGCAGCACGAATCTTCTTTTGGTCAAAACGGGCCATAATCATATCAGCTAACGTATAGCGACCTAAGTTTCGAAGTGGCTCTGCAACAATATATAACACAACTAAGTAAGCTACTAAATAACCAATACTATAAAAGAATCCATCGAACCCAAAAAGTGCAATAGCTCCGGCTATTCCCAAGAATGATGCAGCCGATAAATAGTCTCCCGCAATAGCAATTCCGTTTTGCCAACCGGATAAACCACCGCCGGCTGTATAAAACTCACTTGCAGAATTTGTTCGTTTAGAAGCGAGATATGTTACGAATAATGTTAGTGCGACAATTCCTACAAAGAACGATAATCCTATTGCATTCATTCATAGCCACCAGCCTTTTCCTTTTCAAAAATCTCATCTGCATCTCGGTCAAATCCATTTGCCTTGCGGACGTAAATCATACATAATGTCCATGTCATAATGAATAATGCGATGGAGTATACCCATACCCACGCCACATCCCCAAATGCGTTTGTATTTAATATCGTAGTATAAGAAGTCAAAATTGGTAACGTGATATAGCATAATAGAAAAAAGATTGCGATTGGTAAAATAAATTTTCTTTTTTTCGTTTTTAATGATTTGAACTCTGGGCTTTCTGCAATTGCTGCATAATTCGGTGCTGGAAAAGTTTTATCCTTCTGAGTAGCCGTCGGACTGAAATCGCTTTCCAGTTTTTTTGCCATTTTTCATTCCCCCTATAAAGTGAAAGTTATTTCTGAATATTCTGTTCTGTGATGTAAATTAATGATATTAAAATATTAATAGGATAGCAACTAAAAATTCACAAAATGTACAAATTTAATATTATTCTACTAATAGCTAGTTGAGTAAGGTGTTTAGGTTCATTCGTTTTCACTGTATTGTCAGTTCTTTTTTGCTCATTTAGGGGTATAATAAAAGTAATGCAGAGTACCCGATTTTTTATAAATCGAGATGGGTACTCTTTTGTTTTGTTAATCACTCAACCTTATAGAAAGGGGGCATGTACATGAGACAAGTGTCAATCCCAGTAACAACAATGCGCTGTAATCTAGTGGTGACGAATAAAGCACGCAGTGGAATCCAGGAATGGGCAGCTGATGAACATGCCTTTTTTAGAATGCAACCATCATTTAAAGTGCATATAGAAAAACGTACAGTAAATGCCCATGGAAATACGCCAGTTTCACTTTACTTCGATAATGTTTCGAACGATGCTTTAACTGAAAAAATAGAAGGTCGGGTAGGAGTTATGGAGTGTGTACTGCAAAACGACGGATTACTAGCAACTGGCTTTTATGTACGGGGGACAAGAGTTCCGGTAAAGACAAATAGACGTCTTTCTGTGGATTTGCAATTTGTTACTGCTCGTAATAATGGAGCAGGAATGCCGATTCAATTACACACTAGCATACGAGAATTACCCGTAGCAGAAGAAAGATCAGAGTATGTGAAAAAAAGAATTTCTAGTTGGGAAGGCTATTTGAAAATACAAGAACGAAACGCCGATATTGCGGACATAAGGGCAGCCTGTTCCAAATTTGTATTCAATGAAGACTTCACTAGACTAACGCTCATCGGGAGTAATGTGAAAGAAAATGAGTGGAATAAATTAAAAGGACTTAGCACCTCCATAAAAGGGTTTCAAAATGATATAGGAGAAGTGTTAAAAGTAGATCGTGTAAAGAAAACAATAGAGATTGAGCTGAAACCTAGATTTCAAGAAATGGCAAGACGAAATCAGTGGCACCCCAAATGGAAGGAAGCGGTGTTTAGCAACTTTTCCACATTGAGCCAAATCCGAAGACTTCGAAAAGGATTTGAAGATTTACAAAACGGTCTTGCTGCAAATGCTAATTTAGAGACAATTCTATTTGAAAAACGTCCAACCATACAAGTAGCAACTAAGCAAAAGAAACTAGAATTTCATAATCAGTTAAATGAGTTTCAACAAGAAGCAGTGATTGGTGCAATGTCTGCAGAGGATTTATATGTCATCCAAGGTCCACCGGGAACAGGGAAAACTACCGTTATTTCTGAAATTTGCCAGCAAAATGCAAAAGCAGGACTTAGAACGCTAGTCGCCTCCCAATCAAATCTTGCCGTTGATAATGCACTAAGTCGACTACTTTCCAATAAGGACATCCGCATATTACGGTTTGGCCGAACGGAAAGCATTGAAGAAGAAGGAAAAAGATTTATCGAAGAAAATGTTGGTGGGTATTGGAAAGACCAAACATTGAAAGCTTTGCAAGAAGAAATTAGTAGCCATCCAATAAAAGAGAAACAATTAATAGACGAAATCACCCTTTATAAGGAACAAACCGTAACCCTTGGACAGCAAGTAGAACTGCTAAAAGAGAAAATAGAACGAAAACAACTGGCTAAAATGGAATTCGAAGAAAGAATGAAGGAAATTAAAGAGCTGAAAAAACGTTTAATTCTACTAAAAAAAAACCGGGATGAACTAGAAAAAAATTATGCCCATTTGAAACAAATAACCGATGAATGCTCAAACGACATCGAACAGATGGAACAATTCAGCAAGGCTAATCCTACAATGGAAGAGTTACAAGAAAAGATAGAACAGCTTCGATTAGAAATAGACCAAACAAACAAACTAATAATCTACCAACATGCACTACAAGACAGTAGGAATGTAGAGGGGTTATTAATAGAAACGAGAAACGCATATCAAGATGCACAATCTAAAGCTAGTCGTTTGGAGCAATTTTCAAGTGAACTACATTCCATTTCTAAAATCGATTTGCTCAAAACTCGTATGAGCGACTTTGAAATCACTCCTTCCTATATGTTAGAGAAGCAAATAACTAATTTGGACAACCTAATTGAAACCATCATCTCTTTTGCTGAATGGGACGAGTTAAATAAACGACTACTATCTGCTATTGGATACATAGAAGGTTTATTAAAAAAGAATCATGTATCGCTTGAGACTGTAAAAAGCCATGTAAATAGTAGTGGAGTAATATTTGACTCAACGTATTCTGTGAAAGAAATTCATCAGTTCATTGACAGTATGAAACGCCTGTTAACATCAGGATCAGCTAATATCGAGCGGTTAGAGGTCTATTTAGAAGGCTTAAATGTAAGAAAGAAATTCGTTTGGAAACAAGGAGCCATCTTACAAAAAGCTAAATCTGATTCGGCGAACTTATTCATTTCGATTAAAGCAGAACTTTTGGAACAGGTAAATCAAGATAAACAAATGGCCCAACAATTGCAGAGTGAATGGAAAAACAAAGGAATTCTCCAAAATGATGAACTGCAACAATTGCAAAGAAAAGTGGCCGAACTACACAGCCAAATAGGCACTTTAAATAATACTTCCGATTTACAACAGTTAAAATTACAATTGGAAGAAAAAGAAAACGCCATTATAAAATGCAATAAAATTAAAGACACACTTGCACAAAATACTGCTCAACATGAAGTGAAAAAGAACGAACTCAAAGTTTCAAGCGAACGGCTAGAGGAAGTCTTAAAGCAACTAGAACAGAATAAGCAAGAAACGAAACAAGTGAATTCGGAAGGAATAGAGCAAGAAAAACAATTAAAATCATTAGAAGAGTTGTTACGACAAAACCCTGAAGAAGCACGTGAAAAAGCCTTAGTAGAAATTGCTGAATTGGAAGAAAAGATAAGGACTACACAGCAAGCGAAAGATCGTCTACCAATAGACCAGTCACTTCAAAGGGAATGGTTTACACTGCTTTCAGAAGCAAATGACCATGACTTAGATGAGATACGAAAACTGTATGTACGTCATGCAAATGTTATTGGAACAACATGTGTAGCATCTGCTCGGAAAGAGTTTATGGACAATTATCCTACTTTTGATGTTGTTATTATCGATGAAGTATCAAAAGCGACACCACCAGAGCTATTACTCCCAATGTTAAAAGGAAAGAAAATCATTTTAGTGGGAGATCACCATCAACTACCTCCACTTGTTGGAGAAGATACATTGGAAGAAACACTTCAAGCTATTTTAGAGGAAAGTGACAGCTTTGAAGAAAAAGATGAATTGAAGAAGCTTTTGAAAGAGTCCTTGTTTGAACGACTATTTAAAAACTTACCARAGACAAATAAAACAATGCTAGCTATTCAATATCGAATGCATGCCAACATTATGGAAACCATTACCCCATTTTATGAGGAAGAAAATTATCGCCTGCAATGTGGTTTAGTAGACTCGGATGCAATGCGTGATCATTCACTTGATTCGCATTATGTAAAACGGCAAGATCATCTGTTATGGCTAGATATGCCAAACGAAAAGCAGTATTTTGAAGAACGAATGAAAAATGGGAAAAGCCGTTTTAACCAGGCTGAGCTCGATGCGATAAAAGATGTTTTAATGGACTTAAATCGAGCGACTGAGATTGCTAAAAACGAAGGCAGACTTGCAAAAGACGAAAGTAAAAGTATTGGGGTTATTAGTTTTTACGGAGAACAAGTAAAACGAATTGACCGTTTAATACAACAAGAAACAAACTTTCAACATTTAAACTTCCGAACAGGAACAGTAGATAAGTTCCAGGGAATGGAAATGGATGTCATCATCTTAAGTATGGTCCGCAACAATCAAGACAAGAGTGGCGATATCGGATTTGCCAATGACTATAGACGACTGAATGTAGCGCTATCCCGAGCGAGAGAATTGCTCGTATTAGTCGGAAGTGCAAATATGTTCACTACACGTGCCAAGCAAAAAGATTCTAGAGATATGTATAGTCGATTGCTTCATACCGTCAAAAAACAGAATGGTTACCGAGACCAGCGTGGCCAAAAGAAAAAGTAGTATAGAGGGTATATATCATATGCAAAACTTAGAGAAACGCTTAAAAAATGAACTACAACAAAACAATAAAATAAAAATCTTGCATTCATCTAGATGGAGTTTGCCGATTCATTCTATAGAAGTTGCCTACAAGCCTGTGAAAAGGACCAAAATGGATGTCCTCATGAAAATGATGCTCATTGCATTTCAAAAAGCAGAAATCACAGAAGCAGCGCAATTAAGTGAGCTATTACTTGTAGAGCAACTTTTCGTAGAGGATTTAATCAATATTATGGGCAGAACTCGTTTAATAGAGAAAAAAGATGGTTTATTTGCTTTAACATCTAAGGGAAATCAACAGCTTGAAGATGGAATTTTTGAAGAGGAACAAGAAATGGTTTCACAGATTGTTCTATACAGTACTAGTCACCAAGCGTTTTTATCCGGGGATATTAAACCTGCCATGAACGGAGAGGCCGAGCTTCCTACTTTTCGATATGTAAAAGAAGGCTATTTGGATGAAGAACTTTATTTTGAGAATGAGCAAGTGATCGATGCACTTCAAACTAAGGGTGTAGAAACGGCTGAAGGGGATGAACAAGTAGTTATATCCGAGATTCAGTCGACGACAGATCTGTATGTCGATGATATTCCATGTTTTGAGTTTATTCTTCATAATAAAGAGGAGAATATTTTCTATGCCCGTGTTTGGAATACATTACTTGAAAGATGGGATGAAGTATTGGAAAACATGTTGAATGAAAAAGAGCGTTTGAAGTGGAGAGAAAAATATTCGTCATAAATGAATGCGCAGGTAGAAAATAGGCCATTTTCTACCTGCGTTTTTATTTAATCTAAAGAAGTATTTTCTTTGTAATACTCTTCAATCGGCACAAAGAGACCGACTCTTCCATGCTCTTTATGGTCCATGGTGGCAAATACGACGCCAATTACTTGACCCTTATTATCTAAGACAGGGCTGCCACTATTTCCTCGATAAACCGGTGCTTCCATCATCATAACAGGTACATCCCAATCACTAAGCTGATAGTAATCAATAATTTTACCTTCGTTTGCAATGCCAGTGAAGCTCAAAGGATTCCCGATAAACGTAATAGGATTCCCTACCTCATAAGTTGGCTGTTGAGCAAGGTCAAGATGAGGCAACTTTTCTCCATCAATTTCTAGTACAGCAATGTCTATTGAAGGATATGTATGGACAACATTTGCTTTAAAACGACCGTCCTCTGGGAAACCAACAGTTACAGTATCATTTCCTTCGATGACATGGTAATTTGTTAAAATTGTCCCGCCGCTAGCTATTGAAAATCCGGTTCCTTTGCTATCATCCGTTAATACGATGACAACTGACTTTTTATATAGTGCAATATCCTCTTGGGCTGATAATCTTGCAGAAGTTTTTATAAATTCAATTGCTGGGATGGAATATATTTGAAAGATCACTGCAAATGTATTGACGAATAAAACATTGGCCATTATCCAAAAAATCCATCTAGGAAAGCGATGTCTCGGTTTAGGATTGTTCTTATTTTGTGCTTCCTTAGCCAGTGCTTCTTGTTGTGCCTCTAACACAAATTGGAGGAATTCTTCATTTACTATTTCCTCATTAAGATCTTCGTCTTCCTGTTTAATCTCTTGTTTTTTTTCATACGGATGCATGTACTCACCTCTAAATTTAAAAACATATCATTAGATGTATTATACACAAATGAGAAAGACCTAGGTTAAGCGTGGTTTATTATTTGTCTGGTGATAATTATTCATTTTCATGTCTTTCACGTAAATTACCTAGCTCGTTAATAATTCCCTTTATCAAAACACGATCAATTAGTAATAGTAAAAAGTACATAGTATTAATTGGTTTTGAAGTTTAAAGTCGCTATCTAGTTCATGAATATAACAAATAAATAGTCTTAAAAGAACGTTATACTAAACGAAAGTCGGATAGACTAATTACCCTTTTTCAGTTTGGTAGGCCTAAATAATTATTTTTCAAAAAAGTTACAAAAATGAGCCAGCTTAACATAAAGCTGAATTTCTTTATGAAACCAGTTATACCAATAATTCTATGCAATTTATACTTATCCCGGTTATTTGATTTTATAGACCTTATACCTACTCATTAAAAGTTGTAAAATAGTAATTAACTATTAATTTTGAAAATTCAGGTATAATTCGACATGACTAGACAAAATTTGGATATCAACTCCTCTATACTTGTAATCACAACTAGAGATCCATGAATGACACCATTGATTCTGTTTACCTAAATGACTATTTGGGAAAGGAGGCGAAGGTGTTTTTGTATGGCTTTTTTTAAGCGTTCCAAAAAAAGGCTATCAGATTTTCGCTAGGTACTAAAATCGTTGGAAAATTCAAAGGAGGAAAGAAGATGGGGAGGAAAAGTAGTTCAAACAAAGCACTAAGTATTGCGGCTAGTTTACTAATGACGTTTACGCTAGTTGCACCCAATGTTGTTAGTGCAGAAACAACGAATAAGCTTCACCAATCTTTCAGAGAAGCTAGCTCACAAACAATTTCTGTGACTGAAAAGTTGAGTAGCCGATTACTGGAAAATTTCAAAGAAGATGAAAAGGTAACATTCCTTATCAAATTCAAAGAAAAAACGGATGCAGAAGCGATAGCAGCTGAAGCTCGCAAAAGTGCAGAAGATGCAAATTTATCTGCGCACAATACGAAGCTCATTCAGCGCTCTGCTGTTGTATCCGAATTAAAGACAACTTCTCTTGAATCACAACAATCAGTAAAGCAATTCTTAGAACTGGAAGCGGCTAAAGGGAATGCTAAAGACATAACATCGTATTACATCGTAAATGGGATGGCTGTAACGGCAACGAAAGAGGTTGCTGAAAAAATCGCTACGTTCCCTGAGGTCGAAAAGGTTTTACCGAATGAAACCCGTCAATTATTTACGACGAAAACAGAAAATGCCGTTGTTCCTAAAGCGGAAATAGCAAATATTGAGTGGAATGTGGAGCGTGTTAAAGCACCAGATGTCTGGGCAATGGGCGTTGACGGAACGGGAACAGTTGTAGCAAGCATTGATACTGGTGTCCAGTGGGATCACCCAGCTTTAAAAGAAAAATATAGAGGCTACAATAAAGCGACTGGACAAGTTACCCACGATTTTAACTGGTTTGATGCGACAGCTGGACGGGCTACTCCATATGATGATATTGATCACGGAACGCATGTAACAGGAACGATGGTTGGTAGCGAACCAAATGATACGAACCAAATTGGTGTTGCTCCTGGTGCTAAATATATTGCAGTAAAAGCATTCTCGGCAAACGGTGGGACAGACGCTGACTTACTAGAAGCGGCACAATGGATTTTAGCACCGACAGACGCAAACGGAAATGCACGCGTCGACATGGCCCCGGATGTTGTGAATAACTCTTGGGGAGGCGGTCCTGGTCTTGATGAGTGGTACCGTGAAGTTGTAATAAATTGGCGTGCGGCAGAAATTTTCCCTGAGTTCTCTGCTGGAAACACAACGCTTACTAACCCTGGTGGAGCAGGATCGGTTGCAGCACCTGCAAATTATCCTGAGTCATTTGCAACTGGTGCAACTGACATCAATAACAAAGTGGGAAGTTTCTCACTCCGCGGCCCTTCACCATACGCTGAAACTAAGCCAGATATCTCAGCACCAGGCGTGAACATTCGTTCATCCGTACCGGGTGGTAATTATGAAGGTGGTTGGAACGGTACATCTATGGCAGGTCCTGCTGTATCAGGCGTGGCAGCACTTCTTCGCCAAGTGAACGCAAATTTGACAGTTGATGAAATGGAAGAAATTCTTCTTAATACAGCAAATCCGTTGACTGACACGCAGTATCCAACAACTCCTAATCATGGCTATGGATACGGATTAGTTGATGCTTATGAAGCGGTATCTTCTATCGCTACTGGACTTGGGACACTAAAAGGTCAAGTAACGCAACAAGGCGACGATAACGAAGCGCCGGTATATGAACATTCGGCACCTAGTGAAACGTATGCAGGAATGGATTTAGAATTGACAGTTGCAGTTAGTGATAATATCAGTGTTTCATCAGTCGTATTAAATTATAAAGATGCAAATGGTGCTTGGCATGCAATCGAAGCCGGACATAAATCTGGTGATTATAAATCTGGAGAGTACGGCGTAGTAATTCCAGGTGACATCATCACGGGTGACGCATTTACGTACAAATGGACAATCAATGATTTCGGAAATAACGAAGTAAATAGTGAAGAATACGTTGTAGAAGTGAAGCCAGGAATTTCAGTTGGCTACTCAGAAGACTTTGAAGCACAACCTGTTGGCTGGCATTCTTTTGGGGATGCAAACAGCTGGGAATGGGGCGTACCAACATCAGGTCCTGGAAATGCTGCATCTGGTGAAAAAGTGTATGCTACAAACTTAGCGGGCAATTATGATAGCAGAATGAATGCTACATTAGTAATGCCTCCAGTTGATTTGCCGGAAGGGAACTCCTATTTACAGTTCAAACAATGGCATAACTTTGAGCAATCTTCAACCGGAAGAGCTTGGGATTATGGTCATGTGTTCGTTTCAACTGATCAAGTAGAGTGGACACAATTACTGATGATTCAAGGTGCATCAAATGGTTGGATCGATGCGGAAGTGGATCTATCAGCATATGCTGGTCAACGTATCTATATCGGTTTTAACGCCTTTTCTGATGGAAGCGTTGTAAGAGAAGGATGGTATATCGATGACGTTGGACTTGCTGATGTTTCACAAACAGGCAAAGTTGCTAAAGGAAAAAATAACAACAATGTAGATAATGGAACTAATAAGGTTGAAAAAATTAATATCGGAAATGGCCAAGATAAACTGGCTAAAAAAGAAGATATTGATCCAACGACAATCCGTCCTGTATTACCAGTTAAAGAAGCACCACCAGTAGTAGAAAAAACTGCGAATCCTACACTTTTACCATTAGGTGCTCAAGTGAGTGTGCTTGAATCAGGACGTTCGGTTTATACAAACCCTGCTGACGGTTCTTATTCACTGACTCATGGTGCAGGAACATTCACAGTAAAGGCGGAAGCATATGGATTTACCTCTGAAGAGCAATCCGTTTCCATTGAAGCAGATGGAACATCAACTGCGAATTTCACTTTAGATGAAGTTGCACAAAATGCAGTGAGTGGTGTAATTACTGATCAATCGACAGGTGAAGGGATAGGGGGAGCAACCCTTTTACTCGTGGAAGATGCGAATGTCACACCAGTTGAAACAGACGCGGCGGGTAATTATTCACTTACTGCATATGAAGGTGATTACACACTAAAGGTAATTGCACGTGGCTATCATAGCCAAGAAGTGGATATTACAATTGGTTCAGAAGCAATCACACAAAATATTGCGCTTGAGCCATTTTACACATATCCAGGTGGAGAAATCGGTTACGACGATGGTACTGCTGAAAATGCACGTGCTTTCAACGCTGCTGGCAATGCCTGGGCAGTAAAAATGTCACTACCTGAAGGGAAAGAAAATGGTATTGTAACGGATGGCGTATTCCGTTTTTGGGATACTGAATGGCCGGTACCTGGTGGAACAGCGTTTGCTGTAGAAGTGTGGGATGCAACAGGAACTGACGGGACTCCAGGTAAGAAGCTTGCTGGTCCAATCGATGCAACAGCACTGCGTAATGGTGAGTGGACGGTTGTAGATTTAACCGATCACAATATTATTGTAAACGGTGATTTCTTCATGGTATACCGCCAAACGTTTGCAAATCCAAACACTCCAGGCCTTGCAACAGATGAGAACGGGACAAACGCAGGTAGAAGTTACCAAGGGGTTTCTGGTGCTTGGTCACCATCACCAGTAGCTGAAGGGAACTACATGATTCGTGCTCGTGTGAGTTATGAAGTTCATGGTCCGGTTATTACTACACCGGCAGCGAATACTGTAACAAGTGAAAAATCGATTACAGTAGAAGGAACTGCATCACCGACAACTACGATTGAGTTGAAACAAAACGGTGAAATTGCAGGTTCAGTTATTGTAGGAGAAGATGGTAAATTTGCAATTCCAACTGAATTAACAGAAGGATTAAATGAATTTACAGCGGTTTCCATTCTTGATGGTCGTGTAACAGGCGAATCTACTCCTATTAGCGTTATACTAGACACATTGAAACCTAAACTTACAATCGACAGCCCCAAAGATGGAGAAAAAACAAATCGTGAATCAGTAACGGTTGAAGGAACTATAGTGGATGTAAACCTTGACACTGTAAAAGTTAATGGACAGAATGCGGCAGTAGTTGATGGCAAGTACTCTAAACGTGTTCTTCTGGAAAACGGCGCAAATGAAATTAAAGTGGTCGCTAAAGATAAAGCAAACAATAGTGTATCCCAAAAAGTCACGGTAACAGCACAATATGATGCACCTGCTATTGAAAATCTAATACCGGCTGAAGACTTATATTTAGCAACGGGTAAAAGCGTAAAAATTGAATTTGATAGTGCACCTGGATTGAAAGCGACATTCGTTATTCATATGCCGCTAACAAATCTAGGTGGTCAAGTTCAAAATGCGACTGAATTACCAATGATGGAACAAGCAGATGGACATTACGTTGGGTATTGGACTGTACCAGCTGAAACCGTAGCGAATGGAGCAGTTCTCGAAGTTAAAGTGGTAGATAGCTTTAATAACGAGACGCGCCAAAAAGCTGCAGGTAAACTGTACATCAATGTAGCTGCACCATCAGAACAACCATCAGTCGAAGAAATTCCGGAAACACCAGAAACATCCGAAAAGTTATCTGTAGAAAAACCTGTAGAATCAAATTAAAGTGAGATGAATTAGATGCTAAAGAGAATATATCTCTTTGGCATCTTTTTTTGTATGGAATGAGCATACAACATAAACTTTATAAAATATGATTAAAACGTACGTTTACCCGCATATGATAGTTAATAATGAATGTAAATGGGGGGTACAATGGGCGATTATATAAATACGCTACAGAACTTTTTGCCGCTTGGGGCTACCATTCTAGAATTGCAACAACCCCAAAAAAGAGCGGCAATACTGCTTGCCGATATTGACGGGGATCAATTGGATGAACTAATTGGCGCATATAGGTACGAAGAACAGAACTATATTGTACTGTTAAAAAAACATGATAATCAGTGGCTACCTTTAAAACATATCGAAGGAAAAGGAACTGGTATTTCCGACTTAAGAGTAGCACCAATTACAGAAAACTGGGTGAATACATTGATTGTCGGTTGGCAGATAGACAACATGCGCGCGCAACTGGACTTATTACAATGGACAAACGGTGGAATTATAAGATTGCCAACAAATAATTTAGTTTACAGTAAATTGGAAGTAGAAGATATGCCTGATCATTACGGAAAAGATGGGCAATACGAACTTGCTATCTGGATACATGATACTGGAGATGCTTATAAAGTAGATGTTTATCGCTTTAGCGAAGGAGAACTAATACAAGCGAAAGATGTTTATCCATATTATTTTAAAAAAGTGGCAGATTACTACGAAAAACTATTGCAAACAAATGACTTTTCCTATTACTGGTATTATTTATCGGATGCACAGCGGAAAGCTGGCAACTTGGAGCAGAATTTGACTTCTATTGATAAAGCTCTATCGTTTCGTTCACCATACCCATCAAAAGAGCAATTATTAGATAAAAAACAGCAAGTCTTAAGTCGTTTAACACATGCTAGAACGAACGGTCAAACGGTTATCGACAAAAAAAGAGGAGATATTACCGGGGATAGTTTTAGAGAAACCGTTTACTTAACTGGCAGTATGACGGAAAGAAGTTCCTATTGGGAAGATATTACGTTAAATATATTAAACAAGAAAGTAGATTTGTATGAAGGATTTTCTTTAAAAGAAACTGTTGGGTATAATCCGCGGTTATTTCTTGGGGATTTCACTGGCAATCAGTTGGATGACATATTAGTTTTGATAGATACCGGTGAAAGTGGAGGCACGATAAAGGCATATTTGTTTTCTTTTTTAGAAGGAGAAATGCGACAGGTTTTTGATTCGGAAGAATATAATGATACAACCGAGTATAAAGTCAATTATCAAAATCAACATAAAGTAACGATTGAAAGCTTTGTTCCGAAAAAGAAGTATACACTAGATTTAATGTATAAAGATAAGGAATATTTAACGGAAATCTATGATGAAAATGATACTTTGAAAGAGCCGATTGAAGGATGGGTAGAACCAATCAGTGGACTTTATCCAACTGATTTTGCAGGTGATGGTATGTATGAACTTGTTGCGTTGCAAGAAATCGCTGGGAGGTACCACGCAGAAGTCTTAGGATATGTGCAAAACATTTTGAAATGGAATGGTAGGGAATTTGTAGCAGAACGACAAAGTGTCATTATCTTTGGAGAAAAGATAGATTCAATGTAAACAAAGAAAAAGAATTGCTACAAAGTCATTCGACAGTGGGGCAGTTCTTTTTCGTACGTAATATTGGGAAAGTGCGTCGTAAGGTGAACACTAGCCTTCGCGCTTGCCGCACCTTGCATGAGCCAACTCGTGTTGCACACGAGCGTGTCTCATACTTCGGCTCACCCGGCGGAAAGCGTTCATCCTGTAACGAAAATCATAGCGAATACTTTAAAACGCATTATCCCTATATTACGAAAGAAAACGCGCGGCTTCCTCACTTATGTCAAGAAAAAATGTGGCAAAAAAACAAAATTTGTTTGACAATATTGTGAACAAGATGAATAATATATATAAAGAGAGGATGAGTGAAATGGAATCAAACATGAAAATGTTCCATGCTACAAAATACGTAGGAGCGACCGTGCTCACTATTGGAATTGCCATTTTCTTATACGGGGTTTTTGTAAGCGAATACAGTACGATGATGGGAATAGGTATTGGAACAGTGATGGGAGCTGTATTTACCTTTTTAATAGGCATGTTTTTAGTAGCTTCTGAAGAAATGATTAATAACTCTAGAAGATGCAAAAAAGAGAGCGCCTAAAAGACGCTCTCTTTAAAACGATTATTTACATATCCCAAACTAGTATTAATAGTGTACCAAAAATGGTGATAAGCGCAATGATTAAACCGTAATATACGTTTGTATAGATAGACTTTTTATCATTGGTCTCACCAGCATGCATGAATACAACTAGTTGAAGACCAGCTTGTATAAATGCAGTAACTAGAAGAATCGTCATCCCTATAGTAAATGACATATCCGTGAAGTAAACCAAAAGTGCCACTGCGGTAAGGATCAACGAAAAGACAAAGCCCATTACTTGTTTAACAGGGAATAATTCTTTCATATTACATCATTCCTTTCAAGTAGATGAAGCTAAAGATGAAGATCCAAATGACATCTAAGAAATGCCAATAAAGCGAAAAGATGAAAGATTTATTGGATGTCTCAGGAGTCAGCCCACGTTTTTTAATTTGGATAAGGATAGCAATTCCCCAAAATAAGCCAAATGTTACGTGCAATCCATGTGTTCCGAGTGTAGTTAACAGAGCGGCAGTAAATGCACTAGTTTGTAGTGTTGCTCCTACATGAATATAGTGAATGAATTCATATATTTCAAAGCCTAAGAATCCAGCACCAAGTAGTAGGGTGATTGAAAAGAAAATCATCATTGCCTTTTTGTTACCTAAACGCATAGCATGAATCCCAAGACCGATAACAAAACTACTTGTCAAAAGTAAAATTGTTTCAACTAATACTGGAGTAATTTCAAAGATTTCGGCACCCGAAGGCCCATTACCAATACGATTCTCTAAAGTGAAATACATAGTGAACAGTGTTGCGAAAAGCATTATTTCAGCGCCTAGGAAGATCCAAAAACCTAAAATTTTCAAGTTATTCTCTTCCGTACTATATTCAAGCGGAAGCGAGTTATCTATCTTCATTTTTTGCACCTCGCAATTTTGCTTCAGTTTCTTTAATTTCTTCAACAGAAATATATCGACCATGATCTTTCTCAAACGAACGGTAAACCAAACAACCTAAAATACCGATTAATGTGACGATAGCAAGTGGCCATATGCTAAATACCATGGCAAATCCAAAGACGAAGAAAATACAACCTAGGATAAATGGCCAACCACTATTATTTGGCATATGAATTTTTTCAATTTTACCTTTAAATAATTCATGCCCATTTTTCTTCGCATCCCAAAATGCTTGAGTTGATGCAACTTGTGGTGTAATAGCAAAGTTATATTCTGGCACTGGCGTATGAGTAGCCCATTCAAGCGAACGTGCATCCCATGGGTCGCTACCAATATCTCTTGAAGCATAACGAATACTATAGTAAATATTGTAGACTAGTAAAGCGAAACTGATTGCCATAATTCCTGCACCGATAAATGCAACCATATTCAACATACTAAAACCAGTGGATTCCGAGTATGTGTACATACGACGTGCTTGACCATCTAATCCAGTAATATACATTGGAATAAAGGCTAAAACGAACCCAACTGACATCAACCATGCCGTCCATTTACCAATTCTCTCATTTAGCATGAAACCAAACATTTTTGGCCAATAGTAAGTAAGACCTGCAATCATAGCGTAAACTACTCCTGGAATAATTACGTTATGGAAGTGAGCAACTAAGAACATCGTATTATGATATTGGTAATCAGCAGCTGACATCGCAAGCATAACTCCAGTAACTCCACCTAATGTAAACAGTGGGATGAAGAGCATGGAATATAACATTGGAGTTGTAAATACGATTTTCCCTTTCCAAAGCGTGAATAGCCAGTTAAATATTTTAACCCCGGTCGGAATAGCTATCGCCATTGTTGTGATAGAGAAAATACTATTTGTGAATGCACCTTGACCCATTGTAAAGAAATGGTGAGTCCATACCAAAAATGAAAATACGGAAATGACTACCATAGAAGCAACCATTGACTTATAACCATAAAGATTACGGCGTGCAAAAGTAGCGATTATTTCACTATAAAGACCGAATGCCGGTAAGATTAAGATATATACTTCAGGATGTCCCCAAACCCAGAACAAGTTAGCCCAAAGCATATCCATACCACCATCACCGGTTGTAAAGAAGTTTGTTCCAAATAATCGATCCATTGTCCCCATTGCAAGAAGTACGGTTAATACAGGGAAAGCAAAAACAACGATTACGTTTGCGATAAATGCAGACCATGTGAACATCGGCATTTTCATTAACTTCATACCAGGTGCTCTCATTTTAAGAATAGTCGTTATAAAGTTAATACCAGATATCATTGTACCTAGACCAGCTATTTGAATAGCAATCATATAATAATTGGTACCAACTGATGGACTGAATTCATTGTTTGCAAGTGGGAAATAAGAAGTCCAACCTGCATCAGGTGATCCACCTATGATAAATGAGATGTTGAATAATCCCATACCCATAAAGAATAACCAAAAACTTAGTGCATTTAAACGAGGAAATGCTACATCACGAGCTCCGATTTGTAACGGAATAAGGTAGTTAAAGAAAAACGTGATGAAAGGCATAGCCATAAATAGGATCATAACAACCCCATGTGTTGAGAAAACTTCATTATAATGTTGCGCATCTAGAAATGTGTTATCAGGCATTGAAAGCTGATAACGCATCATTATTGCATCTACTCCTCCACGGAATAGCATAAGTAAAGCAATTAGTAAATACATAATACCAATTCGTTTATGATCTACTGTAGTGATCCATTCGCGCCAAAGGTATCCCCATTTTTTAAAATAGGTAATACCTAAAACGATTGCAATCATTGTTAGACCAATACCAACCATGGATGCGTATATTAAAAAGCTTGGATGTGGTACTGCAAAACGATCAAAGAAATCCATACTTTTGTAACTCCTTTCGAAAATCTATTGTTTGTTACGATACTTAAACTTTTTTATCAATGATGAGCGTGCTCTGATTCTTCATCAGAATGGTTAGCATCATGATTTTCATGTTCTGAGTGATCTACTTCTTCAGAATCAGTTGAACCATGGTTATGTTCAGGAGCTGGTGAGAATTCTAAATGTGTTCCTGTATAAGTAGAACGACCAAGATGCCCTGGTTCTAATAATTCATCGAACTTTTCTTCTGTAAGAGGTTTAGCTGTTTCGTGAACTTCTTCTACCCATTCGTCGAAATCAGTTTGCGACATCGCTGTAACTTCAAATGTATTTTTAGCAAATCCCGCACCGCTGAAGTTTGCGTTTCTTCCCGCGAATTCACCTGGATTGTCTGCTGCTAAGTGTAAAGTTGTGACCATGTCAGCCATCGCATATTTTTGTCCACCTAGTTGTGGAATCCAAAAACTGGTGATAGGTCCATAAGAATATAGTTTAAATTCAATGGCACGACCTGCAGGGATATACAAGTAATTTACTGTCTCGATATCCTCTTCTGGATAACTAAAATGCCATTTCCAGTTGGATGAAGAAGCATAAACAATTAACGGTTTTGTATCCTCATAACCTGCTGGAGTTGCCTCTACCTCGTAATTACTTTTAACTGAAACGAAAGAAAGGAAAATGACGATAATAACTGGAATACCAATACAGATTGCTTCCACAAGTGCACTTCCTTCAATGTGAGGAGGCTCGTAATCGTCCTTTTGGTTGGAAGCACGATATTTTATTAGCACGAATACTAATATTGCAAGTACGACAATTACAATACCTGACATAAGCATGATGGATAACATAATATCATCCGCTTGCGTTTTTGCTTGAGGGCCTTTCGGATCTAAAACTAATAATGGTTCACAACCAGTTAGCACAGTGGCTATAGTGAAAATCATCGTAAGTAAAGCCCATTTCACTTTCATTTTCATAGTTGTACCCCTTTCAATTATTTGAGTGTAATAAACGTATACGTCTTATCCGTACTCCGTTGCCTCTATCATATTTACAAGCCACGCTAAACACAACCGCAAAAAGTCGGCTTCACAAAACGTTCATTTAGATTTCTATATAAATTCAACATTTGTTAACAAAGTTGTAACGAACGTCAAAAAGTTGTCACGCGTATGGATGAATATGTAAATACAAAAAGAGCTTGGAAACAGTTCCAAGCTCTTTTTGTATTTAAAACATATAAGGGAATTGCATGATGATTGCATGCGAAATCATATCGGACATTTCTAAGGCTTGCGCTTCTATTTGGTCAAATACCTTAATATCCTCTTGATAATTTTTTTGAATCATTAATACCGCTTCTTTTTTTGTTAGATCTAAATGCATATAGAACATCTTTTGTACTTCTGCTTTTGTTAAGTACGGGTTAATACTACTTAGAAAGATTGCGATATCATCTGCATTACGGTACCATTTTTTTTCTTTTTCATCTGCTTTTTTTGAATCGCCTTTAACAGCTGCGGTTACAAGTTCTGCGGCTAGTACTAGATGTTCTCTTATGAGCTCGGCATATCTGTCTGCGAGTCGATCACCATAAAAAGGACGAATACAATTTCCTAAATCGGTCGCGTTTTGCAAAAGTCGTTCTTGCACAGATGGTAGATCGGGTAAATTGAATACAATACTTGTAATGGTCATTCTGGTCCAATTAACATGCTCCAACCAAAGAAGTCGGTTCATGCTTTCAAAGTCAATAGCTGCTTTACTCATATAGTAGCCTTGTGGAAAATTAGATGATTGGCTCAAAATGTATCGAACGGGTGCAGTGTATTGTGAATATGGTGTTTTATTAATAGGATTCTGTGGGGGAGTGGAAAGCTCATTTGAGTAAAAGTGCATGCAAAGGTCACTCCTTTTTTCTTTAGCTTACGTATGTTCTATCATTAGTGTGATTATTTTATTGTATTAAAAAACGAGCCCAATAATCCTAAGATTACTGGGCTCGTTCCTCAATCAGGTTAAATATATCCATTTATACGTGATTTTGCTTCTGCGAGTATTTCAGCACGTAAACCATCAATGCTTTCTTCTCGACGTTCATTTTTCTTTTTAATGGCATTAAGTTCTTCCCCGTCTGCGAACTCCATTGCCATTTCTGCTGCTTCCTTATTGCGTATAGTTTTTTTCAATCTTTCTACGTTCTTAGCTGAATCATTGGGGCCGGGTTCATGTATAGACATTATTTTATCCTCCTTGATTTATATAGTAGCTTTCATCTTTATTGTTCCCTAAAATCTCGATATTATTGAAGGTTTTTAATTCGAAATGAATAATAATGTAGTGGTTTTGCCATAGTAAAGACGTATTGGTTTCTAAGAAAAGTGAAGGAGGAATTTATATTGGAAGATCACACACAGATGAGTTGGAAAGAAGATAATGTCATTGGTCAATTGCATAATTCCGTGGATAATGTCGCATTAGCTGTAGGGCAGGCACTTACGAATCCTTCAGAGCAGTCTATTCAAAACGCACATAATATGATTGAACGTGCGGAGCGTTCGGTCACAATGGCTCTTGAAAGCAGAGGCGAATTAGGACCGATAAATATGCTTCAGGACCAATTGAAACAAGATAAGGAAAAGTTAAATAGAATACAATAACCAAATTCTATTATGGGGCTAGTCCGAAAAGTCATTATTGACTTAGGTACAGCCCCAGTTTTTTATATTCAGGGAGATTGTTCATTTTTAATGTCTAATTTCACCGTTTTCTTACTACCAATTAAATACAACAACAAAATAACAATCATAAAAGCTGCTGAATAACTAAAAGTCATGCCGTATCCAATACTTTTTGCTAAGAAACCAAGTCCTACTGATCCAACTGCCAAGCCAAAATCGATAAAAATAAGAAGCATCGAATTGGCTGTTGCTTTTTTCTCGGGTGGTACCAGGGTTAATGCCCAAGCCTGGATAATTGGATGAATTATGGCAAAAGCAATCCCGAATAATACCCCGGAAACGAGAACCATCCACATACTAGTAGAGAAGCCTAATAAGATCAAACCTATAGCCCCTGATATGGAACCAGGAATAATAAGGATTCTATGACCAAATCGATCGAAAATTTTACCGGAGAAAGCACGAACTAATACCATTGCAATTCCTTGTGCGATAAAAAACTGTGATATCCTTCCACCAACGTGGATCTCTTTTCCAAAAGCACCTATAAAATTAACTGTTCCTGCAATTGCCATATAATTGAACGCTACTAAAATACATGGAAGAAGAACACGCTTATCGAACATGTACTTATAGAAAGGTTCTTTATTTATAGCCTGTGATTTTTCCTCTTCTTTTTTAACGGTATTTTTTGTGAAAAGACTACATACAAATGAAAAAGCCATAAGAACCAGAGTTAAGATCATCATCGATCGGAAAGAATAATTTGCAAGATAAGAAATAGCGATTAGGGGTCCAATTGTCGTCCCAACGCTTGTAGACATAGCGAAAAAAACAATACCCTCACCTAACCGAGATTTAGGAACAATATTACTTGAGATCGTAAAGACTAAAATCGTAAGCATACTAAATCCAATACCTTGTAATGCCCGAATGAATATTAAAAAACCGATGGAGTCGTTCAAAAAAGTGAGACCGATTGTTCCCATAAAATAAATGAGAGAAATAATAAGAAGCAATTTCATATTAACTTTTTGGATAATTACACTGGCAAAGAAGCGCGTAATTAGTGATGCTGTCATTAAGGTAGTCGTCATAATTCCTGCAATCGCAGGATTGTTACTAATAGTTGATACAAAAATAGGGAAACCTGCTGTAATCATATAAAAAGAAGCGAACATTACTAAAGACAATAATATAATGATCAAATATTGGTTTGTCCATAGTTTACCTTTTCCTTTACCCATAGTATATAAAACCTCCTTTCAATACAGTTCTATACTTCCCATATTTTAAAAAAATATTTAGGGTCCTTTATGATAAAAGTAAATAGAAATGAAAATGCATTCCTAAATGGTACACTTAAAAAAAGTATTAGAATTGGGGGGATATAGCATGGACAAAAAATTAGAAGACACGATGATAAAAGAAATTATACTGGACGATACATTCATTAAAGTAAATCATTACGAATCAATAAAAGTAAATGATTTACATCTTATTTCTGTTATTTTTAATGTTACAAGTGAGGATTATCACGATATAGCCGTTTTACTTTATAAAGGTACGTTCGATGTGAAAGTACCTGAGCAAGATTTGGCTTTTAAAGGGAGTATTCATCAATATTCCACTTCGATTACGAATTTATACGAAAAAGGACAAGTCGGAGAGTATAAGCTAAGCTTACTAGAAGTGCAAAACTAAGGAAGGAGACAAGAGGCGATGAAGTTAAGTATATTGGACCAATCCCCGATCTCCTACAATCAAACTGCGAAAGAGGCATTAAATGAGTCGATGGAGTTAGCAAAACTGGGGGAATTGTTAGGTTATGCTCGCTACTGGATTACTKAACATCACGACTTAGCAGGGCTTGCGAGTTCTGCCCCCGAAGTGATGCTAGCATACATTGGAGCGAATACAAATACAATACGTATTGGCTCAGGGGCTGTTTTATTACCTCACTATAAGCCATTCAAAGTAGCGGAAGTTTATAACACACTCGCTACTTTATTTCCTGATCGAGTTGATGTTGGTTTAGGACGTGCACCAGGAGGTTCTGCGGAAGCTACCAATGCTTTGTCGGATAATTTCCTCCAAAATGTATATAAAATGCCTAGTTTGGTAGAAGAGTTTCTTCACTTTTTAAATGGGGATTTTCCTCGTGAGCATGAGTTTTCGAAAGTTTCTGCTTCACCTGTTCCAGAAGTATCACCAGTGCCATGGCTTCTTGGGACTGGTAAAAAGAGTGCTTTACTCGCTGCGGGAAATGGACTTTCCTATGCGTTTGGGCACTTTATGAGTGAGGAGAATGGGACGGCTATAATTCAGCAATATATAGATGCTTTTACACCTAGAAAAAAAGGGCAAAAACCCCAAGTGATTGTAACGGTTTCGGTTATTTGTGTGGAAACGACTGAAAAGGCGAAAGAGCTAGCAAAAAGTACGCTGATTTGGGCATTACAAAGGGCAAAGGGGGAAGGAAAGCAAGGAGTTCCTTCTATTATAGAAGCACAGCAATATATTATAGATGACCAGGAAAAAGAATCGTTAAAAAGTATGGAAAAGAAACTAATAATCGGTAATCCTACTGAAGTAAAAGAGAAGCTAATCGAGCTTCAAACTATCTATAAAGCTGACGAAATTATGTTGAATACGATAACCTATTCCGCGGAAGATCGGTTTAATTCGTATAGACTAATTGCAGCTGAACTATTGTAAAACTGTTAAAGTACTTCCATTTCCTTAAGAACCGTATGGATTTCATTTTCCTCTAGCTTGTCCGTTATTTCGTCTATTAAATGTTGAATGAAAGCTTCTTCGTCGAAGTCTTCTATGTCTATTTCAAATTTATCTAATTCAATTTGCACATCTTCACTAACATCAGTATTTACTTCTACAAGTTCGGTAAAGAAGACCCAAAATCTATTTTCTTCAAATAGTTTTCCGTTAATATGAACGATTGCGGAGGATACTTTAGAAGATGGAACGGAGTAGTTATTTTTAATACGAATGAAAGTTTCATCATTATTTGCTGCAAATATCATTTCTTGATATCCGATATCAAATGCTTTTTTGAAATCTACTTTGTTCAAACCAGTTCCTCCGTTCCAAATATAGTAATCTATATAGATAGTATATAAATGGATGGGGTAGATTATGACGGACCGTAAATAATATTAGAAAAAGAGAGTCAGTAAGAATCTACTGGCTCTCTTTTGTTTATCTAATGTTTAAATTGCCTTTTGAGTTGAAAATTGACTGTTATAAAGGTCAGCGTAGAAGCCGTTTTCTTTGATAAGCTCCTCATGCGAACCTTGTTCAATTACCTTACCTTCATTCATCACCAATATTAAATCGGCATCTCTAATAGTAGAAAGTCGATGGGCGATCACAAAGCTCGTTCTTCCTTCCATTAAGCGATTCATCGCTTGTTGAATAAGTAGTTCAGTACGAGTATCTACACTAGACGTTGCTTCATCCAAAATCATAATAGGTGGATTTGCAAGAACAGCGCGAGCGATTGTTAAAAGTTGTTTTTGCCCTTGCGAAATATTGGAAGCTTCTTCATTTAAAATCGTCTCGTAACCTTCTGGCAAAGTGCGAATAAAATGATCGGCACGCGCTGTTTTAGCCGCTGCGAATATTTCTTCGTCTGTTGCTCCGTCTTTTCCGAATGCGATATTGTCTTTAATGGTCCCGTTAAAAAGCCATGTATCTTGTAGTACCATACCGAATGTTGTGCGAAGGTCCGTTCGTGACATTTTTCTAGTATCATGCCCGTCGATGGTGATTTTCCCATTGTTTAATTCGTAAAATCGCATCAATAAATTAATCAACGTTGTTTTACCAGCTCCAGTTGGTCCTACTATTGCGACCGTTTGACCTGGTAACACATTAATATTCATATCTTCGATTAATAGTTCGTCACCGTAACCAAAATCTACAAGTTCAAATGTAACTGCACCTGTTGCTTTGGATAAACTTTCGGTTGTAACTTCTTTTTCTTCCTCTTCTTCGTCCAGTAATTCAAAAACCCGTTCGGCTGCGGCTATAGTTGATTGAATAATATTAGCGATATTCGCGGTTTGCATAACTGGCTGTGTGAACTGACGAGTATAAGTAATAAAAGCTTGAATATCGCCGATAGAAATGGCGCGTTGTGTAACTAATATTCCACCAACAACGCTTATAACGACATAGCTTAAATTACCGATAAAAGACATCATAGGCATAATAATACCAGATATAAATTGTGCCCTGCGACCAGCATCATATAATTGTTCATTTACTTCATCGAACTCAGCGACCGCTTTTTTCTCATGACCGAATACTTTAACTACTTGGTGTCCTGTATACATTTCTTCAATATGACCATTCAATTGACCAAGTGTTCGTTGTTGATCGGCAAAATGCTTTTGAGATCTTTTTAAAATTGGTTGAATGACAAACATCGACACTGGAAGACTAACAATGGATATTAACGTTAAAATTGGGCTAATCGTTAACATCATTATTATAATCCCTACAATGGTCACTACCGATGTAATAAATTGTGTCAAGCTTTGTTGAAGTGTATTTCCAATCGTATCGATATCATTGGTCACACGGCTTAACGTTTCACCATTTGGTCGACCATCATAATATTTAAGAGGAAGTTTTTCTAGTTTACCGTTTACTTCTTCCCTTAAATCATACACTGTTTTTTGTGCCACACTCGACATAATATATTGCTGAATATAGGTAAACAAGCTGCTAATTAAATACAAAGCTGCTAGTAGGAGAAGAAGTTTCCCAATCGCATCAAAATCAATTGCTGCGCCTGGAACACCAGTCATTTTGGCATATGCACCTTCGAATAGTTCAGTAATTGCGTTCCCCATAATTTTAGGGCCTACTATAGCGAATATAGTACTTAATATAGCGGCGATAAACACAGCGATTAATTGATTGCTGCGAGGTTTTAAGTAGGTTAGAAGGCGTCGTAAAGTACCTTTAAAGTTTTTCGCCTTTTGTCCGCCCATCATCATCATCATATTTCCACCGCCAGGACCCCCTGGATGTCCGCCCCCGGACTGCGATTTTTTTTGCTTACTCATGCGATTTCCTCCTCTCCTAGTTGAGATTCAACAATTTCGCGGTACACATCATTATTTTCTAGAAGCTCTTTATGCGTACCAATTCCTGCAATTTCTCCTTTATCTAATACGATAATTTGATCTGCATCGACTACGGTACTAACCCGTTGTGCAACAATGACAGTAGTTGCTTTTTTCGTCTCATCTTTTAGTGCTTCGCGTAAGTTTGCATCTGTTTTGAAATCAAGTGCCGAAAAGCTATCATCGAAAATATAAATATCCGGTTTTCGAACGAGTGCCCTTGCGATAGAAAGACGTTGCTTTTGTCCTCCAGATACATTCGAACCACCTTGTGAAATAACAGCATCATATCCTTCATCCATTTTACTAATAAAATCTTCTGCTTGAGCAATACGAACAGCATGCTCTATTTCTTCGTCGGTTGCGTCTTCTTTCCCAAAACGAATATTTTCTTTAATCGTCCCGGAAAAGAGAAGTGCTTTTTGGGGGACGAATCCGATTTTTGAACGAACTTCATCTTGAGAAGATTCACGAATATCGATGCCATTTACACGAATCGTTCCACTAGCTACATCATAGAAACGAGGAATCAAATTCACAAGCGTTGACTTACCTGCTCCAGTACCTCCAATAATTGCCGTAATTTCTCCAGACTTAGCTTGAAACGAAATATTAGATAAGGCAGACTCTTCTGCCCCTGGGTAGCTAAAAGATACATGATCAAATTCAAGTGTTCCTTGTTCTTTATTTGCCAATTTCGTTCCTTCGTTTAGGGAAGTAGGTTTCGTGTTCAGTACTTCATTAATACGGTTTGCTGAAACTGCCGCACGAGGTACCATAATGAACATCATGGAAGCCATCACAAGTGCGAACATTATTTGCATAACATACTGGATAAATGCCATTAAATCACCGATCTGCATCGAACCACTATCAATACGCATTCCACCGAACCAAATGATTAATACAACGGTAATGTTCATAACGAGCATCATAACGGGCATTAAAAAGGCCATTACTTTGTTCACTTTAATAGAAACATCGGTCAATTCTTTATTAGCTTTTTGAAGTCGAACTTTTTCTTGTTTTTCCCGATTAAAAGCACGGATAACACGAATACCCGTTAAATTTTCGCGTAATACAAGATTTAACTTGTCTAATCTAGTTTGTACCGTTTTAAAAAGTGGTACACCTTTATACATGATTAATAGTACCGCTCCAACTAAAACAGGCATTGTAAGCACAATGACAAGTGATAGTTTGGCGTCTTTTGATACGGCCATAATAATCCCGCCGACAAACATAATAGGAGCACTCACGACCATTCGCAGCATCATGATGACTACTTGTTGCACTTGCGTTATATCATTTATCGTTCTTGTAATAAGGGATGCTGTGCCAAATTCATCGAAATCTTGCAGGGAAAATTGCTCTACATGCTTGAATACTTTACGCCGAATATCCCTACCGAAGCCCATTGCAGCTTTGGAGGAATAGAAGCTTGCTACTATTGATGCGACAGCTCCAAATGCAGCAACTACTAGCATTAATCCTCCGATTTTCCAAATATAAGCGGTATCTCCCACAACTACACCTTTATCGATAATATCCGCCATAAGTGTTGGTAAATATAGGTCAGCCATCGATTGGATAAAAACTAACCCTAATACGGAGAGAATAATCCATTTATACACCGTTAAGTTTTTCAGGAGTTTAATCATATTAGTTGTTCTCCTTTGTAATAGTTTCATTTTCTAAAAACTCAGCGATATGAAGTAGAGTGGCTTGAAATTCCTCAAATTGTTTTTCGGTTAGTGTGTCCATAACGGATTCGATTGTCCGATGTATACTCCCTTTTTGCTGTCGTATATTTTCAAACAAGTTATTTCCTTTTTGGCTGAGTATTAATTGCATTTCTCGTCGATTGTCGGGAACTGGCTGTCTATGAAGCCATTCGGTTTGTACTAGTCCATCGATTGCTGTGCTTAATGTACTTTTGGGAATTTGTAATACTTCACCTAATTGCTTTTGCGTCATTTCTTTACGCGGGGCAATGGTCATTAGGACAGAATATTGCGGAATAGATAATTCATTTTCCATTGCAGTCTTATGTATAAACCGCATCATATTTCTATTTACACGCCAAAAAGTATGCAAAAATTTTGTTGATCTACTATCAGGGGGATGGTTACAATTCACCATTATCACTCCGTTCTTTTTAGGATAGTTCATTTATGAACAGTTTTGCGTTTTATAAATTTACTCCTTATTTCGGAAGAAGTCAACTAGAAAGGTGAGTGATTAACGTCCCTGGATTAACGTCCCTGTGCAACAAACTATTCTGAATTGTTTGTTGCGCAGGGACAAAAAAAGAGCTAGCCAAAAAAAATGGCTAGCTCTTTAGTTTTCGGTTAAATCATTTTCAAAAGCGCTTCTTTACCAATCATGCCCTTAGTGATTCCACGTTCTTCTGCTTCAAAAGTGATGGATTCCAAAGGTGCATTAAGAAGTTGCTCAATCGTTTTCACGCCTACTGCTCTTCCTGCGAGTACTTTTCGATCTTTTAGTTTCTCGTTTAACAGTGCTACATCTAAAGCGCCGCACATGATATAGCCATTATCATTTGATACAACAAGTAAATTCGTTTTTGGCAACTCGACAGAAATCGATAAAAATGTATGTCCTTCTATATTAATAGGTTCCAAATTGATCATTAGATTTGATCCCTCCTTTTCATCTATCTATAAGTTATGTAAGTGAAAGAAAAAGGGTTTCTTCTTTTCAAATAAAGGGAAAGATAAGCTAGAAATGAATTAAGTTGAAGAGGTGTTTTATCAGTGAATAAATTATTTGCGATTCTTGTCTTTGTAGGTGTTCCATTCGTTCTTATTGGAGCATTTTTAAATTGGTCCTCCATGATTATGTTCTTTCTTTGTTGCGCAAGTATTATTGGGCTTTCCGGATACATTGGAAGGGCAACGGAAAGTTTGGCAATTGTAAGTGGCCCTAGGGTTGGGGGCTTGTTGAATGCAACTTTTGGTAATGCGGTAGAACTTATCATTTCTATCTTCACATTAAAGGCTGGGATGGTCGGAATTGTTTTAGCATCGCTTACTGGATCAGTTCTCGGTAACTTGTTGCTTGTACTTGGCTTATCGTTTTTTGCTGGAGGTATTAAGTTTAAAAGACAAAAGTTCAGTGTTCATAGTGCCAGATACAATTCGGGATTGCTTATTTTTGCTGTTATCGTGGCCTTTGTCATTCCGGAAGTTTTTTCAATGACGATGGATTCTGAGAAAACGTTGAGCTTGAGTATTGGAATTGCCATCATATTAATTGCTTTGTATCTTGCAGGGTTATTTTTCAAGCTAGTTACGCATCGAGGGGTATTCTCATCTTCGGAGGAATCAGAAGCTGAAACAGAAAAAGAAGTACCAGAATGGACGAAAGGGAGATCAATTTTGATTCTTTTGTTGGCGACAGTAGTAGTCGCTTTCGTGTCGGAGCAATTAGTTCATACATTTGAAATGCTCGGGACTAGGTTTGGATGGAGCGAGTTGTTTATAGGTGTCATTATAGTAGCAATTGTTGGAAATGCAGCGGAGCATGTATCCGCTATTACAATGGCTATCAAAAACAAGATGGAAGTATCTGTTGAAATTGCGGTTGGTTCAACGCTACAAGTTGCAATGTTTGTCGCACCGATACTTGTGCTAGTTTCTTTGTTTATGCCTCAGTCGATGGCACTTGTCTTCACTTGGCCAGAGCTTGTCGCAATGATTACTGCTGCACTTTTAGTAATAAATGTTTGCAATGATGGTGAATCGAACTGGTTTGAAGGGCTAACACTGTTTGCTGCTTATTTGATTATGGGAATTGGTTTTTATCTTCTTTAATTTTACAGGATGATAATGGTAAGATAGGAAGTGTATTAACTGAATATTCGATAGATAAAAAAGTGCTTAGGGGGAATATGAATTGCAAAAATCAAAACCAATCCAGTTAAATGAAAGAATTCATCTAATCGATGGGCATGATTTAGGAATAAGAGAGCGGACAGGCATTTATGTCATTCAAGAAGAGGAACTAACAATTGTTGAAACGAGTGCAAGTCCTTCTATTAAATATGTAAAAGAAGGTTTAAATGCCTTAGGTATTTCTTTGGATGAAGTGAAATATATAATTGTTACACATATCCACCTAGATCACGCAGGAGGTGCGGGATTACTAGTTCAGGAATGTCCGAACGCAAAAGTTGTGGTACATCCAAAAGGGGCAAGGCATTTAGCGGATCCCTCTAGACTTATCGCTGGTGCGAAGGCAGTATATGGTGATAAGTTTGCGGGGTTATTTGAACCAATCCTTCCGATAGATGAAGATCGCCTGCTTGTAAAAGGAGAAGGAGATAAATTAAAAATTGGTTCAAACTGTCAATTGGAGTTTTTAGATACACCGGGTCATGCAAATCACCATTTCAGCATTTATGACCCAATTAGCAATGGCATGTTTACGGGGGATACGGTAGGAGTACGCTATGAACAATTAATGCCAGATGGCGTACAGTTATTTCTACCATCTACATCTCCGAATCAGTTTGATCCAGAGGCAATGCTAAGAGCGATGGATCGTATGCAAGAAATGCATCTCGATGCGATTTACTTTGGGCACTATGGGATGACAAACACACCGGATGAAGTATATCGTCAAGTTTCTAGTTGGTTGGAAGTCTATGTAAATGAGGCGAAAAAAGTCTACGCTGAACAAAAAGGGTTTGGAGTACTTGCGGAGCGTTTAGGAAATTTAGTAAGAGAGCATCTAAGAGGACAAGGTATTTCAGATGATCACGAGGTGTATAGCATCCTACAGTTAGATGTAGAAGTGAGTGCCATGGGATTGTTAGACTATTTATCGAAATAAACTGCCTGACTAAAAGAAGACCTGCTACTTATATGCACACAGGAAGTGTGCATATAAGTAGCAGGTCTTTTTATAATTAAAAATTGTTACGGGTGCCAGGCACCAGTAACAATTCTGTAACATTTTTTGTTGTTATGTGCACTGGAAGGATACGATTCTATCTAAGTCTGTTCCCCAGGCAATCCATGTGTAGCCGGTCCATTTGTATCCAGAGGTGGAGTAATAGTCGATGTAGGTTGGATGAAACCAAAATGAAGTTCGGTTAGTAAGTTGTATATACGTATCTCGATTTAGGCACCGACTAAATGCACCTGGTTCCACAGCTAAAAGTCCGGTTTTTAGTTTTGGGACAACGGTTGGTGGAGGGCTATTCGGTGCATTCCCCTGTTGTGCACCAAAAGATTGTCCTTCGTCTTTTGGGAAATGTGGCTGTCCAAAAGGTAGATTTGAATTGTTTGGATTATGGGGAGAAGGAAATGAATGATTCGTCAAAAAATACCTCCTTGTATCTCGTATTCAAACTAGTATATGAAGAACGTGAATTTTGGGAACGGCTATTTCTATTAGGAGTTTATTAATATATTCGATAATAAAAACGAATCTTTCCGAATACACTTTATGAAAGGGGGTAACTTGTCTTATCTGGATATTGGACAAGCATTTAACAGATTCCTTCGCACGCCCATTTATAGGAAATGATGAAGCTATTTTTACAAAACAAAGGAGGACAAGAGTTGAAGAAGTATTTAGTGTTGTTCGTTATAACTTTTTTTGTCATTAGTATTGTGGCAGGTTGTAGTTCTGGAGGGGGAAAAGTGTTAGATCGCATTGAAAAATCCAAAGAGTTGAATGTGGCTTTTGAAGGCACCTACCCTCCATTTAACTACTTAGATGATAATGATGAATTACAAGGTTTTGATGTAGATATTTCGAATGAAATTGCGAAAAGATTAGGGGTTAAGGCTAATTTTATTACTACGAAGTGGGAAGGTTTAATTGGTGGTTTAAAGGCAGATAAATTCGATGTAATTATTGGCCAGATGTCTGTAACAGAGGAACGGAAAAAAAGCGTTGATTTTACGGACCCATATGTTATTACAGGTTCCGTTTTAATAACCCGTACAGAAACAAATGACATAACAAAACTAGAGGATATTAAAGGGAAAAAAGTTGGTGTTGGCGGTGGGACAACTTTTGAAGAAATTGCCAAAACAGTTGATGGTGCAGACGTTAAATTATATAAAGCATTTAGTGATTATTTAGAAGATCTTACGAATGAACGATTAGATGTCATTATTAATGATCAGTTGTTAATGAGTTACAACATTAAAGAAAACAAACTACCTATAAAAGTTGCGAGTGATATTGTTAAAAAAGACGAGATTGCAATGGCGGTTAATAAAGGTAACGAGGATTTTGTGAAGAAGCTAAATACAGCGTTAAGTGACATGAAAGCAGATGGGACATATAAGGAAATTTATAAAAAATGGTTCGGCACTGACCCTATAGAAAACTGATAATATGCGTAGATAATCAAAAAAGAAAAGGATAACAGGAGGAAATAGTTTGCATATCGTTGTATTAGGAACAGGAATGATTGGTACGACAGTAGTTAGTGAAATTGCTAAGTTTAATGAAATTGAAGTAGTTACTGCAGTTGATGTAAGACAACAAAGTATTGATAAATGCTTGGAAATCGCAAATAGTCCTAAAGTAGTTGGACAAGTAGCTTCATTAGAGACGGAAGAAGATATTGCCAAAGTACTTAAAGGGGCAGATGTAGCGGTTGCTTGTCTTCCACATTCGTTAAGCTTCGTTGCAATAAAAGCGGCAATCGCATCCAAATGTCATTTAGTAGATCTTGTCGGATCAAAGTTCAGTGAAAAAATAGCATTGTATAAAGAAGCACAAGATGCAGGTGTACTGATTATACCAGGATGTGGTGTTGCTCCTGGTATAACGAACTTCTTGGCAGCGCAAGGGATTGAAATGTTAGAAGAAGCAGAGGAAGCAGTAATGATTTGCGGGGGAATTCCTCGACATCCTATTCCTCCCCTATGGTATCAAGTCGTCTTCCGTCTTGAGAGCGTGTTGGGTCTTTATACCAAACCGGCAGTTGCGGTTGAAAATGGTGAACTTGTAGAATTACCTCCTTTATCCGGATTAGAAAAAATAACTTTTCCAGATCCAGTAGGTAACTGTGAGGCTGTAATTACGGATGCACATAGTACTGCTTACATTCTAAAAGATAAAGTGAAAAACTTATATGAAAAGACGGTCCGATATCCAGGACACTGGGACAAAATGAATGTTTTAGGGGAACTGGGGTTTCTCGATGACCAACCTACTACAGTAGGTGACATTACGACAACTCCACGAGCATTTGCAGAAAAAATTCTTGCCCCCAAAATGATTGGCGCTTCCGATGAAGATATCACCGTACTTCGGGTGGAAGTAAGTGGTATTAAAGAGGGAGAACCAACAAAACATATTTGGGAAATGGTTGATTTGTACGATCATGAGCGCCACATCACTTCTATGGCTAAGACTACTGCGATTCCGGCAGCGATAACAGCAATGTGGATTGCTACTAAAAAAATTACAGAGACAGGCGTTATTCCTATAGAAAGCATCATTATTAGGGAGCGATTCCAACCATTTGTAGAAGAGTTAAATAGATTAGGAGTAAAAATTGATTATAAAGAAGAAGCTTTAGTGTGAATAGGGTATTGATTATGTAATCTGTCGGAGAGGAGGAGGATATATGGACTTCACCATCATTATTGATTCATTGCCATCCCTACTTAAAGCAACTTTAATGACTATTTCTTTGGCAGGAATCTCCATCATAATCGCGCTTGTAATTGGTTTTTTCACTGCAATTATAAGAATAGTAAAACTAAGAATTTTAAATAGAATTGCTACTTTGTATGTTTCCATTATTCGTGGAACCCCCTTACTAGTACAAATTTTCGTCATTTACTATGGTTTACCTCAAATAGGTATTTCTTTAGATCCGATATCATCAGGAATACTTGCTTTAAGTTTAAATGCAGGGGCGTATCTTTCTGAATCTTTTCGAGCATCAATACTTGCCGTAGATAACGGTCAAATGGAGGCATCTTTATCAATGGGAATGACCTATTCGCAAGCTTTAAGGCGAGTAATTTTACCTCAAAGTCTTCGAATTGCTATTCCTACTTTATCCAACTCATTTATTGTGCTTATTAAAGATACATCGCTAGTATCAGTGATCACCGTAACGGAGTTATTACAAATGTCTAGTTTGATTATCGCTAAAACATTTGAACCACTGACAATCTATTTAATAGCCGCCGCTATATATTGGGTATTGATAACTTTCTTTACAACTATATTAGATAAATTAGAAGTTAGAACCTCCAAATATCTAGTTCGATAAGTACTCTAATCGAAATACGAAAGAAAGGAGTCGCCCGTGAGCATTATTCAGATTAATAATTTAAAAAAGAACTTCGGCCAAAATGAAGTATTAAAAGGAATCGACTTATCCATTGATAAAAGTGAAGTGGTCGTCATAATGGGGCCAAGTGGTTCCGGGAAATCAACTTTATTACGTTGTTTGAATTTTTTAGAGGAGCCATCCGGTGGATTAATTCAAATTGGAGAGTATCAAGTAGATGCCGGCGGGAAAATGGACGGCAAACGAAAAAAAGTAATAAGAGAGTTAAGGAAGATAACAGGTTTTGTCTTTCAATCATTTAATCTATTTCCGCATAAGACAGCTATGGAGAATGTAATGGAAGGGCCAATTATTATTCACGGGACTCAGCTGGATGAGGCCAGACAGATTGCGGAAAACCTTCTTATAAAAGTTGGTCTTGGTGATCGTTGTGATCATTATCCGGCACAATTGTCTGGTGGTCAGCAACAACGAGTAGCCATAGCTAGGTCACTTGCCTTAAATCCAATAGTCATGCTTTATGATGAACCTACTTCTGCACTAGACCCTGAACTTGTAAAAGAAGTGTTACAAGTTATCAAAGATTTAGCTAAAGAGGGAATGACGATGGTTATCGTTACGCACGAGATGAACTTTGCGAAAGAAGTTGCGGATAGGGTTATTTTTATGGATAATGGCGTAATCGTGGAACAAGGTACATCAGAAGAAATTTTTCATAAGCCAAAGGAAGCAAGAACAAGACAATTCTTGTCGATAGTCGAGTAAGCATGATAAAAATGGTTGACGATAAAAGGGGTAATTGTTACAGGTGCCAGGCACCCGTAACAATTACCCCTTTTATTGGAATTTTGAATAAGAAACTCAAAGTTAACACAAGGTTAAGGTACTTGTATGAAAGCCCTCGTATTTGTATTTCGTTAAAAACAGTTTTAAACTTAATGAATAATACATAGAGAAAGGAGATAGGTGATGGAGTTTTTAATGATTATCTTACTTTTGCTTGCCATCATTGGGCTTTCTAATTTTATCAATCATTTTGTGCCATACATACCAGTCCCGCTTATTCAAATCGCACTTGGCGTACTACTCGCGGCATTGCCGTTAGGAATACATATACCGATGGAGCCAGAACTATTTTTCATCCTATTCATTGCTCCATTATTATTTTATGATGGAAAAAACGTTTCCAGACATGAACTTTGGAAGTTAAAGAAGCCTATTTTATTATTAGCGCTCGGACTCGTTTTTTTAACAGTCGTTGTCATTGGCTATTTAATACATTGGCTTATTCCTTCCATTCCACTATCTGCTGCTTTTGCACTCGCCGCGATTTTATCGCCTACAGATGTTGTGGCAGTTGGGGCAATTTCGAGCCGTGTGAAGATGCCAAAAACAATTATGCATGTACTTGAAGGCGAGGGGCTTATGAATGATGCCTCTGGATTAGTTGCGTTTAAGTTTGCAGTTGCAGCAACCGTTACAGGTGTGTTTTCACTTGCTGAAGCAAGTTGGAGTTTTATATTAATTGCACTTGGAGGATTTTTGGGAGGGGCAATACTAGCTTATTTCATTATACGATTGAAAATATTAATCCGTCGTTTAGGTATGGAAGACGTAACGCTACATATGCTTATCCAGTTATTAACTCCGTTTATCATTTTCTATATAATTGAACATTTTCACCTTTCCGGAATTTTATCTGTTGTGGCTGCTGGTATTGTCCATGCGATTTATCGTGATCGGGAGCAGTCCCCGAATGTTCAATTGCAAGTTGTTTCGAAAAGTACATGGACAATTCTTATTTATATTTTGAACGGATTAGTATTTGTGCTATTAGGTTTACAAATTCCGAGTGTTTCTCGAGAAATTTTTGAAAGTCCAATGTTCAATAACTTTGAAGTAATCAAATATATTTTAATCATTACTGCATCACTTTTACTATTACGCTTTTTTTGGATTTTTGCAGGATGGTGGGGAGGATGGTTACTGAAGACGAAAAGTTTACCAAAACCATCCATTCGATATATAAGCATTACGACGATTTCAGGGGTGCGGGGTGCAGTGACACTTGCCGGTGCTTTTACGATTCCGTACTTTTTAGCAAATGGTGATGTGTTTCCTGAGCGTTCCTTAATGATTTTTATAGCGGCAGGAGTTATTTTAGTAACACTAGTTTTAGCAAGTATTTTCCTACCAATCATTGCGAAAACGGAAAAAGGAAGTACGGAAGAGCTAAAAGAAGAAATGGAAAGAACAGCGATGCTTCGTTCGATGGATGCAGCGATTCGAACAATGCGAGAGCTGACGACAGATGAAAATCGAGGAGCGGCTGTTTCGATTATTGCTCATTACAATCAAATTCGAAATCACTATATTAACATAACGGAAGAAGAAAGTGCTCGAAAGAAGGCATTGGAAACCGAAACTCGCTTGAAAGCATTAGAAGTAGAAATAAGTTATATTGAAAAGCTACAAACAAATGAACAGATTGACCGGGAGTCACTGTATTTATTAGAAGAGCATATCCACCGGATGCGCGTTGCGGTGACCAACCGTTTACAATATCGGGGGTTATTCATTTGGACAATTGTCAAACGAGGAATTTTGAATATAGCAAGCTTGTTCAAATCAACGAAATACAACTCCTTGAAAGCTCGCTTTGAAAAAAACAAAAAAGTGGCAAGGATTAAAATGGAAATGGCACAAGAAGCAATTACGTATTTGAAAGAGTCAATGACCCCTGAAAATGAGGGGATTAACGTATTAATCATTGGAGAGTACAATGATATGCTCATGAAATTTAAGTTAGCACGTAAAGGTGCAGACTCAAGTAAGTATATTCGAGAGCAGCGAGAGTTACGAGATAAAGCCTTCCAAGCAGAGCGAGATGAGATTCAAAGCTTATATGAAACAGGGGGAGTTTCCATGGATGTTATGAGGAAAATTCGCCGACAGATTAATATTAGGGAAGCTTATTGGATGGAAGAAAATAGTGTGCAATCCCATTAAAAACGACAAACCGCCATATTTGAATGTATGGCGGTATTTTTATCAATTCTGTTGGTTAACGAATGCATGTTGTTTTTATTTATTTTTACAATTTGGCTGTCCAGGTACTAATCCACTTGAAGGGCGTAGTCTTTTTTGTTTGCACTGTTCCTCCAATAAACTGGTCATGAGTTTTTGAATAAGTTTCGTTTTATCACTTTCATTTGAAGGGTCGGATAAATTCGTTATTTCAAGCGGATCTTTTGTTAAATTGTATAATTCATATTGTTGGGGAACTGGTTGAGATTTGGTTGTAATTTTAGATATAGAAATACTCTGTGTTTCGTCGATAGGAAGTTGGCTCATAATTTCCGTTGTTTGATCTTCTATTCCAGGGTTACTCCAAAACTGTGGATTGTCAAAGTAACGAGAGAATTTCCATATTTCATACGTATTATTATTCCCAGTTGGGAGGCGAGAAATAACCGTTTCGATATGATTCGGTTGTGTCACGGATTGATAAGGCTGACCTGAGAAGCTAACTTGGTTCAAGCCTCTTGTGACATCATCATCCGACATAAAATAAACAGGTTCATGCACTCGCCCGAAGTTATCTTTCTTGAGTATAAAAGGTGTAAGATCACGTCCTACAAGTGGATGTACTTCGGTATGATCTTGTTGAAGTTCATTTGCTATTTTATCCACATCAATATTAGCAAGTCCCAGTAATGTAGGAAGAATATCCACATGGCTTGTTAACATATTCGCAGTTCGACGTTCTGAAAATAACTTTGGACTATGAATGATAAAAGGTACATGAATCGTTTCTTCATAGGCGTTGTACCATTTTTGGAACAATCCTCCGTGTGCTCCTAACAAATCGCCGTGATCCGAAGTGAAAATAACGATTGTATTTTCATAGAACTTAGAATGTCTTAAGGCATGAAAAACTTTGGATATTTCATTATCTACTTGTTTTTGCAAGGAAAAATAAAGTTGTCGGTAAAATAATGTATCCCTTGTTGGCTGAAAGGTTTTTGGATAAGTTTCTTTATAACTCTCTTGAGCAGTTGGTTTGGTAAGTAGCGACTCATCTGCAGTTGGGGCAGGTGGAATGAAGGGAACAGATGGATCTATTTCAAAGTTAAATAAAGGAGAAAACTCCGTTAAGTCCCCATATAGAGCAATATCATGAGGATTTATAAAGGAAGAGACGATTAACCAAGGTTTAGTACCTGCATTTGAATTGGTTTTTTCGAGAGAATGAAGGAGATTTACTACTTCCCTAGCGTATACTTCGTCTCGACCACTCGTACCAATTTGAGCGGAAGAGGCGGAATTCCTTGGATTTGTCCCATGTGGTTCTGGTCCTAGCCAACCAGAAAAACCAAATTCATCAAGGCGATTTGCTTCCAAATATAGTTTTTCTTTTTTAGCATTTGGGACGCCAGTTGCAGGATGAAAACTTGGCATAGCATTTTGTGTACCGGGTATTAGTATATCTTGGTGGGAGGCATGCCATTTCCCTTTCCAAAATGTGTCGTAACCGGCTGTCCGAAAATAGTCCCCGATGGTAGGGACACTGTTGGGATCGAGCCAAAATACATCTGGCTCAGGCGCATTAGCTGCACCTCCAGTCGTTTTCGTCACACCATGTAGAGATGGATATTGCCCTGTATATAATGTTGTTCTACTTGGGGAACAGGCAGTGCTTCCGATATAGTGATTAAGAAATTCCAAGCTGTTATTTCGCAATAATTCTTGCGTCTTCAAATTTTCTTTGCGCCATTTTTTTAATTCATTGTTTTCATAGACGGTCGGAAAGCGTTGTTCGTCTACAAGGATTATTAATATATTCGGTTGTTTATTGTGGGAACTTTTATCTAATGGATTAGAGTCGTCATTTTTCATATTTTATCACCTCCTAAAAAGACGGTTCCTATATTTTACGTTGACATTGAATAATTGTTTGGGAGTTTCTTTGCTTAAATTAAAAGTAATAGGACGATTACCGCGGCATTAGATTTGCGGGTAACCGTCCTATGAGTATTTTAGTATTTAAATCGGGAAATGAGCTCTTTTAAATCCTCCGCCATATTAGAAAGAGATTGAGCAGATGCAGTAATTTCTTCCATGGAAGCTAATTGTTCTTCTGCTGAAGCTGCTACTTCTTCGGAAGTCGCCGCATTACTTTGTGCAATCATCGCTACTTCATTTGTTGTGGCAGTCGTTTCTTGAACAGCTGCGGATACTTGTTCTGCAGTTGCAGAAACTTCCTCCATTTGAGGGGTGATTTCTTTCATACTTTGAATGATTGTTTMAAACTTTTCAATCGTATCGTTCGATAATTGTACACCTGTTTGTACATCATTTTTAACTAGTGCCATAATTTGAACGGAACTGTCTGTATCTTCTTGGATACGTGCCACGATCTCTTGAATTTCTTTTACAGATTGCTGGGATTGTTCTGCCAGTTTTCTTACTTCATCTGCTACTACTGCAAACCCTTTTCCATGTTGGCCAGCTCTTGCCGCTTCAATTGCCGCGTTCAATGCTAGAAGATTCGTTTGCTCTGCAATTCCTGTTATTACTCCTAGTATAGATCGAACTTCTTTTGAGCGTTCCGATAACGAGTTTATTTTGTCATTGGACTCAATCACAGAAGTATGTATAGATTCCATTTGCATAACCGTTTTTGTTACTGCTTGTCCACCTATTTCAGCTTGTGTTGTTGCTTGGTGAGATAGTTCTGAAACTTTGGAAGAATAATCTGCAATTCGAGTTACTCCAACAGAAATCTCAGCTAATGATTGAGCACTTGTATCTACGCCAACCGTTTGTTGCTCTGCACTTTTCGCTACTTCTTGAATAGAAGTTGCAACCATCTCTGTTGCGGCACTGGTTTGGTCAGCACTTGCAGATAACTCTTCTGAAGAAGCGGCAACTAACTCGGCGTTTTCGTTCACACTACGAATCAAATTAATAAGACTAACTTGCATTTCGTGGAATGCTTTTCCTAAAGCGCCAATTTCGTCATTGGATGTTACATTAATGTGCTCTGTTAGATCTCCCTGACTAATAGTAATAGCCTTTTCTTTTAAATAATTGATCGGACGGATAACGGAGCGAACGATGAAGAATACAGCTATTAAACCAATGATAATAGAGAAAATTATAATGATTATCGTCATATTTAGAATTGGAACGGCTGCATCGTCAACATCTTTTTGATAAAAGTTTCCGGCAATTTTCCAACCAGTTAAATCATTCGTTAAGAAGCTCATTACCTTTTGTTCTCCGTCTAATTTATAAGTGTAGCTTCCTGACTCTGTTGAATACATTTCATCGTATATATCAGTTGCTTCACTACCAATTTCAGATGTAGGATGGGAGATAAACTTGTTAGTACCATCTAAAATAAGTGCATAACCGGAATTTCCTATTTGTAATTGTTCAGTTAAATGTTGTATATATGTCAAATCAAGATCAACAGCAACGACACCGGATCCGTCTGCTAAAGATTGAGAGACAGTTACTACCATTTTGTTTGTACTAGCGGAAACATAAGGTTGAGATATAGCTGCTTCTCCTTTTTTCTCCATAGCATCCTTATACCAGCCTCTTTTCCTTGGATCATAGTCAGAGGGCATCGCTACATTAGGACTTTGTATAAATACACCAGTTTCTGTTCCAACATAAACAGCTTCTACCTCTGAATGAAGTGATTTATATTGTGAAAATTGACTTTCGACTCCGAAATTTTCTTCTTTATTCCAATTTAAGCTTTTTGATAATACTCCCATATCATGTACCTTTGTTTGCACTAAGTTATCCACAGAACTATTTAATAGGCCTAAATTTCCTTCGATGCCATGTAGTAATTCATTCTCAACAGAGTCTTTAGCAGTTATAAAAGAGAGTATTCCAATTACAACTGTTGGGATTATTAAAATGAGAAGGAAGGAGGTAAAAAGTTTGAACTTCAAATTTACACCTTTTCTTTGCTTTTTTTTCATATAGTATCTCCTCCAATTTGTTACAAAAGTATATTTGTAATAAATTTATAAAATATTTTGTCCTTTAATAAGATAAATGTCCTAATTTTTATCTTCTAATTTTCTATCGGATGAATGTTCAATATATTTAGAATGTCCTATTATTTTTATTGCTAAAAGAATTCATTAACCGAGACAAACACACATATTTCTAGTCGGACATAAAGTATAAAAAGCGTAAGGAGGTTGTTCGTTTGGAGAAGAATCAAGGAACAAGCTTTAAATTGAAAAGCGCACGTACGAAATGGCATCCAATTGAGGTTATCGGAGTATTGTTAATAGTTGCCTCTTTATTAATCCTATTATTTGCTCCAAATTCACTCTCTGATTTTTTTAATACGATTATTGCAGAAGTAAAACCTATTGTAGTCGATGTTTTTTTAACGAGTGAAATAGGGATTGCCATTATTATTAGTGTAATTTTCGGTCGGATGATTGAACGCTTAGGATTTACAGACGGCTTAATAAGAATTTTCGTTCCGATTATGAAATGGCTTAAAATAAATCCTTCTGTCATTGTACCGAGTGTTTACAACATTCTAGGAGACATTAACGCTGCTGGAAAAATTGCAGGACCTGTTCTTGTGAAGGCGAATGCAACCAAAGCGGAACAAAAAATCGCAGTTGCAACGATGATACAATCCCCACAATCCTTTGCTACTTTAGTATTAGGCCTCATTGCACTTTCCGTATTTAATATTAATGCATTTCCTTTAATTATCCTTTCTATTTTCTTTCCAATAGTGGTCGTTCCATGGATATTATCCATGACTATTTACC
The DNA here is from genome assembly GCF_056396485.1 of Psychrobacillus sp. 05T411. Taxonomy (NCBI): domain Bacteria; kingdom Bacillati; phylum Bacillota; class Bacilli; order Caryophanales; family Bacillaceae; genus Psychrobacillus; species Psychrobacillus sp. 05T411. Next base: position 28,378 of record NZ_JBFTLO010000005.1, on the reverse strand, counting down.
GTGATACCAAAAAAGTCGATTTAGAAAATTTACCCCGCTTTACACCGAAAACAAAATTTCTTGAAACTTTCTTTTCTTCTGCAAAAGAGGGTGCTGAACTTCTATTTCTAATCATTATCCCAGCGGTTGCGGCTGTATTTTTTGCTATTGGTGCACTTCGATTTTTCGGAGCTTGGGATGTAATTGAATCGAGTTTATCAAGTGTTTTAACATTTTTAAGTATTGAGCCAGCGACCGGTATTGTATCGATTCTTGCTGCACCTACGCTTGCCGTTGCACAACTCGCTGAACTATCTTCCTCAGTTGACCCACGATTAATAGTCGGTTCTTTCGTTTTGGCAAATTCTGGCCTGCCGTTATCGGTTATTTTCGGACAAATTCCTGCAACTTGGGCAGAAGTTTCTAATTTAAATGAAAGAGAAGCGTTAGTAGCAGCAATTATTGGGCTTATTATTAGAATTGCGACTGCATGTCTACTTGCGTATTTCTTAACGCCATTTTTGGTGTGATAAATAATGAATATGTATATGGTTCGTGCGAAAAAAATCATAACTGTAAGTCAGGATGGAACGATTGAAGATGGCGCAATGATCGTCGAAAATGAAAAAATAGTAGAAGTAGGAACATGGGAAAATCTTCGAAAACAATATTCCTCTATTCAAGTGATTGACTATACAAATTATGTGATAACACCTTCTTTAGTTGATTGCCATACGCATTTACTTGAATTTGCTCCAACTTCACTCTATCCAGTCTCCCCGGAGACACACTTTATAGCGGGTAAAGCCATTCTTTTCCATGCTTTATCATCCGGAATTACGGCACTTGGAGAACAAATATGTGGTCATCCACTTTGCGATTTCGGGATAGAAAGTTTTCGTAAAGCGGTTCAAGGAATGCCGCTAAACGTATCATTTGCAACAACTAGTATATCTATTGGCTTTGATAAAATAGCTCATTTTACTTCGATTACTCAATCAACTGCCGTTCATAAAAAGGATTTAATCGATTCGTTCTTAGTTAAGCAAATTGCGAAAGAAAGTGATTATCCAGGTGAAAATATATTCATCAATGCGACACCAGCAAATTTCCCGATAAATGAAGTACCTAAAGCTGGAGAAATAATTTATACAATAGAGGAAATGCACCAAATTGTGGATATCTATCATGGATTAGGAAAGAGGATAGGTGCACATGTGGCGGGGAAAGATGGAATAAAGATGGCACTAAAGGCGGGTGTTGATGTTTTGCATCATGCTCATGGCATAACAGATGAGTTAATAAAGAGAGCTTCCGTTCAAGATGTGCAAATAGTTGTTACACCAATTGGAGGTACGCATTTAATACCAAATTCACCAGAAGAAATATTAAAACTTGTCAATAAAGGCATTCCAGTTTCCATTTCTACAGATGCTTATTTGCCACCATATCCAGAAGTACCATGGCTGCCATATAAAGACCAATCGTTAAAAGGACCGGATCAGTTAATGTTAATAGCAAATCCGTCCATGCAGCTTTTAAAAGAAAATAATTATAATGAAAATGAAATTTTAGCTTTACTCACTAATAACCCAGCGACTATTTTAGGTAAGGAAAATCAATTTGGTCGTTTAGAAAAAGGGCTAGATGCAAATTTTTTAGTCGCGGAAGGCATTCCCGGGTTGGAAATAACAGAGACAGAGAAAATTAAAACAGTTTTTTACCTAGGCAAAATGGTAATAGATCGAATTTAAAATGAAATAAGGTAGGAAACTTTTTATATGAAGAACAGTATAGGATACTGCGACGTAGTGAAGCAAATAAAGTGTCCGCTGTGATTTTCGCTACAGTCGTACGCTTTCCGCCGGGTGAGCGATGAGCCATCCCCGCCGCCCTTAGGCGTACGTTGGGATGTCTCATTAGCCCACTCATCCGGCAGGAGTCGACGTCTGTAGCGAAAATCAAAAGTAATTACCCAATTATCAATTTTATCCCGTTACAAAACAAAATTTCAACCGGTTTTTCCATTGGATTCATCCAATAAATGGCTTAGGGCAACCAACCGATGACTGGGAGCAACCAGTTCTATATGGAAAGCAACCAAATCAACACGAGAGCAACTAAAATATTTGTGAAAGCAACCAATTCTCAAAATAGCAAGTGTACTAGGAATGAGACGTATTATTGGGATAGCGCATCTTATTTTAACCGCTAGGAATTTCACTGCCGGGAGGACGACTTCTACCGGATCGTGTGGGAATTAGTGGAAATCGTATAACTATCAGTGCAGACCATTTAAAAAAAACAAAATTTCAACCAGTTTTTCCATTGGATTCATCCAATAAATGGCTTAGGGCAACCAGCCGATCACTGAAAGCAACCAGTTCTACTACGAAAGCAACTAAATCAGCACGAGAGCAACCAAATTACTCGTGAAAGCAACCAATTCTCAAAAAGGCTCTTTACTTGATGTGAGACAACTATAATTCCGACCTATTATAGGAATTATATGTCTTAAATCCCGTCGAACACGCCTGGCCGGCATCTACTCGAGTAGTTTGTCGTGTTCAAAGGCGAGATTGTCGCGTTCGCAGTGGATATTGTCTCGTTCAACCATTTATTGTTAATATGGGATCTCAATAATTTAGCAATTTCCATTGATTTTCGCTACAGACGTCGACTCCTGCTGGATGGCTCATCGCCCACCCGGCGGAAAGCGTACGACTGTAGTGAAAATCACAGCGGATGCCATACGTCGCAGTATCCCTATATTACGCAAACTATCCTATAAAAGGGTAGTTTTTTTATTTCTAAAAAATGAAAATGAACCTAAAACATAACACTTCGATTGTGGATTTTCTACTCGTTTGAGGGAAATGCTAAGTGTGTATTAAAAAAGGAGGTTTTAGGATAAATGACGATAAATAAAGAAATTCAAGCTTTAAAAGCGTATAACTGTACAGATCGTTGTGTGTTAAGTGTTTATTTAAATACAAATCCTGCAGACCCAGATACACTTAAAGGTGCTTGGAAAATTCATTTGAAAAGCGGCTTAAAACGAATCGGTGAATATTTAGAGGCATCGAATGATGAGCAAGAAATAAAAGCATTTGAACAAGTTAAGAAAAAAATAATGAACGAAGTAGAAGAAAATGCACACGATTTACGTAAAGGAATTGTTATTTTTGCTACTGCTAATGAGGATTTATGGTCTGTTTACTATGCGCAAGTACCGGTGAAAACAAATTTCTACTGGGAAAACCATGCGATGACAGAACAATTAGAGTATATGTATAAAGCATATCCAGAAGCGGGAATAGTCATGCCAAGCTTTGGAGAAGTCCGTATTTTGGATACTGCGATGGGATTCGTTAGAGATGATTTAACGTTCAAGTTTGACCCAGTTTCGGAAGAGTGGAGAGAAAAGAAAAAACTAGATGCTAAAGGAAGACGTGCGGTTGCAGATGACAGAACCGCCGTATTAGAACCAGGATACAAAGTAAATGCAACTACCTTCTTTAAAGGCATGAATACAACCATCGAACAATTAAAGAAAAAACGAGGTTGGCGAGAGCTCCATGTAGCAGGAGAGGCAGAAATGGCAAAGGCGTTTACGGACAGTGTAAGGGACTTGCCGGCAAGCTGCATCCATAAAAACCTAAATAACAGTAAAACGAACGAAATAATTCATCAAATTTTCGAGAAGTAATAAAAAGAAGGAGCCAGGTAAGTTATATTACTTGGCTCCAACTAAAAAAAGTTTAGCAAAATTCATTTTTATTTTTGCATAAACGAGTCATTTCTGCACAATCTAATTTCACAAGGAGGTGAACAACATGGCTAATCGTAATTCAAATCAACTTCTAGTACCAGGAGTACAACAAGCTCTTGACCAAATGAAATATGAAATTGCACAAGAATTTGGTGTAAACCTTGGTGGAGATTCTACGGCGCGTGCTAACGGTTCCGTTGGCGGAGAAATTACTAAGCGTTTAGTAGCTCAAGCCCAAGCGCAAATGAGTGGACAACAAAATAACCAACAATAACAAATTAGACCGGTGGCGAAATTGCCACCGGTTTTTAGTATTAATGCACTGCGGCAATTATGCCTTCTTCGTCATCTAGGATTAATTCAATCCCTGTGGAGTTAGGATCAAGATTCAAAAATTCTTGGATGGACTGTCGCAGTGCTTCTATTAAGTTTAATGTACTTAGAAATTGCTGTTGTCCATTGACATGCGCCTCTGCAGTAAACCCAGAATCGTCATCATACATAAGCTCTACTTCCACTTGTTCAGGTATTAGGTGTTTTTGGCGAGCAATATATACACAAACAGCATTAATGATATTTTGTTCAGGAATAATTAACTTCTCCATGAGTTAGCATCCTCTTTTTTCTTTTCTTTCAACATGTGGAAGACTTTACGAATAACTACTACGATTAGAATAATTGCAGCAGCATTTATTGCAAAACCTAAAATAGATCCGAGTATTCCCATATTAGCGAACATACTACCGAATAATAAACCAGCAAGTCCACCTACAAACAAACCTTTCATAAGTCCGCCAGAAGTAAATCCGCCTTTCTTATTTGCGTTAGTAGTAGATTTGTTTGTTGCGATTGTAGAATCTTCTTTTTTCTTTTCGATATTTGAATTATTGTTCGTTGTATTGTTATTTGTATTGAAGCTTTTTTTACCCGATTTATATTTTTTCGCTTCCGCTGTAATTGTATTGTCATTAAATACAAAGTTCCCGACAGATGTAAATACGAGCGTTGCTGTTAGCAAAAATACTGCTAATTTTTTCATTTTAAATAACCCCCATTAATAACTATGTATTACTTCCATATAAGTATACAATTTAAGATTATACTATTTATGAAACAAAGAAAAGAAAGTAGTACTTTGTATGTCCTCAATTAAAGTTAGAGTTATACACATCATTGTGGATAACATGTTACTAACTTAATCAGCATAGATGATATTTCAACTTGTTATTGAACTTACATTGTGCGTAACTTTATCCACATATACACATATGAAGAAAAATGTCGAAATATCCTTAAAAAAAGAAAACGTCTGTAATGAATGTTCCAAGAGAAAATAGAATAAAAAAAGACACCTTTAAATTCAACAGAAGTGTAGGTGTCTTGTAGAAAAGATATAATAGGTTATTTTTCTCAAAAGATTGGTTAAATTACTTTAGTAGGTTAGGTATAAACTAACAATGAGCGTCGGCAAATTTCATTTTCCAATAGAATTATAAAATCAGTGGAGAGTTTCAACTCTTTTGCTTGTTTATAAGACTTTAACAATAAGTCATCTGACATTTTACTCATTCTAATAACACCTCCTGATTAATAATTTCTACTAAAGGTTTTGAGAAAAATAAAAGTGGATCGTATATTTCTATAATTCAAATCTAACAAAAAATTCGATTGAGAACAACTGTTCCATTATCCACAGATGAAAGTGGATAACCTGTTATCAATTGTTAATAACTGTCCCGAAGGTTTATATGACAGTCAGAATTTTGTGAATAACTTTATCCACAAAAATAGATAACTCGAATTTTGTCGAAACATTTTTATAGAAATAGGCTAAACTATAGATTCTAAATGAATTTTATCTTGCATAAAATGTATTGGTCGGTACATATATTATCTTTTTTCATAAGTCTATCTTTTTTTATGAAAGTGAATGTTATTATGCGGAACTTATCCACAAGTACTTTAAATTCCTTCTTTGTTATTCTCGATTTTTATCCATTACCTCTTCATCTGTATCCTCTACGTTTTCTTTATCAACGTCCGTATCTTCCGTTTCATTATCATCGTTATCAATATCCACATTTAAATCTACATCTTCTACTGGGTCATTTATATCATTATCACCCGGATTGTCACCGCAAGCTGCTAGTAATCCTACCGAAAGAAAAGTTGCTGCCCCGATTTTCCAACAATTATGTCCTGCATTTAAATTAGTTGTCATAATTACTTCCTCCTATTTGTTATCTTATGCTTCTTATTGTTTACTACCCTGTACTTATAATGTTTTAAACCTTTACTAAAAGTAAAGGCTAAAAAGAAAAACCACCTAAGTGGTGGTTTAGAAAATCTATTCTCCGTCTTTATCTTCTTCTTGAAGATCTTGTTCTATTTCTTCTTCCATATTATCATCTACATCTGATTCATTTTCACCATCACCACATGCTGCTAGTAAACCTACTGAAAGAAATGTTGCTGCTCCGATTTTCCACCATTTACGTTCTGCAATTGAATTCGTTGTCATCTTAAATTCCTCCCATTATAGCTTTTTGTTCTGTCGTTCTATTTGTTATGTACCCCTTATTAACTGAAAAATAAACATAATTCATATACCTTTTGCAAAACAGTATAAAATTTACATTTAGAAATGGAATTATTATTATGATAGTTCGGTTATCCATTATATTAAAGGGATTTATATGGGAATGAAATGTTTTTTTTATCAAAATCCGAATAATATCTTGTTAAAATCATTAATAGTATGTATAATTTTGATTTATAAATGAGATTGGTGGTGATCCTTATCAATTCATTAGACGTCAACGAAACGAAGAAAAAGCTTTCGCATCTTTATAATGATGTATCGAAGGAACTTTTTGGATTTGGTACTTCGCTGTTAAAGGTGACGATAGAGAATAATGTGATCACGTTTCAAGCCAAACATCGACGTGCCCCTAGGTCAGCTGCTTTAGAGGGGGAAGTTCCCAGCTTAAAACTGGAGGTCGATTTTCATATGTCGCTTTTATTCAAAAAGAAATTGAAACAAAAGTTAGAGGGAGAAATGGATTGGCAAATTGAGGCTGTGCTCAGAGACTATGATTCTCCGACACAACTGGCCTTTACCAATATTGTAATAAAGGATTAGCTTTTGGATTTCATACTCGGATTTATCTGAGAGAACGCCAAAAAATATAACCATAAGGATACATTTCTCTTTGTTCACAAAGAATAGATGATCTTAGGTAGACTTTAATGTTCTATTTAAGGTTGTCTTTTTTTATTTTTTTTAGAATTTACTAATTAAAAATGGAGGTTTTACAAATGAAAAAATTATTGAAAAGTATTATGGTAATGTCTGTTTTAATGTTAGTTCTTGCAGCTTGTTCTTCGAAGGAAAATTCTGAAGGGAAAAAGGAAGCGGAACTTATTGTTTCAACTTGGGGATTTTCGGAGGATTTCTTCCGTGAAAATGTTTATGCACCATTTGAAAAAGAGCATAATGTCAAAATCGTTCTTGATACTGGAAACAATGCAGATCGTTTAAATAAAGTTCGTCAAGGAAATACAGATGTGGATGTCATTTTCCTATCTGACTACTATGCACAGCAAGGTGTAGCAGAAGACCTTTTTGAAAAAATTGATAGCAGCAAAGTTCCAAACTTAGACAAAATTTATGATGTCGCAAAAGCTCCACTTGGTGAAGGCTTTGGACCAGCGTATACAATTGCACAATTTGGGATTGCTTACAATGCAGATGAAGTTAAACAACCGATAACAACTTGGAAAGATCTTTGGAATAAAGATTTAGCTAACAAAATTACAATTCCTAGCATTACGTCTACTACAGGACCTATGTTCTTAGACGCTGCTTCTAAGGTTAGTGGAAGTAAAGAATTTAATGAAGATCAAGCATTTGCCGAAATGAAGAAAATTATGCCGAACGTTGTGAAAGAATATGGACAAACTTCTGAATTCGTGAATATGTTCTCTCAAGGCGAAATTGTAGCAGGACCAATTATGGGAATGTACTTCGCAAGTTTACAGGAAGCAGTACCCAACGCAAAATTTGTTACACCGGCTGAAGGTGGATATGCAGTTATGAACACGGTGAATGTTGTGAAAGATAGCGATCAAAAAGAACTTGCACAAAGCTTCATCAACTTTATGCTTAGCAAAGAAGTACAGGAAAAATCTGCGAAAGCGAAAATTGATTCTCCAGTAAATACAGAAGTTGTATTAACAGACGAGGAAGCTACAAATATGACATATGGTGAAGAGCTCGTAAATAGCTTGATCACACTTGATATGAAATTTGTAAATGAGAAATCAAAAACTTGGATTGATCGTTGGAATAGAGAGCTTGTTCAGTAAGAAATGCGTCAGCGCCTATGTCTGCCTCTCGGAGCAGACATAGGTGCTGGAGCTAGACAGTTATTAAGTAGAAAAGTTTATACTTCTTTTCTCTAAAAAAAAAGAGGTGTTAGATGATGAAACAAAAAGTGATTATTGATGTAGATACTGGAGTGGATGATGCAATTGGCATCATCCTTGCTGTAAAGAGTCGACAATTTGATGTGCTTGGCATCACAACGGTAAATGGAAATGTGTCTCTTGAAACAGCTACACGGAATACGTGTAAAATTCTAGACTTGCTAGATGAACAACATATTCCAGTGATTAAAGGGATGAACACTCCACTTATTAGAGAAACTTTTTTTGAGCATGCGGTTCATGGAGAAGACGGATTAGGTGGGGCATTGAGGGATGTTGAACCTAAAAAAATACCAGATGAAGGGTTTGCACCTGATTTTATCATCCACTCAGTTTTAGGATTTCCCGGAGAAGTAACCTTAATTATGACGGGCCCATTAACGAACTTAGCGCTTGCTATTAAGAAATGTCCAGAAATGATGAAGCATGTGAAAGAGGTTATTTTCATGGGCGGTGTCATCCAAGGTCCCGGAAATGTGACACCTACAGCTGAATATAACACGTACGTTGACCCGGAAGCAGCAAGAATCGTATTAAAAGCTGGTTTTGAATCTATTACGCAAGTCGGACTGGATGTAACGAGGAAAGTGCTTTTGAAAGATGAACATATTGATGAACTTGAGAACGCAAAGCTTGCTTCATATATAAAAGAAAGTACGGCTGATTATCGTAAAAGATACTTCGAGCGTAATAACATATCCGGTTGTGCGATGCATGATCCATTAGCAGTAGCGGTGGCGATACAAAAAAGCTTAGTTGTGACAAAAAGTTATTTTGTTGATGTTGAAACGAAAAGTGAGCTCTGCGATGGACAGTTAGTTTGTGATTTTCAGAATAGGCTACAACAGCCTGCCAATTTAAGCGTGTGCGTCGATGTGGATGAACAAGCATTCTTTGATCTGTTTATTCGTATCATTAATTCGTAAAATCAACAATCAGGGGGTTTATTATGTCAAAAAGGTATATATATTTACTCCTTTTACCAGGCATTCTATTTTTAACGCTATTTATGCTCGTTCCCATTTTTATGACAATGGGGACAACTTTTTTTAGAGAAGACGGATTTACGGTAGAAGGCTATTTGCAATTTTTCAAGGATCCTTATTTCATGGGAATCCTGTTTACTACGCTCCGTGTTAGTGTAATTACAACTATTATCAGTATTTTTCTTGGTTTTCCGGTAGCTTATTTTGTCTCGAAGATGGGTCCACGAAAAAAAGCGTTTCTTCTTTTATTAACGATTTTCCCACTATTAACAAGTCCGGTTGTGCGCTCTTTTAGCTGGATGATTATTATTGGTAAAAATGGCGTGGTGAATAATGTGTTAACAGGAATCGGTTTGATAGACGAGCCACTTTCTATCCTGTACACGCCGACAGCTATTATTATAGGGCTTGTCCATTTATTCCTTCCTCTCATCATTATTACACTTGTTGGGGTAATGGAAAATATCGAACCTGATTTGTTAACAGCTGCGGAAAGCCTGGGTGCTTCTAAAATAGGTGTATTTGCAAAAGTGGTCGTACCTCTTTGCGTACCGGGACTTGTTATCGGAAGTATTCTTGTATTCGTCGGAAGCTTTACTGCTTATACAACTCCAGCACTTCTAGGGGGCAAGCAGCGTGTAATTTCGACTTTCCTATATCAAAACGCTATCACGTTGAATGACTGGCAAGTGGCGTCTATTGTCGCGGTCATCATGATTGTAGTGACAGTTTTAGTTATTTCACTCATGAATGTACTAGCAAAAAAATTAAATCCGAGGGGGTAGAAGTGTATGCAGGAGAAAAGTAGAGGATTGGCCCTGTTTACATTCCTAGTATTTTTGTTTTTATTAGGGCCCTTGCTTATCATATCCATCACATCATTTGAAGGCGGCAATATATTAAAGTTTCCACCAGAAGAATTTTCATTTAGATGGTACGAAAATATCTTCAAAGTAAAAATGTTCTTTATTACATTTAAGACTTCTATTTTCGTATCACTTGCGGGAAATTTACTTGCACTTTTACTTGGTATACCAGCAGCTTATGCGCTAAGTAGATACGATTTTAGAGGGAAGAATGTGTTGAATTTAATATTCGTTTCGCCAATTTTAATTCCAGGAATTGTTCTCGGTTTTGCCTTATTACGTTATGTTGTAGTTGCTTACGAGTTTTCAATTTACGCAAGTCTATTCATCGGTCATACAATCATTATGATTCCGTTTGTTGTTCGAGTTATATCATCGAGTTTATCGAACTTTGACTTCTCAATCGAGGAAGCAGCCCAAAGCCTTGGATTAAGTAAGATAGGGGCATTTTTTAAGGTCGTTCTCCCAAATATTAAATCAGGAATTATAGCAGCTGTCATGATCGCATTTCTAGAGTCTTTTAATAATGTTGATATTTCCGTCTTTATGACAGGACCTGGGGTAAGTACGCTACCGATCCAAATGCTTACATATGTTGAAAATTATTTTGATCCGACGATAGCAGCAATTTCCGTTTTACTCATGATTATTACAGCAATTTTCATGTTTGCGGTCGAACGGTTGATGGGTCTGTCTTACTTCACAAAACGATAAAGGAGGGTGATGAGTGATGTCTTTATTCACTTTAGAAAATATAGCAGTTTCTTATAATAAACAACATGTATTAAAAGATTTTAATTTGGAAATTGAAAAAGGGAAGCTAGTCTCTCTTCTTGGGCCAAGTGGCTGTGGGAAAACAACGACACTTCGCTTAATTGCTGGTTTTTTACAATCAGATGAAGGGAAGTTTTTATTCCAAGAGAAAGATTATACGAAAGTGCCGGTAAACAAACGAAATTTCGGCTTCGTATTTCAAAACTATGCTTTGTTTCCGCATTTAACGATATTCGATAATGTTGCTTTCGGGCTTAAATTGAGAAAAGTAGGGAAAGCGGAGATTGAAAAGCGCGTGATGAATGTACTTGATATCGTAAATCTTCAAGGTTTTGAGAAAAGGTACCCTAAAGAGCTATCAGGTGGTCAAAAGCAGCGTGTAGCAATTGCACGTGCACTTGTTATTGAACCAGATCTTCTATTATTTGACGAGCCGCTAAGTAACCTGGATGCGAATTTAAGAGAAAGTATGCGAGTAGAAATCCGTCGTATTCAACAAGAACTTGGAATTACTACTGTGTATGTATCACATGACCAGGAAGAATGTTTTTCTATTTCCGATCAGGTTGCAATTATGAATAAAGGTGTTATCGAACAACTAAGTGATCCAGCTACAATTTACAAGTATCCATCAACAAAATTCGTTGCCGATTTTATAGGATTCAAAAACTTCATCGATTTTGACACAGTAGCAGAAAGAGAAGGTCAAATGGAGCTTAATAAAGGCGACTATACGTTTGTTATTCAAAAGGATGGGAAAATGAAAAACACATCCGGGAAAACTGGCGCAATACGACCAGATAACTTGAAAATTCGTGGAAAAAATCCTGCAGATTCATTACCTCCAAATGGTCTTTTTGGGAAAGTTAACGTGACGACTTTCCTTGGTAGAAGCTATCAATATGTTGTTGAAACAGCTATCGGTAACTTTGTAGTCAATCAGGAAATGGCTCAGCCACTAAGTATGGGCCAGGAAGTGATACTGGAATTCCCTAAAGACGAAATGGTGTTAGTCGACTAAGTGAGGAGATGTTTGCGTGAAAATTGATCTACTTATTACAGATGTACACGTGTATAACAGCGCATTTAAAAAGTTTATTAAAGGTAATGTAGCTATTATAGATATGAAATTTTTATATATTGGCGAGCGAGCACTTGAGACATTCGAAGCTGCACAAATAGTTGAGGGGAAAGGGAGGTATATGATTCCTGGACTCATTGACATTCATTTGCATATTGAGAGTACGATGGTGACACCTTCTACTTTTTCCTATGGATTGATAAAGAATGGTGTAACGACAATTGTTCCAGAACCTCACGAGATGGCTAATGTATTTGGTTTACAAGGTGTTCAGGAAATGATTAAGGCGAGTAAAGATTGTGTTGCAGATATGTTTTATGCAATTCCAAGCTCTGTTCCTGCAACATCTATGGAAACAACAGGTGGTTCTATTGAAATAGAAGATATGGATGAGCTACTGCAAACGGAGAACATTGCATGTCTCGGTGAAATCATGAACTTTTATGATGTCATTTCGAAACCTGAAAGTAAAACAAACCTTATACTTACTCACATTCGTAAGCAATATCCAGATCTTATTATCGAAGGACATGTACCGAAATTACTTGATCTTGAATTGCAGAGAATCATATTTGCTGGTGTAAATTCTGATCATACGCACCAAACTGTTGAAGGGATGGAGCAGAGAATTGCTGCCGGCATGTTCGTTGAAATTCAAGAAAAATCGATGACTCGTGAAGTGGTTGACTACTTGATAAAAATGCAAGTAGATGAGCATTTCTGCTTTATTACCGATGATATTATGACGGACGATTTCAGGACTAGAGGTCAGTTGAATAATATTCTTAAAAAGGCTATTAGCATGGGCATGTCTCCCGAGAAAGCGATTTACGCATGTACATACACACCTGCAAAAAGGATGAAACTGAATGACCGTGGCTCCATTGCGCCAGGAAAAATTGCAGACTTCCTTCTTGTATCTAATGTAGAGAGCTTAACAATAGATTGTGTTTATAAAAACGGAGAGCTTGTTTTTGATGCGGCTCAGAAATATGAACAGCAAGTGACAGGTCGCCAATTTCCTTCCTCTTACTATGAAAGTGTAAAGCTAAAGCAGTTAGAAGCGTCTGACTTTGATGTGAAAGTTAGAGCGGAAGATGGTCTACACATGTTCCGTGTGATGAAGGTTCAGAATGGATCGACTTTTACGGAAGAACTTCACGAGGAGCTAGACGTTCGAAGTGAATTGCTTCTTTGGGAAGAAAGTTCTCAAGCTATGATTGCTACTTTCGAGCGGTATGGAAAGAACGGCAATCGTTCACATGGTCTCATTACAGGGGACATATTAAAAAAAGGGGCAGTCGCTACGACTTATTCACATGATAACCACAATCTTCTCGTTGTGGGTCGAAATAAGCAGGATATGCTCATCGCTGCTAATGAAGTAATCAAAGGTCAAGGTGGCATGTGTTGTGTCCTAGATGGCGAAGTTCTTTCATCGGTGCCGCTTCCTGTAGGAGGTATCTTATCCGAAGCACCGCTTGAAGTAATTGCGGATGAAGTGGAACACTTTACAAAAAATCTTAAATCTTTAGGTTACGATCACTACAACGTTATCATGTCGTTAAGTACGCTATCGCTTCCGGTGAGTCCGGCATTGAAAATTACAGATCAAGGTTTAATCCAAGTGAATGAAGGAAAGATAGTGCCATTTATGGTCGAAGAATAATAGGCAAACAGAACATAGCCGATTCAGCAATTATTGTTGAATCGGCTATTTTATATGAGGCAATTCCGTATTTATGATAAAGTCCGCTTCCCTTTCTCGTTTACAGTTTCATCTTTCAAATAAATATTCAACTTCTCCACATCCACACTGAAGATACGGTCTTCCGTGATAGAGGGAATAAATGCGCGCATACTGTGCCATTTTTCCAATAGGGAAGGAGACATAAGGTCTATCCCGCGATATTCCACCCCTTGCATTGCGCATATTGCTTCAATCGCAAGCACTCTGCGTGCATTTTGAATAATTAGAGAGGCGTGTCTTGCCCCTATTGTCCCCATACTGACGTGATCTTCTTGGTTTGCTGAAGAAGGAATCGAATCGACAGATGCTGGGTGGGCAAGTGTTTTATTTTCAGATACTAGGCTTGCTGCAGCGTACTGTAAAATCATAGCCCCTGATTGGAGCCCAGGTTGCGAGCTTAAAAAAGGCGGAAGTCCTTCGTTTAATTGAGGATTCACTAGTCTTTCGATTCTTCTTTCAGAAACGTTGGCAAGTTCTGCGATTCCGATTTTTAAGAAATCCATTGCAAAGGCAATCGGCTGTCCGTGGAAGTTTCCACCCGAAATAACGAGTTCTCCATTTTCTACTATTAATGGATTATCTGTTGCAGCGTTCATCTCAATTTCTAATTTTTCTTTTACATAGTCTAATACTTGCCAACTAGCACCATGAATTTGGGGAATACAGCGTAAAGAATAAGCATCCTGTACACGTTTTTCTCCTTGCTTAGTCACAAGTTTGCTTCCTTCAAGCCATTTGAGTACACGGCGTGCAACCGCCACCTGCTGTGGGTAGCCACGAGCTTCATGAATTGCAGGATGAAAAGCATCTGTGATGCCATGTAAAGCCTCCATTGTCATCGCAGCAATCCATTCACTTTGATAGGCAATTGTTTCAGATTCTAACCAGTTAACAACCCCTTGAGCCGTCATCGCTTGTGTTCCGTTTATAAGTGCAAGACCTTCTTTTGCTTCCAGTACAATTGGTTGTAAATTATGTTTATTCCATATTTCATTTGCAGGAATATGTTTTTCATCTTGCCAAACGAACCCTTCGCCAATAAGGACTAAAGCTAAATGGGCGAGGGGGGCTAAATCACCCGATGCCCCTAATGATCCTTGCCCGGGGATTACTGGATGAATTCGATTGTTTACCATGTATGCAAGACGTTCCAATACTTCTAGCCGTATACCTGAAAATCCTTTTAGTAATGCATTCAATCGTAATATTACCATTGCACGGGAAACGACTTCATCGAAAGGTTGGCCAATACCACAAGCATGTGAACGAATAAGATGTAGTTGGAGCGCACGAACGTCAGCTTTTTCAATACTTACATCGCTAAATTTTCCAAAGCCAGTGTTGATACCGTAAACGGTTCTGTTTTCTTTAACTATCTTTTCTACTGCTTTTCTGCTATTAACAACAGCATCTATTGCTTCTTTCTCAAGCTTTACTTTCTCGTTTTTATATAAAATAGCCCGCATATTTTCTAGCGTTAGTCCATGACCTTTTAAATTTATCATTATGATTMACGTTCTTTCTTTATTGAATTAACTTAGCCAACAACTTTTATCCCTTTTTTCCAAACAGCTTTTACATGGTTTACCCCGAACAAGTATTGCAGTTCTTGATAATTTTTCACATTCCAAAGAACGACATCGGCTTGTTTTCCAATCTCCAATGAACCAACCTGATCCTCCATCTGGATTGCACATGCTGCATTGTAAGTAGCTGCACATAAGCTTTCAGCAGGAGTGAGTCGCATGGAAATACAAGCTAAATTCATCACAAGTGGCATAGAGGTAGTGGGAGAAGAGCCAGGATTGCAATCTGTAGAAATGGCAACAGGCACTCCTGCATCGATCATTATTCTTCCTTGTGCAGCTGATTCTCTTAAATACAGTGCCGTAGCTGGTAGTAAGCAGGCGATAACACCTTGTTCTGCCATGGCCTTAATACCAGCATTTGAAGCTTTTAATAAATGCTCTGCAGAAATCGCACCGACTTTTGCTGCAAGCTCAGCGCCTTCATATGGTTCAATTTCATCCGCATGTATTTTCGGAATAAGTCCAAAAGATTTACCGGCTTCTAAAATACGCTCGGTCTGTTTAGGTGTAAACACGCCGACTTCGCAAAAAACATCATTGAATTTCGCTAGCTTTTCTTTTGCAACAACCGGTAATATTTCATTTATAATAAGATTTACATATTCCTCTTCGCGACCCTTATATTCAGTAGGAACAGCATGTGCTCCCATAAAGGTCGGAACAATATCAATTGGATGTTCTTCTTGTAATCGTTTCATTACCCGGAGTTGCTTTAATTCCGTTTCCAAATCTAGACCGTAGCCACTTTTTCCTTCAATAGTCGTAACACCATGTGCTAAAAAAGAATCTAGTCTTTTAGAAGTTTGGTAAACAAGCATATCTTCTGTTGCCTCACGAGTCATTTGGGTTGTTGCGTGAATTCCACCACCGGCATTCATGATTTCCATGTACGTAGCACCTTCTAAACGCATTTCGAATTCTCGTTCGCGGCTTCCACCAAAGGCTACATGGGTATGAGGATCCACTAGGCCAGGTGTGATGAGGTGCCCAGTTGCATCGATGATTTCCGTGTCTATTTCTCTCTCTTTATATAATTCTTCCAATTGTTTGGTAGTACCAACTGCTTGAATAATTCCATTTTCGAGCCAAATGCTTCCGTCCTCAATCATCGCTAATTCGTTCATTGCGTCTTTTGTTCGGGGACCAGGAACCTTGTTTGCTAACGTAGCTAGTTGTGAAGCATGCTTAATCCAAACGGCTTTTATCATCACTTCTTCAGTCCTCCCGTTTCATTATCGGAATGTGAATTCCTTTTTCACGAGCGGTTTTTTCGGCAAGCTCGTAACCAGCGTCAAAATGGCGAACAATTCCCATTCCAGGGTCTGTCGTTAATACTCGTTCTAGTCTTGCTTCCGCTGCTTTTGTGCCATCTGCGACAATGACCATTCCTGCATGAATGGAATATCCCATTCCAACTCCGCCCCCGTGGTGAACAGATACCCATGTCGCACCGCCAACTGCATTTATCATGGCATTTAATATCGGCCAATCTGCCACTGCATCTGAACCATCTTTCATCGCTTCCGTTTCTCTGTTTGGGGAAGCGACTGAACCTGAATCGAGATGATCTCGGCCAATGACAATCGGTGCTTTTAATTCACCAGACTCGACCATATCATTAATGATTTTGCCAAATCGTGCGCGTTCGCCGTAGCCTAGCCAACAAATGCGAGAGGGGAGACCTTGAAATTGAATTTTTTCACGAGCCATTCTAATCCAGTTACATAAATGTGTGTTATAGCTAAACTCGCGTAATATCACTTCATCTGTTTTAAAAATATCTTCCGGGTCTCCGGATAGTGCCACCCATCTGAAAGGACCCTTTCCTTCACAAAATTGTGGGCGAATATAGGCTGGGACAAATCCTGGGAAGTCAAATGCACGTGTGAATCCTTCGTCTTTTGCAACTTGACGAATATTATTGCCATAATCGAAAGTGACCGCGCCTTTATCCATCATTTGAACCATCGATTGAACATGTTTTGTCATAGATGCCTTGGCGTGTTTAACGTATTCAGCGGGATTGCTTCCCCTCAATGTAACTGCTTCATCTAGTGACATGCGAGAAGGGATGTAACCGTTTAATGGATCATGGGCAGATGTTTGATCGGTTAACACATCAGGTATAAAGCCTCGTTCGATCATTTCAGGTAAAATATCAGCTGCATTTCCTACAAGACCAATCGAAAGAGCTTTACCTTTTTGCTTTGCTTCTTCTGCTAATTGAATTGCTTCGTCTAATGAATGCGTTTTCAAATCTGTGTATCGTGTTTCGATGCGGCGATCAATACGCGATTCATCGACATCGATGCCGATACATACTCCTCCATTCATCGTAACTGCGAGCGGTTGGGCGCCTCCCATACCGCCAAGACCTGCAGTAAGTGTAATAGTGTGTTTTAATGTTCCGTTAAAATGTTGTTTAGCTAATTCCGCAAATGTTTCATAAGTCCCTTGAACGATTCCTTGTGAACCAATGTAAATCCAACTGCCGGCTGTCATTTGTCCGTACATCATCAGTCCTTTTTTATCCAGTTCGTGGAAGTGCTCCCATGTTGCATAAGCTGGGACTAAGTTAGAGTTTGCGATTAAAACACGTGGTGCCTCTGTGTGCGATTTAAATACGGCAACTGGCTTGCCTGATTGCACAAGCAATGTTTCGTCATTTTCTAGTTCTTTTAACGAGTGAACAATTGCATCAAAAGCTTCCCAATTTCGAGCTGCTTTTCCAATACCGCCGTATACAACTAGTTCATCTGGATGTTCTGCTACTTCAGCATCTAAATTGTTCATCAACATGCGAAGTGCAGCTTCTTGAAGCCAACCTTTTGTGTTCAATTCTGTCCCTCTATACCGGATTACTTTTTCACTTGCTTTCCCCATGTGAAAACCTCCTTTTATTCTTATCTTCATTCTATCGAAATTTTCCGATAATTTAAGTGTTTTTGAGAAAAAAGTAAAAATTTCTCATCTGCTAATCCAATGTTTCATTAGCATAGTAGACTGATAAAACGAAATTTTCTGACCCATTGTAACTCTTTTTGAAAACAACCGTCTGTTTATATATAGACAAGGGGGGAAGTAAAAATGAAAAAAATGCTTTTCTATTTTCTACTACTCGCACTTTTAGGTTTACTACTTGGGGCTTGCAGTGCAAATGAAGAAAAATCAAGTGTTTCTGAGATGGACATGGCAAATGATTCTGCGAGTTACGCAGAAAAGGAGGAAAGTACTTCTACGGAATCTGCGGAAACAAGTGATGAAACTACTTCTGAGATGAATGAAGGGCGTATGATTATTCATAATGCTATCATCCGAACGAATGTAAAAGAACTTGCAAAAGCACAAAGCAATATCGAGCAGAAGGTGAAAGAATATGGCGGTTACATTGTGGAGTCGAATATGTACAAGGAAGATGATCAAACCAGTAGCGGTCATATGACTGTACGAATTCCAGAAAAACATTTCGAAACATTCTTGAACGATGCAGAAGAGGTAGCGTCAAAAGTATTAGAACGTAATGTTACCGGTCAAGACGTAACGGAGCAATATGTAGATTTGTCATCCCGGTTAAAGTCAAAAAGAGTTGTGGAGGAACGCTTACTTACGTTTATGAAAGGAGCGGAGAAGACAGAAGATTTGTTGAAAATCTCTTCTGATTTAGCGACTGTTCAGGAAGAGATGGAGGTGATTGTAGGTAAGATGAAGTACCTGGAAAACCAAGCTTCCTTTTCTACGATAGAACTTACGATGATTGAAAATCGAGTGATTATTCCCGGAATAGAAAATAATGATTTAAACACTTGGGAAAAGACGAAGAAACAGTTTGTTACAAGCACAAATGCGCTACTTGCTACTGGGTCTGCTATTGTAGTCTTTTTCATCGGTAATCTACCAGTCTTTCTAATATTAGGTGTGATCGCTTTTGCAGTGTATTGGATCATTAAAAGAAGGAGACTTGAACAGAAAAAGTAGAAAAGTGTGAAAAGCCAACTTCAGCGGAAGTTGGCTTTTCGTATAAGCAGAAGTCACTCTTTATCTTTGATCAGAAATTGTGGCATTGTTATTTGTTGCACTTAGAAGAGCTAGGTTGTCGTATGGTGGTCCCATTGTTGTACCAGCTAATAGTACAATGTCGAATTCATTTGCAGGGGTTCCCCATGAGTTTCCGAGGAATGTGGTGAATGCTCGGTCAACTAAGAAACCGCCTTTAGTGTTATACACAACATTATTATTTATTGCGCCTGTCACATTTGGATTGATGTATATGCCAGTCCGCAATGAGTAAAATGTATTTCCCTCCACAGTAAAGTTTATACCTCCCTGTGGTACGATTGCCCGGTTTACTACCCAATTGGACATTGGCAAAGCTTGAGGCGGACCATAGATTGTGTTGTTTAGTATACTAGCATTTGTTCCGCCAATTTGAATGAATTCTTTCGCATACGGAATATCGCTTGTCATTGTTAAACCTTCAATTGTTACCTCGGTAGCAGTTATTAATATCGGAATGATGTCTGCCTGAAGCATTAATAATGTTCCCGGTTCCCCTAGTAAAGTTATCCCCATCTTATTCACTACAATTTGAGAAGTGATAGGATACGTACCGCTTAAAATATGAACAGTACCTCCAATGTTTACGGCTGCAATCCCCTCAGGTATAGTGCCAAAGGGATTCGCTAAGCTCCCATCTCCTCCTATAGTACCTGCCAAGACATAAATATTATTAGGATCAACAATTTGGTTAACGAGCGCATCAAGTGTTGCTTGAACACTACTTACAGTAGGATATCCTCCGACTGGTCTGTTAGTTATCAAGTCTGCAGCAATTTGATCTTTTTGTAGTTCCGTAAGTGCATTGTATGCGGTTAGATTAAGACCAAGTCCTGGGTTTTCAATTGCAATACGCATTTCTGTGACTGTTCCTGCAGCATTGACTGCATCTAAAAATACGTTGTCTGCAGTCAATACATATTCTGTTTGTATCTTTTCAATAATAATTGTTTCATTTGTGTTGAGAAGGTCGTCTAGTTCACTTGATTGCATGGTTACGAATTGAACACTGCTAAAAAGGTCACCTTCGTGAATTGTGAAAAGTATAATCCCGTTTAAAAAGATATTCACATCGTTACCATAAGGAACTGTTTCGGTTTCTCCTGGGTTCAGAGTGAATGAAACTGTTCCATCTTGGTTAAATGGAAGTTCTCCCTCTCTTACAAATAGTGTAATTTGTAAAGTTGCTAACGTATTATTCACAAATGTTTTTTCTGCCATTTTTTCTCCTCCTTTCATTCACTAGTAGTGAACTAGTTCATAGTAGAAAGAGGTTGTCTCTTTCTCTTTTCTATACTATGAAGAAAGAAAGATTAGGAATAGGTTAACTAATCTATATCTTATAAAACGTTGCTTCCAGTAAAGACATAGTCTGTTTGTACTTTAGTAACAGTGATGGTGTTATTCGTATTAAGGAGGTTGTCAAGCTCACTCGAACTTGTAGTTACGAATTTAATCGAACTAAAAAGATCGCCTTCAAAAATTGTGAAAACTGTTAATCCGTTTAAAAAGATATTTGTATCGCTACCATAAGTAACATCTAGTGTTTGTCCAGGGTTTAGGGTAAAGGAAACCGTGCCGTCCTGGTTGAATGGAAGTGCTCCCTCCCGTACAAAAAGAGTAATTTGTAAAGTTGCCAACGTATTATTCACAAATGTTTTTTCCGCCATTTTTTCACCTCCTAATCTTCACTATTCCATACTATGAAGAACGAAAGACTATGAATAGGTCA
The DNA here is from genome assembly GCF_056396485.1 of Psychrobacillus sp. 05T411. Lineage (NCBI taxonomy): Bacteria > Bacillati > Bacillota > Bacilli > Caryophanales > Bacillaceae > Psychrobacillus > Psychrobacillus sp. 05T411. The sequence continues at coordinate 7,308 of NZ_JBFTLO010000005.1, read as the reverse complement.
TCCAATCTAGTTTTATAGAAATAAGCTAGTTTCTTGAAGGTGTTTTTTTCCGTGTAGATAACTTTACCCATGAAAAAAGACCTCTCTATTTTAGCAAGGTCTTTTAACTATTTCATTTTGGGATATTGGATTTTACGTTTTCTGAAGATCAACCAAGTGATAAGGAAAAGAAGAAATGCAACTACTTCCATAGATAAAATATAAGAAGGATACGGTCCTAACAAATCTAGCAGACTCCCATTAATAGGTTTCGCCCTTAAAAACATATAGTTTCCCTGCACTAGCATGTTAATCGCAAAAATGAAGGGAAGCAATACATTTAAGACAATCAACGTCTGAATAATTCCTTTAAATGTAGGTTGATAACCCTTTACCCATAAAAGATAAAAGGCCGTTAAAATAATACCGATATGCACATAAAAAAATTGAATAAATTTGAAATCAGGAAAATTTACTAATATAGAAGGGGTTAATACAGCTTGAAGAGCTCCTCCCATTCCGGCAAAAAAAACAAAGTCATAGAAACGTTTGCTTCGAGTCCATAAGAGTATGATGGAACAAAGTAAAGTTATATTGCATAAATGAAGAGGTAAGGACTCGCTTAAACTCCATGTTTTCTCTCGAACTAATACGAGATGATAGGCAACTTCCATTGCAAGTAAGGAAACAGAAAAGACACGCTCGAAAAGAAGGGAATTGTTAGATGGACGAGCCAATACCTTTTTCAATAGAAATAAGAGCAATAAACAAAAGAACAGCACAGTAATTGCAACTAGATGTTCAGTTGAAAAAAAGATGAATGTATTCAAAGTACTTTCCTTCATATTCTATTCCTCATTTCGTCTATGAATCTTATTTATGAATATAGACATTGGTACTTGTTGGAACTATTGAAGAAAGTTCAAGGACGTCATTATTATGCATTCGAATGCAGCCATGTGACACTTCTTTTCCGATGGATGATGGGTTGTTAGTTCCGTGAATACCGTAATGCGGCTTGGATAAACCCATCCATAAAGCTCCAAAGGGGCCGCCGGGATCTAGTTCCTTGTTAATGATAATGTAATTCCCGGTTGGGGTAGGTGTCAATATTTTTCCAACAGCAATCGGATATGTCTTTAATAATACGCTAGCATCATATAACTTTAATTGCCGTTTTCGAACGGATACATCAATCCAAAGAGTCATAAAATCATCTCCTTAAAAAGTCTTTCTTTATATATATGGAAGGATGTAAAAAAAATCCGATGTTTGGAAATAAAAAAGTTTTAAGTGTATGTATTGGACAATCTGCTATTGCCATATATTTTATTAATCAACTAAAGGAGTGAATGAATGGCAAAACAGAAATGTAAAAAATGCAATAAAACGGGGGCTGGTATTTGTAAATGTAAATAACATGGATATTTAATTCAATATCCATATGATGCTTATTTCAATCTGAAACTTAATTAATCAAAACAAGCCATTCCCTTCATCTAGGGAATGGCTTGTTAAAATTGTTAATAAAAAACTAGGCACTGTTTTGTATTCTATTTTATGGAGTATTTATTGAAAGTAAAATCCAGTAAATAGTTGAACGAGACAATATCCACTTTGAACGCGACAAACTCGGTCTAGCAGGTGCTAGTACGCGAGTTCAGCGAGCACTAAGAAGCACTTTCTTTATAATGCATGTCAATATTCGTCGTCTCAGGCCAAATTAACTTGCTATTTTAAGAATTGGTCGCTTCCATTCGCAATTTGGTTGCTCTCATGCTGATTTGATTGCTTTCCGAGTAAAACTGGTTGCTTTCAATTATCCTTTGGTTGCGCTAATCCATTTATATGATTGATTACTAAATTATGGATGGACAACTGTCATAACTTGGAACATGCTGCTATTGGAATGACGATGCATTTGTCCTATGAAGGGATAAGTTCACCTTTTTCAATTGGTCGCGGAACGTTGGATCAGCCTGAATAGCGGATATAAATTGAACTATTTCTTAAAAGTATTATGTATCATAAACTCTATTCTTTCATACTATGTATAAAATAGAGCCCTGAATGGAGGGAATAGATGGATATTTTAAGTAAGGTGAAGAGCTACCGCGAAGAAGAAAATCAATTGAAGTGGGAAGGCACGTTCGAAGAATTTTTAGACATGGTGAAAGAAAGACCGGAAATTGCCCAAACTGCTCATTCACGTGTTTATAGCATGATTAAAAGCTCCGGTTTAACAGAAAGAGACGGGCAAAGAATGTATCATTTTTTTGGTAAAGAAATTTTTGGGCTTGAAGCTGCGCTTGAACGACTTGTGGAAGAATATTTCCATCCTGCTGCCAAGAGACTAGATGTTCGTAAGCGAATTCTATTACTGATGGGACCTGTTAGTGGAGGGAAATCCTCTATTGTGACATTGTTAAAACGAGGTCTTGAGCAATATTCAAGGACCGACGAAGGCGCTGTCTATGCGATCAAAGGTTGCCCAATGCATGAAGATCCCCTGCATCTTATTCCGCAACATTTACGAGAAGATTTTACAGAAGAGTATGGAATCCGCATTGAAGGTAGCTTATCTCCGCTTAATACAATGCGATTGGAAAAGGAATATGACGGACATATCGAAAATGTTTTAGTAGAACGTATCTTTTTTTCAGAAGATAAGCGAGTTGGTATTGGAACGTTTACACCATCTGATCCAAAGTCACAAGATATTGCCGATTTAACTGGAAGTATTGATTTCTCTACGATTGCTGAGTTCGGTTCGGAATCTGATCCGAGGGCCTATCGTTTTGATGGGGAACTAAATAAAGCGAACCGTGGAATGATGGAATTTCAGGAAATGCTGAAACTGGATGAAAAGTTTCTGTGGCATTTATTATCTTTAACACAGGAAGGTAATTTCAAAGCAGGAAGATTCGCTTTAATAAGTGCCGATGAGTTAATCGTGGCACATACAAATGAAACGGAGTACCGTTCATTTATTTCCAATAAAAAGAATGAGGCGCTTCACTCTAGGATTATCGTGATGCCGATTCCATATAATTTAAAAGTAAGTCAAGAAGAGCGCATTTATGAAAAAATGATTAAAGAAAGTGATATGACGCATGTCCATATAGCACCGCATGCACTAAGAGCCGCTGCCATTTTCTCGATATTGACAAGATTGGAAGTACCTAAAAAGCAAGGTGTTGATATTGTTAAGAAGATGCGATTATACGACGGAGAAAGTGTAGAAGGCTTTAATGAAATTGATCTGGAAGAATTAAAGAAGGAATCACTAAACGAAGGTATGAACGGGATCGATCCACGTTATGTGATCAATCGAATTTCTTCTGCCATTATTCGTAAAGAAATTCCGTCGATCAATGCATTAGATGTATTGCGTGCATTAAAAGAAGGGCTAGATCAGCATGCATCCATTTCACAGGAAGACAGAGAGAAATACATGAATTACATTGCAATTGCTCGAAAAGAATACGATGAAATTGCGAAAAAAGAAGTACAAAAAGCGTTTGTCTATTCCTATGAAGAGTCGGCTATTACATTAATGAATAATTATCTTGATAACGTAGAAGCATTTTGTAATAAAAACAAAATGAGAGATCCGTTAACGGGAGAAGAGATGAATCCAGATGAAAAGCTGATGCGTTCGATAGAGGAACAAATTGGTATATCTGAAAATGCGAAAAAAGCATTCAGAGAGGAAATATTAATCCGACTATCTGCCTATGCGCGAAAAGGAAAACGATTCGAATATAACTCTCATGAACGTTTACGAGAAGCGATTCAAAAGAAATTATTTGCAGATTTAAAAGACGTCGTAAAAATTACGACATCTTCTCAAACGCCGGATGAAACGCATTTGAAGAAAGTCAATGAAGTCATTGCAAGGCTCGTAGATGAGCACGGATACAATACAACATCGGCAAATGAATTGCTGCGTTATGTTGGTAGTCTGCTCAATAGATAAATGCTAAAAAACAAGACTGATGGTAGTTATTAGTCTTGTTTTTTTATACACATTGGCAATAACTTTGGCTCCCTGGCATAAGATAAAAAATAGGTAGGTGTTGATGGAAGTGAGTGAGAAAGAAGAAAAACAATTTGTTATCTCTCAGGAAAATTGGTCTCTCCATCGAAAAGGGCATCAAGATCAACAACGGCATATGGATAAAGTAAAAGAAGCTATTAAGGATAATTTGCCAGATTTAATAAGTGAAGAAAGTATTATTATGTCAAATGGACGAGATGTGATTAAAATACCAATCCGCTCTTTGGACGAATATAAAATTCGTTACAACTACGACAAAACAAAACATGTTGGTCAAGGAGACGGAGACAGCCAAGTAGGGGATGTAATTGCAAAAGGTTCCGGTGAAGGGGAAGACGGCCAAGGAAAAGGAAAACAAGCAGGAGACCAGGCTGGAAAAGATTATTACGAAGCAGAAGTGACGATTGAAGAACTAGAAACTGCTTTATTCAAAGAAATGGAGCTTCCTAATTTACAGCAAAAAGAACAAATGGATATCGTCACTGACAAAGTAGAATTTAATGATATTCGGAAAAAAGGACTTATGGGGAACATCGATAAGAAACGAACCATTATTACAGCAATTAAACGGAACGCAATGAAAGGAAAAGCGAAAATTACCCCAATCCATAATGATGACTTACGTTTCAAAACATGGGATGAGGTAGTCAAACCAGAATCCAAAGCGGTTGTACTTGCAATGATGGACACGAGTGGTTCAATGGGGGCTTTTGAAAAATACTGTGCAAGAAGTTTCTTTTTCTGGATGGCTAGATTTTTGCGCACGAAATACGAAACAGTAGAAATCGAATTTATAGCTCATCATACCGAAGCTAAAGTCGTGACAGAAGAAGCATTTTTCTCTAAAGGTGAAAGTGGCGGAACTATTTGTTCTTCTGCCTATTTAAAGGCATTAGAACTTATACATCTCAAGTATAATCCTGCTCGTTTTAATATTTATCCGGTTCACTTTTCCGATGGAGAAAATATGACAAGTGACAATGAAAAATGTATAAAACTGGTCAATGAATTAATGGATATTTCTAGCATGTTCGGATACGGTGAGGTAAATGCACATAGTAGGTATTCAACGCTTATGAATACGTATAAGAAAATTGAAAATCCAAAGTTTCGTCATTATGTCCTAAAGGAAAATCGGGACGTTTACCAAGCGCTGAAAAGTTTATTTCGTAAATATGAAGCATCACTTTGAAACGTAAGGGGGTCATTAATTGGATACAAAGCTTCATCATGCAATTGCTGAAATAACAGAAATAGCATCTGGTTTTGGACTAGATTATTTCCCGATGCGCTATGAAATTTGCCCGGCTGATATTATTTATACGTTCGGGGCGTATGGAATGCCAACCCGTTTTACACATTGGAGTTTTGGTAAGCAATTTCACAAAATGAAAATACAGTATGACTTTGGATTAAGTCAAATATACGAGCTCGTTATTAATTCGAATCCTTGTTACGCATTTTTACTCGACACAAATAGCTTGATCCAAAATAAGCTAATCATTGCCCACGTGCTTGCGCATTGTGATTTCTTTAAAAATAATGTTCGCTTTTCCAATACACGACGAGATATGGTAGAAAGTATGACGGCGACTGCCGAGCGAATTGCAGATTATGAAATGACATATGGCAAAGAGGAAGTAGAAAGCTTTTTGGATGCCATACTTGCGATTCAGGAACATATCGATCCTTCCATCATTCGACCAAAACTACCTGATTATAACTTGGATGAGGAAGAAGTAGAGGTTGTCAGAAAAACTCCATATGATGATTTATGGAGTATGGATCAACCAACGAATATTAGGGCCTTAACGATACCAAAAAGAAAAAAGTTTCCTCCTAATCCTGAAAAAGATTTATTGCTATTTATACAAGAATATAGCCGGGAGCTAGAAGATTGGCAACGGGATATTTTAACGATGATGCGAGAAGAAATGCTTTACTTCTGGCCACAACTAGAAACAAAAATCATGAACGAAGGCTGGGCATCCTACTGGCATCAACGAATTTTAAGAGAAATGGATTTAACAACAGATGAGACAATCGAATTTGCAAAACTAAATGCAAATGTTGTGCAACCTTCTCCAACGAGTATTAATCCTTACTATTTAGGGTTGAAAATATTCGAAGATATTGAAAATAGGTATAATAACCCGACAGAAGAAATGAAACAGTTAGGGATAAAACCAAACTCCGGAAGGGAAAAAATATTCGAAGTACGGGAAATTGAATCAGATATTTCGTTTATTCGTAACTATTTAACAAAGGAACTAGTGAAGCAAGAAGATCTGTACTTATTTGAAAAAAAGAAAGGGAATTATGAAATTACCGATAAAGACTATGAAAATGTCCGTGATCAGTTAGTTTCGATGCGAACGAATGGAAGTTTTCCTTATATCGTAGTGGAAGACGGGGACTACGCTAGAAATGGAGAGCTGTATTTAAAGCATGGCTATGAGGGAACTGAGCTAGATCCTCATTATTTAGAAAATGTGCTTCCCTATATTTATCAACTATGGGGAAGAAATGTGCATATGGAAACGGTCGTGGATGATAAGTTGACTGTGTATGCATATGATGGAAAAAAAGTATCTAAGAAAGCTGTTTAATGGAATACATTCAAAAAGGTGAGATCCCAATTTATTGGGATCTCGTTTTTTATGCATCTGGTTGGTTTGGGATATTTTATAGGGATAATGCGACTTAGTGCGTTGACTAGAGTCAGCTGTGATTTTCGCTGCAGTCGGACGCTTTCCGTGGGGTGAGTGATGAGCCTTCACCGCCGCTTGCGCGTACGTTGTGAAGTCTCATCTAACTCAGGCAGAGGAACAAAGGCTAAGAACGCCACATCGTGTGGCAACGCCTTCGTGACCAACATCGTGTTGCCCTCCACTGGAGTCGCCGCCTGCAGCGAAAATCAATGGAAATTGCTTACTAATTTGGTGTATGTAGTTATCAGAAATTTCAATTGATCATGTCCACTAGTCAATATTGATTAGATTGAATTAGAAAATGCAGTCTCATGACAAGTGAAGGATTATTAGGAAATAGTTCGCCTTATTCAATCATTTATTGGAATTTCGCCGTATATTCATCGTCGTCTCACTCCGAGTATACTTGCTATATTAAGAATTGGTTGCCTTCATCCGCAATTTAGTTGCTCTCGTGCTGATTTGGTTGCTTTCCGATTAGAATTGATTGCTCTCCACTTGGTACTGGTTGCCTTCCATCATCAATTGATTGCCCTTATCCATTTCCTGGATGATATT
>NZ_JBFTLO010000004.1:0-172504 GCF_056396485.1 Psychrobacillus sp. 05T411 | reverse complement strand
AAAGTGATGAAGCGTAACGCATATGGTTTTCGTCGCTTCGATCACTTTCGGGCAAAGATTTTATTAAATATAAAGTATAAAGAAATAGGGGTACATCTTGGTTAAGGGCTGGGTGAAAATCACATCACCCCAACATTTGACGTTGAACCAATAATATATCATCAGATGGGAATGAACCAGGGTGAGTAATACACATATATTTTCCAAGCGTGAAGAGATCGCGAATGCAATCATTCATGGAATTGGAACTCTTTTAAGTATTGCGGCGCTTGTCATTTTGCTTGTATCTTCTGTGACCCGAGGAACAGCGTGGCATGTGGTAAGTTTTACTTTGTTTGGAGTGACGATGGTGCTGTTATATACATCATCCACACTCGTCCATGGGTTTCCAGCAGGTCGAGCAAAAAATGTGTTTGAGATAATGGATCACTCGGCCATTTACTTTTTTATTGCGGGGACATATACTCCTTTTTTATTTCTTGCGGTAAAAGGGGCACTTGGCTGGACATTGTTTGGGATTGTGTGGGGGCTTGCGATAGCTGGTACGGTATTTAAAGCATATTTTGTGAAGCGTTTTTTGCATACGTCAACGTTATTGTATGTAGTCATGGGCTGGTTGATGGTATTTGCATGGAAACCACTTCTGGCAAACGTTTCGACTCACGGGCTTATTTATCTTGCTGTAGGTGGCGTGCTCTATACAGTAGGTGCAGTTTTTTATGTATGGCGCGGATTTACATATCATCATGCGGTTTGGCATATTTTTGTTTTAGCAGCATCTATCTTGCATTTCTTTGCGGTAATGACTTTATTGGAATAGGTTTAGTGGGCGGAAATAACTTTAATTATGTATAAAAAGGAGAGTGCCTAGGCTCTCCTTTTTATTGAATTTATCGTTTTTTTCTGTCTTTTGTATATCTGGCTTAGGTTTTCCGTGTTGTTTAGCAATATCAGGGTTCATTTGTATAGTTGCAGAATCTAAATTGTTATTCATAGCAGCTTGTTCATTGAACCTTTTTTCGTTCTTCAAGTTTCTTTCCCTCCTTATTTGATTGAGACCTCTCTTTTATTTTGCTCTGTTATTAATAAAACATGTACTAAGATTCCCCAAAAAAACACTAATGGTTGAGCAATGGGGCTTTAAATTATTTAGTATTCAATCAAATATTAGTAATTTTAAAGAAAGAAATAAAGAATATTTGTAAAATACCTTATTTATTCTTTGTTTTTCTTAAAACTCTTTATTAATCTAAAGAATTTTATATAATATATTTAAATTAATAATGAAGGATGATGAAGTGGTGGATATTATCGATGCAAAAATTTTAGAAGTGTTAAAACAAAATGGAAGGTCCACAGCTTCTGACATTAGCAAAAAAGTGAACCTTTCTATTCCTGCTGTATCAGAGCGGATTAGAAAATTAGAAGAAGCAAACGTCATTGAACAATATACAGTTAAAGTAAACCGTGAAAAAATGGGATACAAATTGTTAGCAGTTATTTTTGTAAATATCGATCATACAGCGAATATCCAACAATTTAGAGAAGCGATTATTCAGTTTTCCGAAGTGATGGAGTGCCATCATATGGCGGGGGAATATGATTATATGTTAAAGGTACTAGTAGAAGATACTGCCAAATTAGAGGATTTCTTAAGTGAAAAGCTAAAATCGATTCAAGGAGTTCAAACTTCCAACACTTTGATCGTGTTATCCACATTAAAAGAGAAGTTAAATAGGTAGGAGAATAGCAGATGATTTGGAAAGGGTTTCGATTTGGAATGTTTCTGCAGTTTGCTGTGGGACCTATTTGTCTTTTTATTTTTCAAACTGCAGCTACTTCTGGATTTTTTGCAGCAGAAACAGGTGTATTGGGAGTAGCCATAATTGATGGGCTCTATATACTTGCAGCAATTTTTGGAATAGGAAAGATACTGAATAAGTATCCCAGAATGAAAGAGGTCATTCGTTATTTTGGAGCAGCAGTCCTTGTATTGTTCGGTTTAAGTAACATAGTGAGTATTTTTGAAGTATCTATAATCCCTAGTTTAGAATTTCTCTCGGAGCAAAGTGCGAACGTTATATTTTGGAAAACACTTGTTTTAACTCTCTCCAATCCATTAACTATATTATTTTGGATAGGAGTTTTTTCAACCAAACTTGTGGAAGAAAATATACAGCAGAAGGATATGTATCTCTTTGGGTTTGGTGCAGTGTTATCTACTTTCTTTTTTCTAACAATAATCTCTATTTTAGGGACTTTCCTATTAATTTTTATAGAGCCAGTTGTACTGAAAGGATTGAATTTGCTCGTTGGCACGGTATTGGTGGGCTTTGGGGTACGTAATGCAATAAAAAGGGGATAACATCTGATACACCGATGGTTGCAAATGCAAGATAATCCTTATTATAAGAAGATCGAAAAAAGCTTATCCTAAAAATTGGGTTTCACCGATTTTTAGGACAAGCTTTATTTATTTTAATAACCAACCCAGCCAACAGATGCGATAAAGTATAAAATGATGGAACCAAGCACTATCCATAGCGCAAACAGAGGAACCATAAATTTTATCCAAGAACCAAAGTTTGCTTTTGCTAGAGCAATCGCACCCATCGTAGCACCTAATGTTGGAATGATTAGGTTTCCTAAACCACCACCGAACTGGATAGCTGTTACGAGTACTTGGTCTGTCATACCTAGCATTCCTGCAACAGGTTGTAAAATCGGCATCATGACACCGCTCATACCTGAACCAGATGGAACGAGGAAGTTAAAAATCGTTGCAACGATAAAAATAATAATAGCTGTCATACCACTTGAAAAGTCATTCAAGGAACCTGTTAAGCCATTAACAATCGTGCCTAAAATATTTCCTTTTTCAAGAATGACGCTGACTGTTCGGGCTAGTACAATCACAATTGCAACAATCGTTATGTCTTGCACACCTTTAGAGAATGCGATAATCATATCTTCTGTATTTTTTCTTTTTAAAAGAAAGCACGTTATGAAGGCGATACCAAACACGGTAATAACAGCACCATTCCCGTATTTTGCTGGCCATCCGAGAATAGTATTCCCATATGCTAGAGTAATTGGTGCAATAATAATAATTGCAACTACAAGAAAATCTTTCCAATCGACTTTCCCGCTTTTCTCTATGGAAACATTTTGCACTTCATCTAATTCTGTTAGCCATTTTGTATCAGACATCGCACTTTTTAGCGGATTATTTTTTACACGGTTTGTATAAAATACTACATACACCGCAGTAACAATAGCGAACAGGATAAACATGCCCGTTCTTTCCAGATAACCTGAGTAAAGCGGAATACCAGCAAATAATTGAGCAATTTGTGCTTCTCCAGATGGAGCGATTGAAAAGGCTAAAAATAACGGTAAAAAAGTGACTGCAAGTGCTGAAATTGGGTCCAATCGTAATTTACGAGTCAAAATGACCCCTAATGTAACAAAGACAATCATCATATCCCCGCCGATGAAGAATCCGATGAACGACATTAATAAGAACAACCCTAAAACCAATACATTGGAACCGGCTCTTTCAAACTTATTAATGAGCATGGAAATAACGTTATTAACCGAATCCAACATGAAAATCCCGCCTAAAAAACCTCCGATAAATAAAAGTAAAATAGCAACAGGGCTTGCTGCAATTCCACCTTCTAAAATGAGCGTAATTGCTAAAATTGGATTGACGGGTGTTTGCTCTACTGTATGATAAGAACCAGCAATTAGTTTCTTGTCTTCTGTGTATTCAAATCCCCCCGCAGGTACAATGTACGTCAATAAACAAGCGAACATCATAATCAACAGCATCATTACTAATACATTTGGTAATTTAAATTGCAATTTCCTTAAATAACTTTTCTTCGCTTTTTCTTCTTGTATCTCCACAGCATTCACTCGAGATCACCCCTTCAAATTTTTAATTTCATCCCCTTAACTAAAACCCGTATTGTGCAAGTAATTCATGTACGTCTTTTTCTTCCTTTGTGTACGTTATTCCTCCTTTATAAGAAAGAAAATCCAAGGCATATTGTATAGTCGACGTGACGCCAACTATTAAGGCGGATTCATCGATATCGAAATGCTCATTGTGATGCTCAGCGCCCATTCCTTGTTCTTCATTTTGTACACCTAGAAAAGCGAAAACCCCAGGGAAATACTTCAAATAGAAACTAAATGATTCCGAAGCCATCCATGCTGGAATAGTAGCCAATACCTCTTTGCTAAGCACTTTTTCTACTGCTGCAGTTGCAATCTCAGCACATGTTGCTTCATTGGTTACAACTAAATCAGAAACGACAGGCTCCATTTTATATTCGAAAGTACAGTTGTTCATACCACAAACATGTGTCAGTAAATCCTTGAAAATTTGAATAGCTTGCTCTCCTTGTTCTTTTTTCAAATAACGGAATGATCCTGCAAACTGTAGTGTATCTGGAATAATATTGAGTGCTGAACCTGCCTCCACAATTCCGATAGAATACGTTATTGTTTCAAATGGATTTAATAGACTATGACGCATATTCCGTAACGCTTGGTAAAAATCAACGAAACAATCGACGGGTGATACAGCTAAATCGGGACGAGAACCATGTCCGCCTTTCCCTTTGAGTACGACATTAAATCCAGAAGCGGCCGCCATACGTGGGCCAGCGTCTACGGAAATTTTTCCAGCTTCTAAATCGGATTTCAAATGGATTCCCCAAATACCATCTGCTCCGATTTGATGCAGTCGATTTAGTAAGTTTTTAATGCCACCACCCATTTCTTCACCTTGTTCAAAGGCAAGAATAATCGTTCCTGCTATTTGTTCCTTCTGAGAGGATAGAATCTTTGCGGCACCAAGTAACATCGCGGTATGTGCATCATGTCCACATGTATGCGCTGCATTTGGTGTATTAGATGTAATCGCTTTCTTTTGTTTTAGATTAAATAGGCTTTCTTTCATTGGCAATGCATCTAAATCGGCTCGTAAAATAATCGTCTTTCCTGGCTGTGCCCCATGTATAAAACCAATAATGCCACCATCTTGTACAATTTCATAAGGAATCCCCATATTGGATAGTTCCTTGGTTACAACATTCATTGTCCGCACTTCTTGTAATCCAATTTCAGGATATTGATGTAAATCACGTCGGATATCAAGCACATATTGTTCGACGGATGCAACGGTCTCTCTTATTTTCATTATAAGCCCTCCCCTTTTTTAATGATTGTCGATTGTAAAGTACTCCTTACTTCATTCAAACACCGCCAAAACTTTAGAATGGTGTGTTATTAAAAAATAGTTTACCACCTAAACCTTATTTGCACAACGACTTTTCACATAATTCAGATTATACTGAATACGTAAAGTTGATGAGAAAGAGTATCCATCTGTTTAGTTAGTTTTATGATTGTTTTGTAAAGTAAGCTACTCCAAATGAATTAAACTTTCATTTTGGTATACGGACAGTAAACAAGTAAAAATCCAGAAAAGAAACATTTTAGAAATGTTTTTTTCCTGGATTTTGTTTTGTGTATATATCAAATGTTATACATATCTTGAACTCTTCGTAATAGCCATCGCCTGGCTAATTTTCTCACCGGTTTCTTGTAAAAGCGGCAAAAATTCATCACGTAGTACTTCTTTTGAAATGCGCCCTGCATGAACGGAGCAGTTAAAGGCGGCGAATACTTTGCCGGTTCCATCGCGGAGGGGCACAGCAATAGAGCGGAGACCTTCTTCTAATTGTTGGTCGACACCACCCCAACTTTGCTCCCGGACATCCTCTAAAATAGCAAGTAATTGTGCCTTATCCACAATTGTTTTGTCTGTAAACTTTTCGTAGTCAATTGTATCTAAGTAATTTTCTAGCTTCTCTTTTGGTAAATATGCCAGTAGCACATGTCCCATGGATGTTGCATATGCTGGTAGCCGCGAACCAACGTCTAAATTGATGGACATAATTCGTTTGGTGGAAACGCGTGCTACATAAATAATATCGGTTCCATCTAAAATCGAAATGGAGCAAGACTCTCCAGTTTTATGGACAAATTCACGCATGAACGAATGGGCAATGCTCCAACTATTATTAGAAGATAAGTATGCGTAGCCGAGCGATAGTGTACGAGCTGTCAATGAGAATACACTGTTGTTGGATTCGGCGAAACCTAAATGTTCCAGGGTCAACAATATCCTACGAGCAGTTGGCCTACTAAGCCCTGTTAATTTTGAAACATCACTAATAGTAAGTGCTTGGTTTTCTTGTGAAAATGCTTGGATTACTTGAAGTCCACGCTCCAATGATTGTATGTAGTCTCCTGACTGTTTAAAATTGTCTGTTTTTTCTATTGACAAAACTATCACCCTTCATGTTAAAATAAGTTTGTACGAATAATATAAATGTGTACGTATATCGTACAACGAGAAAGCGAATTTTGCAAGTGCTTTACGAAGGAGTATTAATTTTTTTGGAAGTGTATGAATACGCTTACAATTAGTTTTTATGATGGGGATTATCAAACAAAATTTGAGGGGGAAATGGAAATGGCAGAAGTAGCAGTGAAAAACGCGAGAGTATTAGAGGCGTATGAAGGATTCGTAAAACATATGAAAGCATTTTTAGATGAGCAACAGTTCAACCATGAGGAATATACAAACTTTGTAAAATGGGCAGATCGATTAGGTAGAAGTGGTGAAATTCCATTATTCTTAGATGTTTTTGTAGAAACATATGTATTAGAAGCAAAATATAAAAATACTCCTGGAACAGAGCCGTCGTTACTTGGACCTTACTATGAAGAAAACTCACCATTACTTGAAGGATCTAAAGTCGTTATTCCGCAACGTCAAGATGAGCCGGGAGATAAATTGACGTTTTTCGGAAACGTTAGCTCTGTAAATGGACCAATCGGAAATACGAAAGTCGAGTGGTGGCAAGATGACGCGGATGGATTATATTCAAACTATGATTCTACCGCACCAGATTTCAACTTAAGAGGTCAATTTTATACAGATGAGAATGGAGATTTTGAAGTACAATCGATCGTACCAATTCCATATCAAATTCCAACGAATGGTCCTACTGGTGAATTTACATTTGCTGCTGGTTATCATGCATACCGTCCGGCACATATTCATATTAAATTCGAACACGAAGGGCACGAGACATTAATTACGCAAGTGTTCTTTGAAGGAGACCAATGGTTAGAAACAGACGTAGCTGGCGGTGTTCGTTCAACGCTTACTACTAAACTAATTGATAAAGGTGACCATAAAGAGGCTGCTTTAAACTTTGTTATGCGAACTGAATAAAATTTCAATTTCATAGCTGTCGAGTATATCTTGACAGCTATTTCTTATTATAGTTTTTTGATTATTTTGATAAAATAAATATATAACTTGTACGAATGAAGTAAATGTATACGATTAACGTACAGTGAAAGAGGTGCGAAATGGATTTTTACAAAGTAAATGTAAATGGGAAAGCTATTCAAGTTGCTGATTATCCGGGTGAAAAGGGACCAATCATCGCCATTCATGGGCTAACTGGCACACATAAGAACATGCATTACTATGCAGAAAAGTTCAAGGGAGAGTATCGTTTTATTTCTGTAGATTTGCGCGGCCGTGGAAATAGTGAGGAGACAGATGTAGAACCTTCCATATTCAAACATGCGGATGATATTGTCGGTTT
Organism: Psychrobacillus sp. 05T411; assembly: GCF_056396485.1. Taxonomy (NCBI): domain Bacteria; kingdom Bacillati; phylum Bacillota; class Bacilli; order Caryophanales; family Bacillaceae; genus Psychrobacillus; species Psychrobacillus sp. 05T411. Next base: position 164,801 of record NZ_JBFTLO010000004.1, on the reverse strand, counting down.
TATTGAGGAGTTAAAGATTGAAAATCCTATTCTATTAGGATATTCAATGGGTGCTTTTATTTCAGCCATAGTTGCAAGTCGATTGAAGTCTGTACAAGGTTTAATATTACTGGACGGTGCTGCAAAAGCGACGGAACATCAGCGAGGAATTGTACAGCCATCTCTAGGAAGAATTAGCAGAAAGTTTACGTCAAAAGAACATTATGTAGAAGAAATCAGAAAAATATATACGAACTTAGGTGTTGAGTGGAACGATGTATTACAGGATACTGTCGAATACGAGGTAGGTCCTGTAGGAGAACATTGGGAGAATAAGTCAACAGAAGCACGCATAGTTGCTGATTTTGATAGCTTCTATACCTTTAGTCCGAAAGAGATTTGTTCCCAAATTGAATGTCCAGTATTGCTCGTTTACGCAAAAGGCGATATTGGTTCGATGCCACCACTTTTTTACCTAGCAGATTATGAAGAAACACAAGCCTATACAAAGCAAATAGAAACCGTCATCTCGGATTGTAATCATTACACAATGGTATTTGAGAATCGGGAAGATATTGAAAAAGCTATAGATGCATTCCTGCAAAAATTATAATGAACAACTACAAAGGATTGGTTTAAGGGGAGAAAAAAATGAAAATTTCGTTCGAAAATTTAAATAAAACTCTGTGGAAATCTCACAAGCAAACGAAAGATTTATTGACAATGGCGGAGCTTCGGAATCACAGCAATGCAGGGGTGGTATCTGCTGATTTACCGATTGGAAAAATGAGCACCACTAAGAATGAACAGACAAAACGTAATAATTCATATAGCACAACGCAATTTGTTGGTCTCTTTTTAGGACCATTATTATTTCTTTTAATATTGTTTTTCTTGCCTCTTCCAGGACTGAGTGATGGAGGACGATCTGTACTTGCAATTACTGCATGGATTGCTGTTTGGTGGATTTTGGAATCTATCCCATTAGGTATTACTTCTTTAATGCCTCTAGTTTTATTGCCAGTCATGGGTGCGGTCGGGGAGGGTGTTGCTGCTGCTAGCTACGGAAACCCTTTAATCTTTTTATTTATCGGAGGGTTCGCGCTAGCTTTAGCTTTGGAGCGCTGGAATCTCCATGAAAGAATTGCGATTACGATTATCAGTGCGGTAGGGACTAGTACTCCGGGACTCGTTTTAGGATTTATGCTAGCAACAGGATTAATATCAATGTGGGTATCGAATATGGCCACAGTTATGTTAATGCTTCCAATTGGTACGGCCATCATCGCAAAAGTCGTGACCCTCATGAAAGAAGATAATGTTTATTCCAAAGAAGAGGAAATGAAATTCACGAAATCAATTATTTTTGCAATAGGCTTTGGAGGAACAATTGGGGGAAGCGCCACATTGATAGGAACACCGACGAACCTTGTGCTTGCAGGACTTTCCAAAGAACTATTAGGGTTTGAAATATCTTTTGCCCAATTTTTTCTTTTTGCTTTTCCGCTAACTGCATTGTTAATGCTGTTTTCCATTTTTTACATTACAAAAATTGCTTATCCAATGAAAGTTAAAAAAATCAAGAACGGTCGTCAGTTTGTAAGCGATCGGAAAAAAGAACTTGGGAAAATGTCGTATGAAGAAAAAGTAGTTTTGTCCATTTTCTTTCTAACTGGATTCATGTGGATGACAAGAACATTCTTATGGAGTGATATCATCCCTGGTTTAAGCGATACGATGATTGCTATGGTAGCTGCAGTTCTACTACATATTATTCCATCATCTAATAGACCGGGCGAACGTATCCTTGGCAAGGATTCACTCAAGAATATGCCATGGGATGTTCTGCTTTTAGTTGGAGGAGGACTTGCGCTTGCTGCTGGTTTTAACGGAACGGATCTGGCGAGCTGGATTGGTAGCCAATTACTTTTACTAGATGGTGCTACCTACCTTGTGATTCTAGGTGTTACTACCTTGCTTGGTATTGGTATGACGCAAATGACGCCGAATACAGCTACAGTGACGATTCTTGTTCCAATTACTGCAGCTTTGGCGCTAGCAATGAATGTTCATCCGCTTCCGCTTATGACAGCGGTCGCTATGGGAGCTGGATTTGCATTTATGTTGCCGATTGGTACTCCATCGAATGCCATCATTTTTGCGACCGGCAAAATCACCATGATGGATATGCTGAGAAAAGGGACGGGTCTGACGGTTCTGGCATTTGTTCTAATTGTTTTGTTTGTTTATTTCGTGCTTCCAATAATATTTGGTATCAATCAGTTTGAATATCCGGAAATTCTAAAATAATTTGAAGTTTAGGAGTGAAAAAATGAGTAAAGGATTGGCATATTTTAAAGAGGTATATGACGAGGTTCCGGGTTGGGTCCAGAAAATGCATGATTATAGCCCGATTGTACTCGATCATTACACGGGATTACGTGGAGAGATTATGCAAGATGGTGCATTATCTCGAAAGGAAAAAGATGTACTTTTAGCGAGTATGAACGCTGCTCGATTATATGCACGTAGCATGGGTTACCATACGAAAGGTGCAGTCGATTTTGGTTCGACGATTCCTGAACTAGTGGAGTACTTTTTAGTTTCTTATTTATACGGAGGAACGGCTGCTTTAAAAGTATCACTGGAGGGACTTGCTTATGCGCTAGAACTAAAAGGACGGCAAGTAGCACAAAACCCAAAAGATCCAGAGACCATTGAAGAGATTTTCGAAACGATGATCACGTGGCTAGGCGACGAGGATACGAGCTTTTTAGTAGATTCTCTTGCAATCATTCAAAGTGGCGACAAGGATAAAATAGAAGCCAAGCTCCTAAGTGAGGGGCATGTATCCACTCGTATGAAGCATTTGAATATGGTTGGAAACTATATTACACAACTACGTGGTGCAGGTGCTGTTCCTTGGATAGAAAAGGCAAGAGATGTAGGGGGAACCGAAGCAGAACTTGCGGATATTGGCTATATTTGCGTATTAACAGCTGGTATTCCAGCGTGGTTTGAATTGAGCGATTCATTAAAATTAGCTACCCAGTAAGGAGGGTTTCATATGTCAAAAGTTATGAATGATATTCAAGATGCTTTAACTTCTGTAGAAAGTGGACATACCGTTTTAGTAGGTGGTTTTGGATTGATAGGAGCACCTCTTTCATTAATAGAAGGTTTAACAGAAAAAGACGTAACAGATTTAACGATTGTTAGTAATAATCTTGGTGAATCCGGTAAAGGGCTAGGGATTTTACTCAATCAAAACAAAATCAAAAAAGGAATCGGTTCCTATTTTACGAGTAACCGAGATGTCGGGGACAAGTATCAAAAAGGGGAAATTGAGTTAGAATTGCTTCCTCAAGGGACATTAGCTGAATCTTTACGAGCTGGTGGAGCAGGTCTTGGAGGATATTATACAACGACTGGTGCTGGAACCGATCTTGCAAAAGGAAAAGAAGAGCGTGAAATCGATGGAGTAACCTATATTTTCGAAAAGGCGATTCGGGCAGATGTTGCACTTATTCGTGCGCATAAAGCAGATACACTAGGTAATCTCGTTTATTACAAAACAGCACGTAACTTTAACCCGCTCATGGCAACTGCTGCGAAGAAAGTAATCGTTGAAGTGGATGAAATTGTGGAACCTGGTGAGTTAAATCCAGAAGAAATCGTCACACCATTTTTGTACGTTGATACAATCATTTTGGCGCAGCAAGTGTTGACGAAGGAAGGGGTTGTGAACAAATGACTACAATGAGTAAAACAGATATGCAACATTTAATCGCCAAGCGTGTAGCGGCGGAACTCGAAGGACCTTGTGTCGTGAATTTAGGAATTGGTATTCCTACGCTCGTTGCGGAATATATGGATGCAGCGGATATTTATATGCATACGGAAAATGGTCTGCTTGGAGTAACGGACGTGGAAGAGGCGGATATCGATCCAAACCTTGTAAATGCAGGAAAATTACCAGTTGGAGAAGCAATTGGAGCATCTTACTTTAATAGTTCGGATTCCTTTGCGATGATTCGCGGTGGTCATGTAGATGTAGCGATTCTGGGAGCACTTCAAGTGGATCAGACGGGCGTTATTGCGAACTGGGCGGTTCCTGGAAAGAATATTATGGGTGTCGGCGGTGCGATGGATTTATTGGTCGGTGCGAAGAAAGTGTTTGTAACGATGAGCCATACATCGAAGGATGGTAGTAGCAAACTATTAAGAGAGTGTACATACCCGATTACTTCTACTCGAAATGTCGATATGATTTTTACGGAACTTGCAGTATTTGAAGTTGTAGATAAGCAGTTGAAACTGGTTGAGTTAATGCCGGGTGTCACAATTGAAGAGGTACGAGAAAAAACGGAAGCTGATTTTTTATCCTAAATCTAAGAGAGTTGGTTCCAAATGAAAATACATTCTTTTGAAGTTTATATAGTAGATTTACCAACGATTCGCCCGCATCAATTGGCGATGCATACGATTGTCTCCCAATCGGTTGTTGTAGGCTGTGTCACGGATGAAGAAGGACGAGAAGGTTGGTCCGAAGTAGCAACTATTGGTGGAGCTTCTTACGGGGAGTCTACACCTGAAGCGATTAAAGCAAATATTGATACGTATATTGCGCCACTAGTTATTGGAAAAAATCCTATTCACTTTGACAAGATTATGCATGAAGTTTCGAAGCAAGTTAGAGGCAATAATTTTGCTAAAACAGTTGTGGAAGCAGCAATTATCGATTTAGCCGCACGTAGTAAAGGAGTGGCAGCCTTTGAATTATTTGGTGGACAAATCCATACTTCATTGCCAATTGCATGGACGCTAGCAAGTGGGAATACAGCAAAAGATATTGAAGAAGCGAAAGAATTTTTGCATCAAAAACGTCATAATATTTTCAAGTTGAAAATCGGAAAAGGCGATCCATTTAAAAATGTGGAGCATGTTCGTGAGATTAAAAAAGCAGTTGGAGACGAGGCGCGCGTTACTGTCGATGTCAATCAAGCATGGGATGAGGATACGGCCAATTATTGTATCGCTGCATTAGAGGATGGTGGCGTTTCGATGGTAGAACAACCGCTCCCAACTTGGAATTATGAAGGAATGGCAAGGTTGACTTCTCGTTTCAAAGTGCCGATTATGGCAGACGAAGCTGCAAACAGTATACAAGATGTGTTTCAAATTTCTAAGCATCGTGCAGGGAATTGCATTGCACTGAAACCTTGTAAAGCAGGGGGATTAACGCAAACAAAGAAAGTCGCGGGCATCGCAGAAGCAGCAGGAATTGGATTGTATGGTGGCACGATGATTGAGTCGAGTTTAGGAACAGCTATTTGTGCACAGTTGTATGCCACAATTCCAGAGATGAAATTCGGCACAGAAATATTTGGACCTTTATTATTTAAAGATGATCTTACATTGGAACCTATTAAATACGAAAACTTTGAAGTAGTTATACCGAACGGACCAGGTTTCGGAGTAGAAATTGATCGCGAAAAAGTAAAACACTATGCGAGAAGTCTTTAAGGTGGAGATGAGAAGATGAAAAATGTAGTAATCGTAGATGCAGTTCGTACAGCAATAGGAAAACTTGGTGGTAGCATTGGCAATGAGACAGTAGACTTCTTAGGGGCACATGTAATAGAAGAATTAATACGTCGTACAAATCTAGATAAAACTGCAGTCGAGGAAGTCATTTTGGGACAGGCAAAACAAAGTGCGGATGTATCCAACTTAGCAAGAGTTGCCATGCTTCGTGCAGGCATTCCTGTAGAGATTCCTGGGTATACCATCCACCGTCAATGTGGATCAGGCGTGCAAGCAGTAAACTCTGCGATGCAACAGATTCAAACAGGACTAAGTGATATTATTATTGCGGGTGGGGCAGAGTCAATGAGTACTGCGCCTTACTATGTAAATAGTGTGCGCTTTGGTACAAAGTCTGGGGATGTTTCGCTGAAAGATCCAAATACCGCAAGTCAACCAGGCTCCCAGCCAAGGGAAACTTATGGCGACTTAAACATGGGAATTACAGCGGAAAACGTCGCAGAAAAGTACGGGATTTCAAGAGATGCGCAAGATGAATTCGCATTAAGCAGTCAGGAAAAAACGAAAAATGCGATTGAAAAAGGCTATTTTGAAAAAGAAATCGCTCCTTATCCAGTGAAGACTCGTAAAGGTATTGTAGAGTTTAAAGTGGATGAGCATCCAAGAGAAACAACTTTAGAGAAGCTTGCAACACTTAAGCCAGTCTTCAAAGAAGGCGGCACGGTAACCGCAGGAAATGCGAGTGGTCGCAATGATGGAGCAGCGGCATTATTAGTAATGTCTGAAGACGAAGCATTAAATCGCGGTTACAAACCAAAAGCAAGAATTATCGCTCAAGCTTCGGTTGGTTGTGCACCTGAGTTGATGGGAATGGGTCCTGTTTATGCGATACAAAAAGCATTGAAGCAGACTAACCTAACGATAGCAGATCTAGATGTGGTGGAATTGAACGAAGCGTTCGCTTCACAAGCCGTTGCATGTGTGAATGAGTTAGGTCTCGAGTTTAGCAAAGTGAACCCAAATGGTGGAGCTATTGCGATGGGGCATCCAATTGGTGCAACTGGTGCAATTTTATTGACCAAGTTGGTGCATGAGTTAGAACGTACTGGTAAGAAATATGGTGCAGTGACGCTATGTATCGCGGGCGGTATGGGCATTGCAACTATTATTGAGAATATGCAAGTTTGAGGAAGAGCTGCTTTGGCAGCTCTTTTGTTTTGTGGGAGACTGGTTGCCTTCGCGAGTGAATTGGTTGCTTAAGTGCTCGATTTGGTTGCTGTTCTCTTGGAACTGGTTGCTCTCATGAGTAAATTGGTCGCCCTTCGCCATTTTGTAACTAATAAAAGAAAATAATTCCACCACGCGCTTTTAAGGAGCTATCTTTACCATAGTTTACTTATTACTATGGAAGACTGATTCCTTTTGTGAGCGAACTAGTTGCTGGTGTTCTATTTGATTGTTTACTTCATAGAACCGTTTGCCCTCATAAGTAAGTTAGTCTCCCTTCGCCATTAATTTCTACTAAATTTCTATTTTCTTACATTGTAATTGTTTAGAATATAGAGCCATTTTCTAAAACAGATTTTAGTTGTTTTAGAGGATGGCTTCTTTTTATTTAATTAGAATGTTTGTTTTTCGAAGTTTTTGGGCAAGACTGTGTCGTAATAAAAATGTTTCACAGTTTACTTGTAAAGGAGGAGTATTATTTTGAAGTTTAGAACATTATTGTTCACGGTGCTTATAGCATTCTCGATGAACACCGTAACACAAGCGGCCGATCCTGCCCCTTTAGGAACAGGAGGAGGCGATTTCGAGACTTTTTATGGTTTTCCAGAAGAATATGATTTGCCATTCCAATATGCTTTAGATTTAGGATTAGTCAATTATCCGCCGATGGAACTGGAGGAAGAGCATGAAACTTATAAGGTCACGGAAGGGGATAATTTGTTTCGAATCGCGCTGAACCATAATATTTCACTAGAGTCATTGATTGAGTGGAATAATATATCTGGAAATACTATACACCCTGGGGATGAACTGATTGTGAGCGGTACGGGCTTGGAATTAGAGACCGTTCATAAGAAACCTGATCGGAAGGTGGCGGCAGTATCCACCCCAATTGTGACATCCCCACCAGTCGAAGTGCCGGAAGTGAAGGAAGAAAAAGTAGAAGTGGAAGAAGCGCAGGTGGCGAATGAACTGACAGTTACAGCGACTGCTTATACTGCCTACTGTCCAGGATGTTCCGGAACGACGGCATATGGAATTGATTTGCGTTCCAATCCGAATCAGAAAGTGATAGCCGTAGATCCAAAAATTATTCCACTCGGCACAAAGGTTTGGGTGGAAGGGTATGGAGAGGCTATTGCTGGTGATACAGGTGGGGCTATTAAAGGACATAAAATTGATGTATTCATTCCTTCTTATGATAGTGCGATGGAATGGGGAGTCAAAAAGGTAAAACTTAAAGTACTCAATTAAGAGAGGAATCCTATGCAAAGCGCTTTGCATAGGATTTTTTATATGAAAAGTGGTATTGAGAATATTTTAATAATAGTGCATAATTAGAAAACTGATAAGTAGTTTGGGGGATGTGCTTTTATGTCTATTAATACACAGGTTAAAGTGAACTCGAAGCAAGAACATAAACAACTAGAAAATAGAGGGTGTTTGTTAGTTAAATGTCCTGATAAACCAGGGATAGTATCCATTCTATCTACATTCTTACATAATCACCAATCTAATATTATCGAATCAAGCCAATATTCAAGTAACCCGGAAAACGGAATCTTTTTTATACGGATTGAGTATCATCGAGAGAACTTGCTAAACGAGAAGGAAAAAATGGAACATAATTTTCGCGATATTGCGGCCATTCACGGAATGGATTACGATTTTTCTTATCGTAATGAGCGAAAGCGTTCTGCAATATTTGTTTCAAAAGAAACGCACTGCTTGATGGAGCTTTTGTGGGAATGGCAAAATGGTGATCTTGATACGGATATTGTCATTGTTATTAGTAATCACGAAGATGCTCGTCCTCTCGTAGAGTCATTGGGAATTCCTTTCTATTACATTCCTGCAAATAAAGATATTAGGAAACAGGTAGAGGAAGAGCAAACGCGTTTGATGGACAAGTATGAAGTCGACTTATTAATTCTAGCAAGATATATGCAAATTTTGACTCCAGATTTTGTGAGCCGCTTTGAGAGTCGAATCATTAATATTCACCATTCCTTTTTGCCTGCGTTTATTGGTGCAGGACCCTATGAGCGAGCATATGAACGCGGTGTGAAATTAATCGGGGCTACTTCCCATTATGTGACGAATAATCTAGACGAGGGACCGATTATTGAGCAGGACGTGGAACGAGTGGACCATCGAGATAATGTCGTTCATTTAAAGAAAATTKGGCGCCAAATTGAGAGACGGGTACTTGCTAAAGCAGTGAAATGGCATTTAGAGAACCGCATAATTGTGGAAGGGAATAAAACAATTGTCTTTCATTAATAATAAATAGCTCCAGGTTTGAGACGATTGTTATGCGTTTCAAGCCTGGATTTTTTTGTACTATAAGAAGCTATCGAATATATGTTATGTGGATAACTTTCTCTCACCGATAAAGAATGGAAATTTTTAGAAATGATGCGTCTTAAAGAGAAAGAAGTATCCACTAAGATTTTCGCTACAGGATCGACGCTTTCCGCCGGGTGAGCGATGAGCCAGCACCGACGCTAGCGCGTGCGATGTGAAGTCTCATCTGCCCATTCATCCGGCTGGAGTCGGCATCCTTTCACGAAAATCAATGGAATATGCTAACTTACTGAGATCCAATATTAACAATAAATGGTTGAACGGGACAATATAGACCACGAACACGACAATCTCGCCTTTGAAGACGACAATGCACACCTCGAACGTGACAATAAGACTGCTGAACACGACAAACTAGTCGCGCAGTTGCCAGCCAGGCGAGTTCGTCGGGCTTTTAGGCATATTATTCCTATAATATGTCGAAATCATGGTTGTCTCAATTTAAGTAAACTTGCTATTGTAAGAAATTAGTTGCTTTCATCAGCAATTTGGTTGCTCTCATGCTGATTTGACTGCTTTCAGAATAGAATTGGTTGCTTTCGATGACCGATTGGTTGCTCTAAGCCATTTATTGGATTCACACAGTCGAAAAACTGCAAAAGTTTTGTTTTTTAGCAAGTCGATACTGAATAAGTTAGCAATTTCCATTGATTTTGGATGCTGGCGGCGACTCCAATGGGATCAAGTGAGCAAAATGAGACTTCACAACGTACGCGCAAGCGGCGGTGAAGGCTCATCGCTCGCCCCATGGAAAGCGTCCGCCCAGCAGCGAAAATCACAGCGATTACTAGTCAACGCACTACGACGAACTTTCCCTATATTGCACAACCTCCCCTTCACAAAACCTCAACAATTTTTACTTAACATTATTAAATCTCATATACTTGCTTAATGTTTGTTTTGTAACATAATCCTTGTAAGCAAATCAAAACAAACATAAACAAGCGGAGGTTTTCATTCATGTCTTTTAAACGAATTTGGAAGAAAAGTTTAATCGGTGTATTAGCAGTTTCTATTTTAGCGGCTTGTTCAGATAGTTCAGCCAAGTCAATAGTTAATGGCAACGATTTATCGTTAGATGAGATTACAACAAAAGCAAAAGAAGAAGGTACAGTAAATTCGGTAGGTATGCCAGATACTTGGGCCAACTGGGTGGAAACTTGGAAAGAGCTTGGCACTGAGTACAACTTGAAACACACAGATACAGACATGTCGAGTGCAGAAGAACTTGCAAAGTTTGAAGCCGAGAAGGAAGATGCTACAGCTGATATCGGAGATGTTGGTATTGCATTTGGGCCGATTGCTAAAGACAAAGATTTAACATTAGCTTATAAAACTTCTTATTGGGATGATATTCCAGATTGGGCAAAAGACGATGAAGGCCACTGGATTGTTGGATATACAGGAACAATGTCCTTTTTAACAGATACAAATAATGTGAAAAATCCACCTAAATCTTGGGACGATATTAAAAACGGTGACTTTAATGTAAGTATTGGAGATGCTCTTACTGCAAACCAAGCACAGTTTGCTATTTTAGCAGCAGCTATGGCTTATGGTGGGGATGAGAAAAACCTACAACCAGGAATTGATTTCTTCGCGGAGCTTGCCAAACAAGGTCGTTTACAAGGAGACGCAACTGTTGCGAACTTGGAAAAAGGCGAAATTGATGTAGCAATTATGTGGGATTTCAACTCGTTAGGTTACCGTAACCAAATTGATGAGTCACGTTTTGAAGTAGTCATTCCAGAAGAGGGTTCTGTTATTTCTGGATATGCAACTGTTATTAATAAATACGCAAAAAATCCACATGCTGCAATGTTAACACGTGAATATATTTTATCAGATGCAGGTCAAGAAAATCTGGCAAAAGGATATGCTCGTCCAATCCGTGAAAACGTAGAACTTTCAGCAGAAGTAGAAGCTTTATTATTGCCGGAAGAAATGTATACAAATGCAAAACCAGTTGGTGATCAAAAAGCGTGGGAAGAAACAACAAAACAAATTCCACAAATGTACCAAGAACAGGTGTTAATCCATGTCAAATAATCGTGTAGTTCTTATAGTTGTAGATGCACTTAGGTACGATACAGCATGTACACATATGGGATTTATGCAACATTTAGTGGAAAGAGGTGTTGCTGCGCGCTATGAAGTGCGCTCAGAAGTACCATCATTATCTCGTCCACTATATGAGACGATTTTAACGGGGACACCACCAATTATTCATGGGGTCATAAGTAATGCAACAGTTCGCTTATCCAATCAAACAAGCATATTCCATTTAGCAAAAGAGAGTGGGAAAACAACCGCTGCTGCTGCTTATCATTGGGTAAGTGAACTATATAATCGTGCTCCTTTTAATCATTTTGCAGATCGTATTCAATTGGATACCGATCTTCCGATTGAAAATGGCTTATTTTATTTCGAAGATCATTATCCAGATAGTCATCTATTTGCTGAAGCAGCATGGCTAATGAATGAGAAACAGCCTGATTTTCTGTATATTCATCCGATGAATGTGGATGATGATGGACATAAGTTTACGGCGGATTCCAAGGAATATCGTAATCGTGTATTAGCGGTAGATGCAATTCTTTCCATGTTCATTCCTCTCTGTTTGGAGCAAGGATATGAGGTCGTGGTGACTGCGGATCACGGAATGACGAGCGATGGAAATCATGGTGGAAATACGATAGAGGATCGACATGTTCCGATGTTTGTATTGTCGAAGTTAGTGAAGCCAGGTATTTATGAAGGAATTGTTTCGCAGCTACAAGTAGCACCATTAGTTTGTCAATTACTAGATATAGAGCCTTCAGAGGAAATGGTTCCTCTTCTTCTGAATGGTGCACGTACAAAAAAAGAGGCCTAGTGCCTCTTTTCTATTTAACTTCATTCATCAGAAGTTAGTGAACTCCTGATGAATGAAGTTAAAGCCTCCGGCGGATGTCACAGATTTTTTAGAGGAATTTCTCGAGTTAGCTCGAGAAAAATCTGGACGCACTGTTTTCTGCGACGAGCTTGCGCAGGAGCAAATTCGCCGAGTCGAATTTGATAAAGGAAGTAGTGATTTTGTTTTGACTTCTAAAAAGCAATTGTTCGTATGGATATTGCCGTTTTTAGTGCTCGTCTTGTTATTTTTCATCGTACCATTGTTATATATGGTCATTTCAAGTTTTAGTAGCGGAGATGGTTTTACGCTCGGTCATTTTCAAGAGGCTTTGACGAGTAGTTATATTTTGCAGGGATTTAAAAATAGTATTACATTGTCTGCTGTTTCAGCTATTATTGCGCTAATTGTAACGTTGTTTGCAGTGTATGCGATCATGCGTTTTTCAGAGCCGATTCGCGAGCGCATTTTAATGGTTTCGAATTTGACATCGAATTTCTCCGGTATACCATTAGCCTTTGCTTTTATCGTGTTGTTAGGGAACAGTGGCTTGTTTACGCTGTTATTTGAAAAATGGGGAATCGATTCCTTATCGTCGTTTTCTTTATATAGCTGGGGTGGGTTACTACTTGTATACATTTACTTCCAGCTACCTCTTTCCTTAATGCTTTTATATCCAATTTACTATGGAATTCAGCAGCAGTGGAGAGATGCAGCGGCATTACTCGGAGCATCGACCTTTCAATTTTGGCGTAAAATTGGTATTCCTATTATGCTTCCAGGAATTGTTGGGACATTTAGTGTGTTGTTTGCGAATGCAATGGGTGCATATGCATCCGCCTACGCACTGACTGGCAGTAATTATAATTTAGTCGCTATTCGAATTGGGGCCTTATTAAGTGGGGATATTTTCGCACAGCCAGAGCTCGCTAGTGCGATTGCAGTGTTACTCGGAGTGACAATGGTTATCGCCATGCTATTAAGTGAGTGGAGTATTAAGAAAACAAGGAGGAATTTATAGTGAAAAAGAGAGGTTTTGCGGATCTATTCTTTGTCTTTCTTCTTTTATATCTATTCCTCCCGATTTTAGCGACGATGCTTTATTCGTTTGCAACTAATTGGAACAAAACGGTGTTACCAGAAGGGCTAACCTTTAAATGGATAGCTACCTTATTCCAGGATGCTAGTTTTATCGAGGCGTTTGGAAGATCGGTGCTACTTTCTGGAGGTGCTGTAATACTTGCTTTATTGTTCATCGTTCCTGCCATTTTTGTCATCGTACTTTATTTTCCTAAGTATGAGAAATGGATTCAAGCCGCAGTTGTAATGGTCTATGCATTTCCAGGTGTCATACTGGCGGTCGGGTTAATCCGTGCGTATGCGCATATTGGGGTGCCCATGATATTAGCTGTACTTGGGGTATATGTGATTAGTATATTACCTTACATTTATCAAGGGACGCGAAATAGTTTACGCAGTGTGAATGCAAAACAGTTATTGGATGCTGCTGAATTATTAGGTGCATCAAAAGCACAAGCTTTTACGAAGGTGTTATTACCGGCTGTATATCCGGGACTGTTTGCTGGTGCATTATTATCATTTTCCGTGTTGTTCGGCGAATTTGTTTTGATCAACCTAGTAGTTGGTTCACGATTTGAAACGGTTCAAATCTATTTGATGAAAAAGTTAAGTACGAGCGGACATATTGCGAGTAGCGTAGTGTTTGTTTACTTAGTATTAATGGGTATTTTAACATTTATCATATCCATGTTAACGAAACGATCAAAAGGGGTGGCAAAAGCATGAGTTATCTTGTAATAGAAGATCTTCATAAAACATATGGCACGAATGCAGTGTTATCCAATATTGATATGACGATTGAAGAAGGCGAGTTTGTGACATTACTCGGTCCAAGTGGTTGCGGGAAAAGTACCATTTTACGTATTATCGCTGGTTTAACCGATGCTACTTCAGGGGTCGTGAATATCGAAGGAAAAAATATGAACAATATCCAACCGAAAAATAGAGAAGTAGGAATGGTGTTTCAGTCTTACGCATTATTTCCGAATATGACAGTAAAGGAAAACGTCGCATTTGGGTTAAAAATGAAAAAAATGAACGCGATTGAAATAGAGCAAAAAGTAAAAGAAGCGCTGGCAATCGTACATTTATCCGACAAAGAGCATGCTTTTCCACATGAATTATCTGGAGGACAGCAGCAAAGGGTTGCCTTAGCAAGAGCATTGATCGTACGTCCAAAAGTATTGCTTTTAGATGAACCATTAAGTGCATTAGATGCGCAAATTCGTAAAAAGTTACAAGCAGATCTACGTTCGATTCAAACAGAGCTTGGCATGACAATGGTCCTGGTGACACATGATCAAGAAGAAGCGATGGCAGTGTCGGATAAAATATTCGTGATGAATAAAGGAGAAATTGCGCAGGAAGGTACTCCAACAGAGATTTATACGAAACCAAAAAGTGAATTCGTTGCAAATTTCATCGGGCATTACAATGTATTTACAAGGAAAGAATTGGAGCAAATGATCGGCGGCAAATTACCTGGTGAACGGGAAAAGTTTGCGATTCGTCCAGAGGCCATCCATTTGAAAGCGAATGCGGGAGATTTACCTTTTACAGGTATTGCGAAAGAAGCTGTGATGAGTGGAAATGTCATTCGAACTGTTTTTCAAGTAGGGGAACGTACTTTTTCCGTAGAGCAGTTACATGATCGAGATGCTTCGGTAGTAATTGGCAATACATATGAATGCTATGTATCACCAGAAGATGTGGTTGCCCTATTATGACTTTTTCCAAATTAGAGCGTTTTGAACATATTTTAAGTAAGCTAGAATTTGATCGGAAAATAGTGGTCTCTGTTATTGCAGAAGAGTTGAATGTGGCACCAGAAACAATTCGTCGTGATTTTGATGAGCTGGAGGAACAGCATTTGTTAACAAGAGTGCATGGTGGTGCTGTGAAGTTTATTAATTTACGAAAAGAGCCGGAGTATTTGCGGAAAATGGATATGCAAAAAGAGGCAAAACGTGAAATAGCTCGTGTTGCAGCAGCGCGTATTAAGGACGGCGATACGATTGCGGTAGATGTTGGGACGACAACTGTCCATATTGCCGATTTTCTCGTGGAAGTGAGTAATGTAACAGTTGTAACAAATTCCATTTCTGCCGCGATAAGATTCAACGTAGCCTTAGAAGAAAAAAGAATGACTGGGAAAGTAATTTTACTTGGAGGGACGACGAATCCAGAACAATCTTCTGTTTCTGGAGCCATGACATTAGAATGGCTAAGCCGCATGAATTTGGATAAAGCATTTTTATCTTGTGGAGGAATCGATGAAGGGATCGTTTATGATTACGATTTGGATGAATCACTTGTTTCTGCAAAGATGATAGAAAATAGTTATTGTCGCATATTGTTAGCGGATACTATGAAGTTAAATAAAAAGTCTTTTTATACCATATGTAGTTTGAATGACGTTTCGGAAGTAATTTGTAATGAAGCACGTCCTTCTAATTGGACAGAGTTTGAAGGAAATTGGACAGTGGTAGATGGAGGTAAGTGTAAATGAAAATGGATTATCATGTACATTTGGAAGAAGGTCCGTATTCATTTCGTTGGTTGGAGCGAACTTCTCAAGCAATTACCGCTTTTCATTCGCCAGACGGATTGGAAAAAGGCTCGAAGGAATTTCTAACTTGGCAAATAAATGCGTTGAAAAATAGATTAGATCAAGGTTGTTATAGTGAAGAGTGGCTAGATTTGTACTTAATGCGAGCAAAACAGCTGGGATTGAAGCAAGTTGGTATTGTTGATCATTTATATCGTTTTCACGAGACGAGAGCGTATTTTGAAAAAAATATGATTTTGGATGAAACGGATTTAGGACAGCTACAACGTTATTGGTTGGACAGCGTGATGACAGAAAATATGCATGATTTTGTACATACAATTTTGCGAGCAAAAAAGAAATGGCGCAGTGAAGGCGTCGAGTTAAAATTAGGAATCGAAGCGGATTATTTTGTTGGATGCGAGTCTGAGCTTACAGAGCTATTAAGTGAGTATCCATGGGACTATGTGATTGGGTCGGTTCATTTTGTAGATGGCTGGGGGTTCGATAATCCGCAAACGGTGGAGAAATTTGAAACTGTCGATTTGAAAGCATTGTATGAGCAATTTTTTACGATGGTGGAAAATGCAATTCGTTCGGAGCTGTTTGATTTTGTAGCGCATTTGGATAATTTGAAAGTGTTCAATTTTCAAGTGGATGAAATGGATTTTAGAATGACTTGGTATAAACGGATTGCGGATGCACTAGTGGAAACAGGGACTGCAACGGAAGTGAATGCTGGGCTTTATTATCGCTATCCGGTGAAAGAAATGTGCCCTGGACCTGATTTTGTGAAGGTTTTAGTGGAACGTGGAGTGGAGTTTACTGTGTCTTCGGATTCTCATTATCCAGACGATTTAGGGAAATTCACGGTTGTGAATGTAGATATGCTGAAGTGTTTAGGGGTTCAAAAGCTTGTTGGATTCGATAAGCGGGTGAAAAAATATCATGCATTGTAAAAAAAAGTTAACCTCTTCCGAAGCAAGGAAGAGGTTAACTTTTATAAATGAATTGGTTTTTTTGCGCGAATATCTCCAAGAAAAAACTTACCATATGGGATTAATTTTTGAATAGCAACGGATGCGATAATTGGAATAGCCAAACCGAATGTTGTAAATCCAATTAATCCATAATGGAAATAATCGTTCATCACGATATCTGTGAAAATATGCAAATACATAATGGCAATCGAGTGTTTCTCCACTTTCGCCAACCATTCTAACGGTAGAATGGTTGGTAGCCTTTGGAAAAGACCAAGAATGACAAAGATAAAGGCCATTGGGATCACTAAGTCAAGCACCAAATGGTCATAGCGTAAAAACTTCATGCTCAGATGATAATCAATCAAACCTACATAATCTGTAGCAACTGCACCAAATACTACTACGAGTGCACCAAATAACCAGGGAAGCTTTATATTCATCCAAATAGATTTGGCATAATAACCAAGGGAAAAATAGACGATTGCCATTAACACTACATCTAAATTCCATAACATTGGAATCGTTTGAGCAGCTTCTGCTGGAGCTCCATTAATAACATGCATAGCAAAAATACTTTCTAAATGGGCTACTAAATAGAAAATAACAAGTAGTATGATTTGTTTTACACGACTTAAATATTTGGTCATCCAAATGAACAATAAATAGGTGAAAAATAAGGTCGTTACAAACCAAAAAACTCCGTAGGCACCTCTTACAAAACGTCCTCCGATAACTAGCTTCCATAGGTCTTGTAAATACCAAGATAACTCAAAGTTGCCTAAAGCTAGTTCCATACTATAACGAACTGCTGTAATAATAAATAGGAAAAATAGATACGGTACCATTAACTGCATAAATCTTTTCTTTATCGTTACTTTAGTGTTTTGATCATCTTTTATTTCTTTGAAAAATATACCACTTAACAAGAAGAAAGCGGGCATATGAAACCAGTAAATATATTTGATGAATGGGACATTTAGTTCTCCAGGATAATGACCGATGACCACAAGAATCATCAAAAACCCTTTGGTAACATCCACCCATGCTAATCTTTTTTGCGACATACAATTTCCTCCAAAGCATCATTCTATATGTTTATGTAACCTATATTAAGGGAATATAAACGTATAGTATGTTTCAATTCGATTACATTTTGATTATCGATAGACTTATAAGTTACGTATTAATTTAACATAAAAAACTTCGATAATATTTGTGAAAAACTGCCAACTTACTTAGATAAATTAACTGATAAAATATTAAAAGGAGGGTTTTATATATAAAAAAGGGGTATAATTGAATAAGTAAATTATGAAAATGTAGAGAGGAGGGTTTTTATGATAGAAAATTTTCAATATGAAAAAGAAATTTTTGGAGGCCTGCCCCATAATATAATCGAATTTAGTTTCTCTTTTAAAAACAATACATTCAAAGGTCATTATAAAGATGGGGAAATTAATTGGTTTCATCCCAAGCCTGAGCAGCTTGTAGAAGATGTGCTTCCCCATGAGATAGAGGAAGCAGTGCTGAAAAAAATAGAACAAGAGCTAGGAATATTTATAATGATGGATAATTTTCAAATTGAAAGAATTTTCGAAGGCTTGCCTCACGAAGTCATTGAATTTAGTTTCAATATGGATGATAGTATATTCAAGGGTCACTTTAAAGACGGAGAAATTAGTTGGTTTCATCCAAAACCTGGGCATCTTACGGAAGAAATCCTTTCAGATGAAGTGGAAGCTGCAGTGTTAAAAAAACTGGGACCATATATTTCATAAGACAGCCAATGTGCTGTCTTTCTTTCTATCAACGAATTATTAAATAGACTTTATGAACAACAATTATTATAATGAGAATTGTAGTTGAAATTTTTTTTCAGACAAACGTACACGTATAGATAATCTGTAAAGATGAAAAGTTACATTACCTTCCCCTGCTTGCTTATTTGATGGGCAAGCTTCTTCTAAATCCACTAAATTTGACCAAAAGAACTCCGCACCTTTTATGGGGGTCTTTTTTTACTGTATAAATCTTAATTGATTAACCTAAACTTACCAATGAAAGATGCTACTTATTGTAAAAATTAAAAATGTACTTTTCATACAAAATCGAAAATTTTCAGATTACAGGGAAGTGTGCAAATATTGTCCGAAAACATTATTTTCAAATTACGATTGTGAGTATAAAATGAGATAAACCTATTTCATTTTTAAGATTGGAGGAAATGCCGTGCATTTGTTACCGCGCGAACAAGAAAAATTATTAATCGTCGTTGCAGCAGATTTAGCAAGACGTCGAAAAGAAAGAGGCTTAAAGCTGAATCATCCGGAGGCAGTATCACTAATTACGTACGAAATATTAGAGGGTGCTCGCGATGGAAAAACGGTAGCTGAACTAATGGCTTATGGTGCCACTATTTTATCAGCGGAAGATGTGATGGACGGTGTTCCGGAGATGATCGACGATGTGCAAGTGGAGGCCACATTCCCAGATGGCGTAAAGCTTGTTACCGTACATTCACCAATTCGTTAATAAGGAGGATTTCGACATGATACCTGGAGAATACGTTTTAAAAGAAGACGATATTATTTGTAATGAAGGAAAAGAGACGAAAATAATATCAGTCGTAAATAATGGAGATCGACCAATACAAGTTGGTTCGCATTTTCATTTCTTTGAGATTAACTCATGGATTGAATTTGACCGACAAGAGGCTTTTGGGTTTCGTTTGAATATCCCAGCAGGTTCGGCTGTACGTTTTGAACCGGGAGATCCAAAAGAAATAGGACTTGTCGCTTTCGGTGGAGAAAGACGCGTTTATGGATTGAATAATAAAACTGAAGGATCATTAGATCGGGGGTAATACGATGAGTTTCAAAATGTCAAGACAACAGTATGCTTCTATGTACGGTCCAACAACCGGGGATGCTGTTCGTCTAGCGGATACTGAACTTTTTATCGAAATTGAGAAAGACTACACAACTTATGGTGAAGAAGTTGTGTTCGGTGGAGGAAAAGTAATTCGTGATGGAATGGGGAGTCATCCTCTTGCAACACGTGATGAAGGTATTCCAGATTTAGTTATTACAAATGTTATTGTTTTAGATTATACAGGAATTTACAAAGCGGATGTAGCAGTTCGTGATGGTAAAATCGTCGCGATAGGAAAAGCTGGAAATCCATTATTAATGGATAATGTAGATATCGTAATCGGTGTATCTACAGAAATAATTGCCGGTGAACATAAAATATTGACAGCTGGTGGTATTGATACACATGTGCATTTCATTAACCCGGCACAAATCGAGACGGCATTAACTGCTGGACTTACGACGTTAATCGGAGGGGGAACTGGACCTGCTGAAGGTTCGAAAGCAACGACGGTAACCCCAGGTGAATGGCATATGCATCGAATGCTAGAAGCGGCAGAAGATATGCCGATCAATGTTGGTTTCTTAGGTAAAGGTCATGCGGCGGCAGAAGAACCGCTTGCTGAGCAAATCCGTGCAGGAGCAATTGGCTTGAAAGTGCATGAAGACTGGGGGGCAACATACTCTTCAATTGACATGTCGTTAAAAGTAGCGGACGAATACGACGTTCAAGTGGCGATTCATACGGATACATTGAACGAAGGTGGATTTGTAGAAAATACAGTTTCTGCATTCAAAGATCGAGTGATTCACACGTTCCATACAGAAGGTGCGGGCGGTGGACATGCCCCAGATATTATTAAAGTAGCGAGTCAGATGAATGTATTACCAGCATCTACCAATCCTACACTTCCTTTTACTGTAAATACAATTGATGAGCATTTAGATATGTTAATGGTTTGTCATCACTTAAGCCCTGATATCCCAGAAGACGTAGCTTTTGCAGATTCTCGTATTCGGGCGGAAACAATTGCTGCGGAAGATATTCTACAAGACTTGGGTGTTTTTAGTATAACTAGTTCGGACTCTCAAGCAATGGGACGTATCGGAGAAGTGCTCATTCGTACATGGCAAACAGCGGACAAGATGAAAAAACAACGCGGAAAATTTGAAAACGACAAAGGAATCGGCGACAACAATCGTGTAAAGAGATATGTTGCAAAATATACGATTAATCCTGCTATCGCACACGGAATTTCCGACTATGTAGGATCTATTGAAGTAGGGAAATTTGCAGATTTGGTTTTATGGGAACCAAGATTTTTTGGTGTAAAACCAAGCATGATTCTTAAAGGTGGAATTGCGGTACAAAGTTTAATGGGAGATGCCAACGCCTCTATTCCAACTCCACAGCCTATTCTTTATCGTCCTATGTACGGAACGATGGGAAAAGCAAAATATAAAGCATCGATTACATTTGTTTCGACTGCGGCATATGAAGCGGGTGTGCATGAAAAACTTGGTTTACAAAAAACAGTTCTTCCTGTACATGGTATTCGTAATTTAACGAAAAAAGATATGAAACTAAATGGAGAAACGCCAGAGATCGACGTAGATCCAGAAACATATGAAGTACGTGTAAACGGAGAGCTTCTAACGTGTGACCCGGTGGATACAGTTCCAATGGGCCAACGATATTTCCTATTCTGAGGTGACGAAATGATAATTGAAGAAGTAATAACACATATCGATCAAATAGATCCAAAAGTTTTAGAAAGTACACATAAAGAAAAAATATATTTGGAAAGTAGTGACCTTGTTAAGCGTATTCAAAGAGTCACGACGGACCATGGCAAAGAAATCGGAATTCGCTTAAAGGAAGCAAAGGATTTGCAAGCTGGCGACGTCCTGTACATGGACGAGAAAAATATGATTATCATTGAAGTTTTTCCGGATGATTTATTAATTATCTCGCCACGGAGCATGCATGAGATGGGGACCATCGCCCATCAATTAGGGAATAGACATTTACCTGCTCAGTTTGAAGAAGACCAAATGCTCGTTCAATATGATTATTTGGTAGAGGAGTTATTAGAGCAACTTGAGATTCCTTTCTCTCGTGAGAAACGAAAAGTGAAACAAGCCTTCCGACATATTGGACATAGTCATGACTAATTACTTGTTGTCTTTGTTTCAACTTTGCGACTCCAATTTGCCAACTGGGGGATTTAGTCATTCGTTTGGCTTGGAAACGTATATTCAAGAAAACAAAGTGCATGATAAAACAAGCTTTTCCAAGTGGCTTAAAATGTATTTAGATGAGCAACTCGTCTATTCAGATGGGCTTGCCAGTAGACTAGTTTACGAGGCATTAGCGACGAACGATTTCGAAAAAATATGGGAATTGGACCGACGTATTACGGTTCAAAACTTAGCTCGTGAAACGCGCGAAGGCACGAACAAAATGGGAGAGAGAATGCTCACTTTAGGCTTAGATTTATATCCAAGCCCTCTCCTGCAAACATATAGACAACGTGTAACAGAAGGTGTGTCATTTGCGCACCCTGCTATTGTATTCTCCATCATCGCTTTTCAGTTGGAAGTTCCTCAAAATATGGGGATTTCAGCGTTTCTTTATTCCTCTATTTCAGGATTAGTTCAAAATGCAGTTCGTGGCATTCCATTAGGTCAAACGGCCGGACAACAATTATTAAGAGAGTTTCAAACACACATCGGGGAAGCAGTTGATAAGATAGCGCTTCTCGAAGAAGACGATTTTGGGGCTGTGGCGCCAGGATTAGAAATATCGCAGATGAAACATGAGCGCGTTAATATTCGCATATTCATGTCTTAATGAAGGGAAGATTATTTATAATGGAACCAATTAAAATAGGAATAGGTGGCCCAGTAGGTGCTGGGAAAACAATGTTAGTAGAAAAACTAACCCGTCATATGGCAGATGAAATCAGTATGGCTGCTATTACCAATGATATTTATACAAAAGAAGATGCTAAGTTTTTAATGACAAATGGGATTCTTCCAGAAGATCGTATTATTGGGGTTGAAACAGGAGGGTGTCCGCATACTGCTATTCGTGAGGATACATCGATGAACTCTGCAGCAATTGAAGATTTGAAAAAACGTCATCCTGATTTAGATTTGATCTTTGTCGAAAGTGGTGGAGATAACTTAGCTGCAACATTTAGTCCGGAGCTTGTTGATTTCTCCATTTATATTATCGATGTTGCACAAGGAGAAAAAATTCCTCGTAAAGGTGGACAAGGGATGATTAAATCCGATTTGTTCATTATCAATAAGACTGATTTAGCTCCATATGTAGGTGCAAACTTAGACGTGATGGCTTCGGATACAAGAGTGTTTCGAGGAAATAAACCATTCATCTTTACAAATCTTAAAGACAATACTGGCTTAGAAGAAGTAATGGATTGGATTCGTAAAAATGCATTACTTTCAGGATTGAAATAAGATGGAAAATTGGACGGGGATTCTACAACTTGTGATGGAAAAAAAGAAAGAAAAAACCGTCACAAAAACGGTGTATTTCCAAGGTGCATTGAAGGTGCTTCGCCCGAACTATCTGGATAATACGGGACAGGCCTGCTTTTTTATCGTGAATCCTGGTGGTGGTTATGTTGGTGGGGACCGTTATCGAATAGAAGTGACGCTGGAAGAACAGGCTGAGTTAATACTCACAACCCAATCTGCTACGAAAGTATATCGAACGCCGACAGCACCAGTTCTACAGGAAACGGAATTTATATTAAAAAAGGGTAGTGTGCTCGAATATATTCCAGATCCCTTAATTGCTTATCGAGATGCGAGGTATAACCAAAACACAGTAATTAGAATGCAAAAAGGATCCACACTTGTTTATACTGATATATTAACACCAGGTTGGTCTCCAGATGGTAAGTGGTTTAAATATGATCATCTGAGGCTTAAGAATGAAATATATATGGAAGACCAGTTGATTGCTTTCGATCATTTAAAATTACAACCTAGTGATTCACAAGTAGATGATATAGGATTTATGGAAAACTTCACGCATTTAGGTTCCATGATTGTTGTGGACGTGCGATGTACAACTAGTTTTCTTAATCAATTGTATGAAGAGTTGGAGAGTCATATCGGGGATTGTAAAATAGGAATGTCGATGCTTCATGAGTCGGGGTTCACAATCCGAATTCTAGCTTCTTCCACGCAACGAATTGAAGAATTATTAGCCTTATGTACTTCCTTTATTCGCCGGGAATGGTTTTCTAAAAAACCTTTGGCATTAAGAAAATATTAAATTACTATCAAAAGACCGATAAAAGGAGTATTTGCTCTTTTTATCGGTCTTTTTACATGTCGCTTGAATTGAATCATTCTTTATTGGTGAAGATAGAACAGAGTATTTAATAAGGAGTGAATCGATTATGTTACAACTAGAAACAGATTTAGAAGGAAAGCAAGCTTACTTTGGACAATTGCGAGATAGCATTCAGCGCTTGGGATATAGTATTGGAGGGAACTGGGATTATCATAAAGGAAGCTTCGATAATGTTTTATGGCGGGAAGCAGGAGAGACAATCTATTTAAGGCTTCCATTTGAAGTACTGGAAGGTGACTTGGATCATCAACAAGCATATATAAGATTTCAAACTCCTTATGTTATTAAGCATGTTGTGAATGTTGGTTTAGATAGGGATGAAAATTCATTATTAACTTCTAGTGGGTTCAATCAGTTCCAAGAACCTCTCGACAAAGACGGTAAAATTGAGGATAAAAATAGATGGGTGCATGCTGGAGAACAGGCCGTACAAGAAATTGTACGTCTCGTGCACTAATGAAAGCAAAATCATTTCGCCATTTCGCGAAGTGATTTTTTTTGCCTTAAGGGCTGTCTACTTACATTCCTTCTACTATTTCTTTATAATAGAAGCAAACAGATAAGTACTTGAAAGGATAGCGACTGATGATATATGAACGTATGATTAATTCGGAACAGGAGACAGAACAGCTTGCTCAGCAACTTGCCGAACTTTTAAAGCCAAGTGATGTGCTTACGCTAGAAGGCGATTTAGGGGCGGGGAAGACAACGTTCACCAAAAGTATAGCTAAAGGGCTTGGAATTACAAGGAATGTGAATAGCCCGACGTTTACTATTTTAAAGCAATATGAGGGCAGACTGCCTTTAAACCATTTAGATGTATATCGTTTAGCGGATAGTGATGAAGATTTAGGGTGGGACGAGTTGTTTTACGGAGAGGCAGTAAGTATTATCGAATGGGCTCATTTGATAAATGAAGACTTGCCACCGGAGCATTTGGCAATTCAAATTCATCGACTAGAAGATGATAAGCGAAAATTTACGTTTACTCCGTTTGGAAAACGATATGAACGATTATGTGAGGAGCTTTTTGAATGATTTGGTTAGGAATAGATACATCCCATACTCCGCTTGCGGTAGCTGTTGTAAAGGATGACCAAGTACTTGCAGAGTATAAGTCATCCCTTAAAATTACGCATTCCATTGGGGCAATGCCTGCAATAGAGGAGTTATTAAAGAAAGCGGATATTAAGCCTAGTGATATTGATGCGATTGCTGTTGCGAAAGGACCGGGTTCTTATACAGGGGTTCGAATTGGTGTAACGATAGGAAAAACACTTGCATGGACCTTGAATGTACCGATTGTTTCGGTATCAAGCTTACAAGCGTTAGCCGGAAATGCACCTTATTTTCCTGGAATTGTTTGCGCTATTATGGATGCAAGACGTGGCAATGTATTCGCAGGGATTTATACGAATGGGGAAGTAGTGAAAGAGGCACATATGTCGCTTGTAGAATTGTTAAAAACAGTGGATGAAATGGGACAACCGGTTTTATTTGTCGGGATGGACGTTAACATACATTGGGAACAAATAAAAGAAGTGCTTGGAGATAAAGTCGAGTGTGCGAATGCGGCATTCTCTTTACCGAGTGCCGCAGTGTTAATCGAACTAGCTAAAAAACAACAACCAACAGAAGCACATACGACCGTGCCCGAATACTTACGCATTACAGAGGCAGAAGCAAATTGGATGAAAGAGCAGAAGAAACATGATAACTAATCAAACCATTACCTATCGAAAAATGACCATAGACGATATCGATCAAATTTTAGTAATAGAGGAAGAAGCATTTCCTGTTCCATGGACAAGAGAAGCATTTGAACATGAAATGACGACGAATTTGTATTCGCACTATATTGTGGCAGAGACAGAAACGAAAGAAATCGTTGGTTACTGTGGAATGTGGGTTGTCATGGATGAAAGTCATATAACGAATGTAGCCGTTTCAGAACGTATGCGGGGACTGAAAATTGGCGAAGGCTTAATGCGTGAAGCGATTCGTGTAGTGTTAGAACAAGATGTTGTCCTAATGACACTAGAAGTACGTGTGACGAATGATATCGCCAAAAACTTGTATTATAAACTAGGTTTCCAAGATGGTGGCATACGAAAAAATTATTATACAGATACACAAGAGGATGCTCTTGTCATGTGGGTGGAGTTCAAATGATAAAAGATCAATTTATATTAGGAATAGAAACGAGCTGTGATGAAACGGCTGCTTCCATCGTAAAAAATGGACATGAAATCATTTCCAACGTAGTCGCTTCTCAAATCGAAAGCCATAAGCGTTTCGGTGGAGTTGTACCTGAAATAGCGTCCAGACATCATGTGGAGCAAATTACGATTGTTATAGAAGAGGCACTGAAGCAAGCTAATATGACAGCAAAGGATCTAGATGCAGTTGCGGTCACAGAAGGGCCGGGACTAGTAGGTGCGTTATTAATCGGCATAAATGCCGCAAAAGCATTTGCATTTGCAAACAGTCTTCCACTAGTAGGCGTGCATCATATCGCTGGTCATATATATGCAAATGCACTTGTGCAACCGATGGAGTTTCCGCTATTGGCATTAGTCGTATCGGGCGGTCACACTGAATTAGTATTGATGAAAGAAGACGGTCAGTTCGAACTAATCGGAGAAACCCGCGATGACGCGGCTGGTGAAGCGTACGATAAAGTGGCCCGAGTATTAAACTTACCGTATCCAGGTGGGCCACATATTGACCGACTCGCTAATGAGAGTGACGGAGCAGTGCCATTTCCTAGAGCGTGGTTGGAAGAAGGATCTTATGATTTTAGCTTCAGTGGCTTGAAATCTGCTGTGATTAACTATCAACATAACGCGGAGCAACGCGGAGAAGAGATTAATCCCAATCATTTAGCGGCAGGTTTCCAAGAAAGTGTTATTGAAGTGTTAACGACCAAAACATTAAGAGCAGCACGGGAATTTAACGTGAAACAAGTAATCGCTGCAGGTGGAGTTGCTGCAAATAAAGGGCTGCGTAAATCGCTTGAAGAAACATTCGAAAAAGAAAACATTCCATTTTACGTGCCTTCGATTTCATTATGTACAGATAATGCAGCAATGATTGCAGCTGCTGGAAATTCTAAGTTTTCTGCTGGAAAAACAAGTGATATGTCGATGAATGGTCGACCAGGAATGGAATTAAATAGCTGGAACTAATCGAAATCCTCTTTTCTTCGACAAGAAAAGGGGATTTTTTAACAGGTATTATTCGACTTGTCAATAGAGAACATTCGTACTTATGCACAGACTGGGGATAAGATGTGCATAAGTTTTGTATTTTCTATATATTGTGTCTCATTTACACACAACTATGTGGATAGTGTAGTTTGAAATCTGTGGATAGTGTGCATAAGTCTGTTGATATGTTGGTATTACTAGATTTTTCTTGTGAATAAGATTGTGGAAAATAAAATCGAGAAAAAAAGTACTTGACCAACATATATAGCTAAAATTCGACATATGATCTTGCAATAAATGGCTGAGCGTGACAAACTAACCTGTGAATATGAAAAGTAACTCTCCACTCACCAAAAAAGGGATTCCCATATAGGAATCCCTTTAGTTTGAAGCTATTTCTTCTAATGATTCTTGTAACTCTAGCCATTCATTTGATAGTTCATCTTGTTTTTCTTTTAACGTATCCAGTTCTATTTGCAATTGTTGTACTGCTTCGTGGTCTTGGAATATTGCTGGATCACAAAGTTTTTCTTCTACGGAAGCTATCTCAGAATCTACTGTCGGCATCTGGGCTTCTAGCTCTTCCAGTTGACGACGTAATTGACGTTCCTTCTTTTTTGCTTCTTTATCAATTGTAGAAGTGTTTGCCTTCACAACAACCGTGTTTTCTATGACGGCATTTTCCTGCGCAAGTTCTTCTAGTTCTTCTTTCTTTTCCAAATAGTAATCGTAATCGCCTAAGAAAAGGGTCGCTTGATCGCTGGATAACTCAATCACTTTTGTTGCAATCCGGTTAATAAAATACCGATCATGCGATACAAAAATAATGGTACCTGGGAAGTCTAGTAATGCATTTTCAAGTACTTCTTTACTATCTAAATCTAAATGGTTTGTCGGCTCATCGAGTACAAGTGTATTTGCTTTTAATAGCATTAATTTGGCTAGTGCAAGTCTTGCTTTCTCTCCGCCTGATAGGGTAGCAATTGTTTTTTGGACATCATCGCCGCTAAATAGGAAGCGCCCTAAAACAGTGCGGACATCTCTTTCGTTCATCAGTGGCCATTCATCCCATAGTTCTTGCAAAGCGGTTTTATTGCCAGTGAGAGCAGCTTGTTCTTGGTCATAGTAACCGAATTGGACGTTTGTTCCATATTGGATTTTTCCGGCTGCATTGTCCAGTTGCTTCATCAGTGTTTTCAGTAAAGTGGATTTCCCAACGCCATTTGGCCCGACAAGCGCAATACGATCTTGCTTATAAACGGAAAACGAGATATTCGAGGAAACTGTTTTGTTTGGATATCCAACTGCCACTTCTTCCAGTCTTAATACATCATTTCCACTCGGCCGATCGATAGAAAATCCAAAAGTTGCCGATTTTTCATCGCCATCTGGGGCATCCATCCAGTCTGTTTTTTCAAGGACTTTCCGTCTGGATTGTGCCATTTTTGTCGTAGAAGCACGTGCTAGATTTTTGCTCACAAAGTCTTCTAATTTTGCTTTTTCCTCTTGCTGTTTCTCATATTTCTTTTTGTCGAGCTCATAGTTTTTTGCTTTTTCATTTAAATAAGCACTATAATTCCCAACATATCTAGTCACGTTATGGCGAGAAACTTCATATACAAAGTTCACGACTTGATCTAAAAAGTAGCGGTCATGGGAAACGATTAAAATGGCCCCATTATAGTTTTTTAAATAATTTTCTAAAAAACTAAGTGTTTGGATGTCTAAATGGTTCGTTGGCTCATCAAGGATAAGCAAATCAGGTTTGCTTAGTAACATTTTTGCTAGGGCTAACCTTGTTTTTTGTCCACCAGATAATGCTTGTACAGGCTTATCGTAATCTTCAGGGAAAAACTGCATGCCGTGTAAAATGGAGCGGATATCCGATTCAAATCGATAACCTCCCGCTTCATTGAAAGCAAGTTGTAGTTCATCATACGCTGCAGTTACGCGTGCATAAGCGTCAGCATTTTCATATATCGAAGGATCTGCCATTTGTGCTTCTAGAGAACGTAGCTCTTTTTCCGAGTCGATCAGATGGCTAAAAATGGATTTCATTTCTTCCCATACGGAAAGCTTCGATTCAAGTCCTGCATGTTGCTCTAGATAACCTAGGCGAACAGTTTTTGGCATAATGATATCGCCGGAATCATACGACATGTCACCGGCAATTATTTTAAGTAAAGTAGACTTTCCAGCACCGTTTCGTCCGACGAGTGCGACACGATCTCGGTCTTGGACTTCTAGCTTTACATTTGTTAATATATCTTCTCCGTTAAAGGATTTTGTTACTTGATTGACTTGTAAAACAATCACGATTATTGGCACCTCAATTCTCTCCTTAGTGTAATAGATAGGGACAAACGTTGCAACGCCCTAGCTTTACAAGGAAGGAAATGTCTAGTAATATAATAACGATTTGTACCAATGAAATAGGAGGGTTTTTCATGAGACCTGAACTTCCAAGAATTMCTCAAGCAACAACGAAAAGACTTCCGTTATATTATAGATTTTTGCAAAGCTTTCATAATGCAGGACATAAACGAGTTTCTTCCCAAGAGCTAAGCGAGGCAATGAAAATAGATTCCGCAACGATACGAAGAGATTTTTCTCATTTTGGCGCACTCGGTAAAAAAGGATACGGCTATGATGTTCCGACACTGCTAGAATTTTTCCGAAAAACGCTAGACCAAGACGAAGCTGCTCATGTAGCATTAATAGGTGTAGGTAGTCTAGGAACTGCATTTCTCAAGTATAATTTTCAGAAAAATCACAATACAAAAATTGTCGTTGCTTTTGACACGAAAGCACCAGTAGAAGGAATAATGAAAAGTGATATCCCGGTTTTTCATCCAAGTGTGATGGAAGCAAAACTGGCAGAGTACGGGATTGAATTAGTAATTGTTACAGTTCCAAGTCGTTCTGCACAAGAAGTTGCCGACCGTTTAGCGAAAACAACTATAAAAGGGATTTTGAACTTTACCCCGGTGAGGTTATCCGTGCCAGATACGATTCGAGTACATACGATTGACTTGTCTGTCGAGGTGCAAACGTTGATTTACTTGATACGAAATGAGCATACAGAAGAATGAATAAAAGCCTTCCAGCAAATGGAAGGCTTTTCTTTATGGTATTTGCGAATAAGTTTCCAAGAACTTTTTAATCGCAGGGCCGTAAAACTGAACAAGTACCACAAACCCATTCAGTAACATATGGGAAATAATCGAAGCTATAATGCGTTTTGTCTTGTAATAAATAAAAGCGAATATAAACCCAGACACCGCATATAGTAGGATGTGCGTAAACTCGAAGTGTATAACTGCAAATGCGATCGCACTAACAAGCGCTGCTACAAAAAAGTTCGTTTTAGGCAATAAAGAACCGAAAATGATGCGACGGAAGATAATTTCTTCTAGTATAGGCGCAAAAATTACAATGGCAAATATCGCGAAAGGAACACTATGTGAAATCTCAATAAATTGCGCTGTATTTTCAGAACCTGGTTCTATTCCCAGCTTAATCTCCAAATTTGCTGCAAAAATTTGACCAAAAAAAACAAGGAAAAATCCAATAATACCAAAGCCGATTGCTCCCCCTAAAGTAGCTTGCTGTCCTTTTAGTGGGCGTAGAAATGTGCTGTCTTTGCGGATAATATACAATGTATAAAAGGTAGCAATTCCCATGCTGATGAACATCCACCAACCGTAAGTGGCGAGCACTGGATCTTGCACATCCATTGTTTGGAGTAATTTATGAAGGAGGGGTACAAAAACTACTCCTGAAAGTTGCATTACACAGTAGGTGATCAAAATGTATAGTGCGGTTTTTTGTTGTTTCATTTGAAATGATTCCTCTCTATATTAACAATCTTCTTTTATTGTAAAGGAAATATAGGAGAAAAGAAAAAGTTAGCCTTCTTACTTGCAAAATGTTCTGTTATTAATTATTATTATAAGTGTGTTAGCACTCAAAGACTAAGAGTGCTAATAATATAAAATTCGACAAATTTAGGGAGGTTGTTTCACTTGTTAAGACCATTAGGTGATCGTATCGTAATCGAATTAATCGAAGTAGAAGAAAAAACAGCATTTGGCATCGTACTTCCAGACTCTGCTAAAGAGAAACCACAGGAAGGGAAAGTTGTTGCTGTAAGTTCTGGACGAGTACTTGATAACGGCACTCGCGTAGAATTGGACGTAAAAGAAGGAGACCGCATTATCTTCTCTAAATATGCAGGTACTGAAGTAAAATATGAAGGCACTGAATATTTAATATTACGCGAAAGCGATGTTCTAGCAGTAATTGGCTAATAAAAAATCGAAACAAAACTTAGGAGGTAACTAAATCATGGCAAAAGAAATTAAGTTCAGTGAAGACGCTCGTAGTGCAATGCTACGTGGGGTAGATAAACTAGCAGATGCTGTAAAAGTAACGCTTGGACCAAAAGGACGTAATGTCGTTTTAGAGAAAAAATTCGGTTCACCACTTATTACAAATGACGGTGTAACAATTGCAAAAGATATCGAACTAGATGATGCATTTGAAAACATGGGTGCAAAACTAGTTGCAGAAGTTGCTTCTAAAACAAACGATATCGCTGGTGATGGTACAACAACTGCTACCGTTTTAGCACAATCAATGATCCGTGAAGGATTGAAAAACGTTACAGCTGGAGCAAACCCAGTTGGAATCCGCAAAGGAATCGACCTTGCAGTTGCAGCGGCAGTTACAGAGTTAAAAACAATTTCAAAACCAATCGAAGGCAAAGAGTCTATCGCTCAAGTTGCTGCGATCTCTTCTGGAGATTCAGAAGTTGGCGAACTAATTGCTGAAGCTATGGAACGCGTTGGAAACGACGGAGTTATCACAATCGAAGAATCTAAAGGATTCACTACTGAGCTTGACGTAGTAGAAGGTATGCAATTCGACCGTGGATACGCATCTCCTTATATGGTTACAGATTCAGATAAAATGGAAGCAATTTTGGACAATCCATATATCTTAATTACGGATAAAAAAATCTCTAGCATTCAAGAAATCCTTCCAGTGCTTGAGCAAGTTGTACAACAAGGTAAACCACTTTTACTAATTGCTGAAGATGTAGAAGGGGAAGCATTAGCTACGCTAGTTGTAAACAAACTACGCGGAACATTCAATGCTGTAGCGGTTAAAGCTCCAGGATTCGGTGATCGTCGTAAAGCAATGTTAGAAGATATCGCTATCCTAACTGGCGCTGAAGTAATTACAGAAGATTTAGGACTAGATTTAAAATCTACAGACATTACACAACTTGGACGAGCTTCTAAAGTCGTTGTAACAAAAGACAACACAACAGTTGTAGAAGGTAACGGAGAATCAGATCGCATCGCTAGCCGTGTAGGTCAAATCCGTGCACAATTAGAAGAAACAACTTCTGAATTCGACAAAGAAAAACTACAAGAGCGCCTAGCTAAACTTGCTGGTGGTGTAGCAGTAGTGAAAGTCGGAGCAGCAACAGAAACAGAACTAAAAGAACGTAAACTTCGTATTGAAGATGCACTAAACGCAACGCGCGCAGCTGTGGAAGAAGGTATCGTATCTGGTGGTGGAACTGCACTAGTTAATGTATATAACAAAGTAGCTGAAGTGGCAGAAGCTCAAGAAGGCGACGTAGCAACTGGTCTGAAAATTGTACTTCGTGCATTAGAAGAACCAGTTCGCCAAATCGCAAACAACGCTGGTTTAGAAGGTTCAATCGTAGTAGACCGTCTAAAACGCGAAGAAATCGGTACTGGTTTCAACGCAGCGAACGGCGAATGGGTTAACATGATCGACGCTGGTATCGTAGACCCAACAAAAGTAACTCGTTCAGCTCTACAAAATGCTGCATCTGTAGCTGCATTGTTCTTAACGACAGAAGCAGTAGTAGCAGACATTCCAGAACCAGCAGGCGGCGGAATGGGCATGCCTGATATGGGTGGTATGGGCGGCATGATGTAATAAGTCGCATCAACCCTTGATATGTATGGGT
Organism: Psychrobacillus sp. 05T411; assembly: GCF_056396485.1. Taxonomy (NCBI): domain Bacteria; kingdom Bacillati; phylum Bacillota; class Bacilli; order Caryophanales; family Bacillaceae; genus Psychrobacillus; species Psychrobacillus sp. 05T411. The sequence continues at coordinate 131,695 of NZ_JBFTLO010000004.1, read as the reverse complement.
TTATATGTAAGGTGAAAGTGAAATGCTAACATAAAAGATTAAAAATGAAGCCTCTCATGAGTTGACTAAACTTATGGGAGGCTTCTTTTTTCATTTCTTTAGTAACGTGGAGATGGATATTCTTGATGATATGTAATCTAAATGCCAAGTCAATCCCTGATTTGTTCGAGTCTTATTTGTGTTAGGATGATTATTATTGATGCTATATGCTCGATATATCTTTTTAAATAATATTGTTGTCTTAAGCCTATAGTTATGTCTCATCAGTCTATAAATTTTATTTGCTCACTATTATCGATACATCAGAAATTCAAGTCACACTTAAATCTAGTATTTAGTATGATCGATGTGTTGGTTATTGTATTATGGATAAAAGAACGACTGCCTCAATAAATATTTATAATATAAAAATGAAGGAGAATTATATGGCATGGAGTAAATTGAAGAAAAATCTGGAGAGTTTTCTCTGTCCTGCATTAGATGGAAGGGTTGAATACAGTGCAACCGGCTACCGTTATTTACCTGATAAAGCAGGACTTTGTTATATTGCGGTAGATAAAAAGAATGTACTCAATATGAGTGATAAAACTACCTTAATCAGATGGTATCAGACGGAGCTGGAAATTAAGAATGATTCAGATATCCAAATTCCTATCAATAATGAGGAAATTGAAGCGGTAAGAAAAGAAACCAAGGGAATGGTTCCGGAAGATCGTCTCCAAGTAATTGCAAGGGGTAGAAAATTGTCGGAATATGCAAAAGAGCTTTTGTCAGCGCAGTCATCATTAAGTAAATCAAATTTTACCGTTGTAGCTAATAAGTTTTTATCCACTTCTATAGAGGAAAGCATAGAGAGTAATGATATCCTATTGAATATTTTAGCTTTGGTGGACAAACGGGTTGGAAAAAAACGAATTTTAAACATGAACGAGAAAATGAAGTTAAAGCATCCAATTGTGCAGTATTTTTATGAACTACGGCTTAGTACGTTATGATAATAAATAACTCATCACCTGAACATCAATTATTGCGAAAAATTTATCGCCATGTAGATTTTAGTTTTATCCATGAGCTGGTTATCAGAAGAATGGAGTAATAAACTCCGAAAAATCAGTGGTTAACTACTCAGGAGGAAGAACTCTAGATCTTTTTATAAAAATAAATGCAGAACTCAAGACGTAGTTTTAGTTAGGTTAACAAGACTACATCATTTAATACCTCTGTGACCTACAAGTAACACAGAATTAGTGTGTGAATAGATGCTAACATTTTGCTAACGCAACCAAATGAAAAGCGATAAAATTCCGTTAAAGATCTTACAATGAACATTTTTAGAAATGTTGATATAGCGCACTTTTAGATTACATCGTGAAAGATATTACACACTTTCACCTTACGGGCGGCATGATGTAATAATACATTCCCTTATAAAAAAAAAGCTTCTCACAAGTTCAATGGACTTGTGGGAAGTTTTTTGTTTTTATTTTTTAGTTGTTCATTTATCACAAAACGTTAGACGAAATGAACAAACCCTGCTATAATTTTGTAGTGCAATCCGAGCGGTTAAGACCGTGTTTTTCGGTGCATACTTATGTTAGTAAATATTTATCAAGAAGGGAAATCTTATCATGAGCAACTATAACGCAGTAACAGCAAAAAATACGGAAAATGCTCCAAGCGGAAACGGTCTATATTCACAAACTGTAGCATTCTCTCATTACAACAATCTTTCAGCACAATTACCTATCGAACCAAAAACTGGTGAATTGGTAGCTGGCGGTATAAAAGAGCAAGCTGAACAGTGCTTTAAAAATATTGAGGCAATTGTAAACAGCATCGATCATGTTATGAGCGATATTGTTAGAATCACAGTATTCGTTAAAGATATCAAAGATGTTGACGCTGTAGATGAAGTTTATAAAACATTCTTCCCAACTTATGTTCCTTCACGAACAACAGTTGCAGTTGCAGCTTTGCCAATGGATGCTTTAGTACAAATTGAAGCACTTGTTTCACACGGTGAAGGTACAATTCCAAACGCCCCACAAGCAGGCGACCTCATCAAACTTACAAATAACACGGCAAATGCACCAACAAGTCCTCTATCTACACAAACCGTGTCATTCTCTCATTACAATAATCTTTCAGCTCAATTACCTATCGATCCAAAAACTGGTAGATTGGTAACTGGTGGTGTAAAAGAGCAAGCTGGACAGTGTTTAAAAAATATTAAAGCAATTTTGGAAAGTATTGACGTTCCTTTTGACGATATTGTTAAAATTAATATCTTCCTTAAAGATCTATCGGATACTGAAGCTGTAAATGAAGTTTATTCAACATTTTTCCCAGATTCGGCTATTGCTAGAGCCGTAGCTTATGTCCCAGCACGTACGGTAGTCGCAGCTTCAGCCTTACCTATGGATGCTTTAGTGCAAATTGAAGCAGTAGTATCACACGGAGATGGTACACCTCCACAAGCTATTGAAGACAGACATGGTATCGTTATATGGGCAAATAACACTGAAAATGCACCAAAAAGTTCTCTATCTACACAAACTGTAGCGTTCTCTCATTATAATAACCTTTCAGCTCAATTACCTGTAGATCCAAAAACTGGTGAATTGGTAGCTGGTGGTGTAAAAGAGCAGGCAGAACAGTGCTTGAAAAACATTAAGGCAATTGTTGAAAGTATCGATCACGTTATGGAAGATATCGTTAAAGTAAATATCTTCGTTAAAAACATCGCAGATATGGATGCTGTAGACGAAGCTTACAAAACATTCTTCCCAGGCGGAGTTCCTGCACGAAGAACAGTTGGCGTATCAGCTTTACCTCAAGATGCTTTAATCCAAATCGATGCTATTGTGTCAAACGCTGAAGGAACACCTCCAAAAGCATAACAGGCATTTGTTTGTAAACATAGGAACTATCAAAGTTACTCGTTAATGCTGATGGTGAATGCAAAATTGTATATCCTAGTCATAAAAAGAGGCTGTCTCCAATGAAAATGGAGACAGCCTTCTTTTTTTAAACAGTCATGTAATCAAGTACTTAAAAATCTGTTACATCAACGTTTCAAGGATATCAAGAGAGGAATTTGATACCCAATTGATTCCTAAATTTAAAAAACACATAAATAAAGAGGTTTCTCATAAGTTCCCGAACTTTTGAGAAACCTTTTTTTGTTTCTTTAAGTGTTTATTCCTTTTCTAGAATTGCAACAGATTTTGAAAAAAATGTGTTATTAATTATAAGAATTTAACTAATTTTCTATTTTAATTAAGGGTAAATTGGTATTTTCGATATATTTTTTTCAAGAATCGTTAAAATATAATCATTAAGTACTATATTTTGGTGGTTCTTAAGGCTTGGAAAATCAATTATAATTAATGTGAAAGATTTACTACAGAGTATAAGTTTATGTAGGGAAGGAGTCTTTTTTAAAGATAAAAATCATTAACATTGGAATTGATTCAAATAACTTGGATTACACGAAGAAATGGATGAGATGTGCTTAATTTCAACGCAATCATGGAGATTGCTTATCCTTTCACTGAGGATAATGAAGCATAAGGTGATTTATCTAAGTATCTCTTATCTAGAGGGAAGGGAAAAATGGTAACGATGCAGTAAAAATTTAAAAGACGAATTCCAGTGGTAAAGTTATTATTTGTTCTAGCGGTGGGACAGTGAAGTATGATTTTGGAGTCTATATAAGCTGGCTATATTGATTTTGTTGTAAAACTTTTAACGAGGATATAGTAAAAAAAGCGGTACACAATGCCTTATAAAAGATACAAGATATAGTCTACATAGGATAGGAAGGAATATATTAATGGGTAAAAAAGATAATGAAACGAAGTTAAACTTATTTTCTTGGATTAGTAATAGTATTTCAACAAAAGTAGCTTTTGTTCTTTTTATAGCGATCATCATTGTATTTTCAATTACGGGGTTTTTGATTAATTCATATACGAAATCCATATTAGTTCAAAGTGTAGAAGATAATGTATCGACGAAAAGCGAGGCAATTGCTGATCAAGTTAATAATATGTTTGCAGATAAAGGAACGATTGTAAGACAAATTGCAACAAACCAAGAGATACTAAAATACTTAAATACAGTTGCATCAAGAGATGAGGCAACAACAAATGCTTATTACGATGGGGTTTTAAAATCACTTGATGCGATTGTTAAAACAGATGATGCTGTTGCAATGGCTTGGATTGCCAGCAATACATCCAATTTTCTAGTTGGAAGTAATAATGTAGTATCAGATCCAAGTTTCGATATAAAAAACAGGCCTTGGTACGAACAAGCCATAGCAGAAGATAAGGTATATTTTACGGAGCCATATATGGATGAAGTATTTGGAAAAATGATTTTAAGTGCGATGAAACCAATTAAAGAGGGTGAAAAAACGGTTGGTATCGTTGCGATAGATCTGTTTTTAGATGAATTACCGCAATTAATGCAATCTTATAAGATGGGGGAAAATGGATACTCATTTTTACTTTCCAGCGATGGAACCATACTGTATCATCCAAACAGTAAGCTAATATTGGAACAAAAACTTCAATCACTTTCTGGTGAGATAGGAAATGTAGGCAAGAAAATGGTTGATGGTGAAAAGGGACTTGAACTAACGCAAGTAAATGATGGCTTAGAATACATCGGATATTCACCAGTTCCAACAACCAATTGGTCTGTCGGAACGTCTATAACGCAAGAGGAAGCATTAAGTAGTCTTAAGACTTTTACAATCATGATGAGTTTATATTTTGGTATTGCTTGTCTCATCCTTATTATCTTAGTATTCTTCCTATTAAAACGTATGTTAAGAGAAATTCCTCATGTTACAAATGTAATGGAGCAACTAGCTTTAGGTAATTTAAGTAAGGGAGAATTACAATCAAAATCTAAAGATGAAATAGGTCAATTAATAACATCTACAAACCAGTTGAATCAGAACTTGCGAGAAATAGTAAGTCAAATCAATACAGTTTCTGAAACGGTAAGCAGTCAAAGTGAAGAACTGACTCAATCTGCAAACGAAGTAAAAATGGGCGCCGAACAAGTGGCATCTACAATGCAGGAATTAGCGTATGGTTCTGAAACGCAAGCCAATAGTGCGAGTGACTTATCATTTGGTATGAATAATTTTGCAGAAAAAGTTCAAGAAGCAAATGAAAATGGTTACCGTATTGAAGCAAATTCAAAAGAAGTTTTAAATATGACAAAAGATGGATCTGACTTAATGAAGAATTCAATTGCTCAGATGGACAAAATAGATAAAATAGTGAGGGACTCAGTCCATAAGGTTCAAGGGCTAGACAAGCAGTCACAAGAAATCTCCAATTTAGTAACCGTGATTCAGAACGTTGCTGACCAAACTAATCTTCTAGCTTTAAATGCTGCAATCGAAGCTGCGAGGGCTGGAGAACATGGAAAAGGATTTGCAGTAGTAGCTAATGAAGTAAGAAAACTTGCTGAACAAGTATCTGATTCTGTAACGAATATAACAGATATAGTAGGTAATATTCAAAAAGAATCTGGTCTTGTATCGGATTCGTTACAAGTAGGATATGAAGAAGTGGAAAAAGGAAAAGCACAGGTTGAATCCACCGGCGAGACTTTCCGTGGAATTAGTGAAGCTGTAACAGAAATGGTTTATAGTATTACAACTATTGCTGAAAACTTAACTGAAATTGCAGCTAATGCACAGGAGATGAATGGAGCAATTGAAGAAATTGCTTCCGTTTCGGAAGAATCCGCAGCTGGTGTTGAACAGACATCTGCATCTTCTCAACAAATAAGCAGTATTATGGAGGAAGTAGCTGGAGGATCGGGTCAGCTAGCAAAATTAGCTGAAGAACTAAATGATTTAGTCAGACATTTTAAGTTATAAAAATTTAGGATTCCTGGTAGTTTTATAAACTCCACCATTAACTTTTTTCGTTAATGGTGGAGTTTTTTTTGTGAAAAGGAAAGTACTATAAAAATGTTCCTGCATTGAAAATACTCACTTTCTTCAATTTGCTTTTTTATCGGGGTTCATTAAGTTGATTGAATGTAAAGATTTATTAAATAATGATTCTTTTGTTTAATAATCTTTACTTTCTAGTTTTATTTGTAAAGTAAAAATTGAACTATTCTATCAAATTATACGGCTTAGGAAAACACTTGAAATGTCTGCGAGAACAAATATGAGAGCGGAATTATATATTTCGATTAGAGTTGTTTAAGTAGTATATATTATTTCATATATTGCAAAATTCGATAAATTAGTAATGGAAGCGTCATTTTTTTTAATCAGAGTAACACAAAATGGTAACAAAGCTTTGGTATATTCGAAACAGGCAGATGATGGTGCTGTCGGAAAATTTGGGTGATGGTCTTACTCAGGTTGTTAGGAGGTGAAACGATAAATAACGGAATTTATGAAAAATCCATCCTATCAGTAGAAAAAAATACGAACTAGGAGAGATCAAGTAATGAATAAAAAACAAATGGATTCTAAGAAGGTAAATAAAAAATTGTCGAAGAAAGTAGCACCACTAGTGATGTCAACATCAATGTTGGCAGCAACCTTTTTAGCAGCTGGTGCACCTATTTCTGCAGCAGAGCTTGATACAAAGGGTGTTAATCCGGAAGTTATTGAACAAGTGAAAAATCATGGTCAGGAAGTATCTGCATTAGCGAAAAGTCTACCAGGTTCTCCTGAAAAAGGTAAATTGGTTAGTAAACTAGCTCAAAATAATTCCGGCATAACTAATGCTGATCAAGATAATGATGATAATATAGATGAAACAAATAATGATGCGCCACAAGAAGGCGAAATAAGTGACGATACAGCAGCTGAAGATGGCCAAGTAGAAGATGAAACAGAAGCAGTGGAAGAAGACGCGGCGACTGAAGAAACGGAAGCCCCAACAGCTGAAAAAGAGAAAGTAGAAGATGAAACAGAAGCAGTGGAAGAAGACGCAGCGACTGAAGAAACGGAAGCCCCAACAGCTGAAGACGGCCAAGTAGAAGATGAAACAGAAGCAGTSGAAGAAGAYGCGGCGACTGAAGAAACGGRAKCYCCRGTAGCTGAAGATGGCCAAGTAGAAGAAACRGAAGCAGTGGAAGAAGACGCAGCGACTGAAGAAACGGGATCTCCGGTAGCTGAAGACGGCCAAGTAGAAGAAGAAACAGAAGTAGTGGAAGAAGGCGCGGCGACTGAAGAAACGGAAGCCCCAACAGCTGAAGATGGCCAAGTAGCGGGTTCACAAAATCAAGAAGATGACTCAAATACATGGGTAGATGATACTTATCAATTTATCGGTAATGGCTATCAAAGTGTTATTGGATACTATCAATCCCTTATTGAGCAAAACTTAGCTCAAACAAGTGAAGAATCTGAAAACGTGGAAACTATTGATGTAGTATCCGATATATCTGCTGATGCTGGTGTAACAGATACAACAACTTTAGAGGCAGATGCATCTCCAGAAATCTCTGTTGATAACGAAAATACAGGTTTAGCAAATGATACTGACGTTAATCTTGAAACTCCAGTCGTTGTAGAAAATGAAGAACAACCTTCTGATGTAGAAACACCAGAGCAGGAAACGGTGGAATCAGTGGAAAATACAGTATCAGATCTTGAAGAACCAGTACAAACAGTAAATGAAGAAGTAATTTCGGCTACTGAAACAGAACAAGTGAGTCAAGATGAGCTAGAAAAAGAATCCGACCAAGTCTCTTTACAGGATAAAATGTTAGGATACTATCAAGACCTAGTAGCTTCATTCTCTAACTTTATGAACTTCTTAAAATAAGAGTAACTCTCTAGCACAATAGTTTGAACTGAATAAAAAAAGGAGGGAATGAATAAAGAAGAATATTCATCCCTCCTTTTTGAGTATATTGTAAACAAGTATTCCGATTTTTTTAAAAGGATAACATTTTGAATATAGAGGCTTCTCATTAGTTGTGCAAACTTTTGAGAGGCTTCTTTTTCATTTCATTTGTCACATGGAGAGTCGTTCTTGCTGATTTAATTATTGGAATGATCAAGTCTATCCATGATTAGTTTGTGTGCTACCCATACTTTGCAAAAAGTGATATATGTGTATCTTAATAATGATTTGCGTATAAATATTTAGGGGAAATGGAAACAATTTTCAATTAATTTATTGAATTATCCATTGATTATAAGGTTTTATCCTGTTAAAATTAATTATTATTTTCTAAAAGTATATTGTTTAATCGAAAATGTTTCATAATTATTCATTCGAGTTAAAATAAATTCAAAATAGGAGTTAAGATATATGACAAAGTATAGAGATTTAAATGTCCCACTTAGAACAATAATGACACCTGGTCCGGTAGAAGTTGACCCAAGAGTATTAAGAGCGATGGCTACCCCGATTTTAGGTCAATTTGATCCTGCATTTACGAATATTATGAATGAAACAATGGAAATGCTCCGAGCTGTATTTCAAACGGATAATCAATGGGCATTCCCGGTTGATGGATCTTCCCGAGCAGGTATCGAAGCTGTCCTGTGCAGTATGATTGAACCGGGAGATAAGGTTTTGGTTCCCATATACGGTCGGTTTGGCTATCTTTTAACTGAAATCTGCCAGCGTTATGGAGCAGAGGTTACGACGATGGAAGTTCCTTGGGGAGAGGTTTTTGACCCTGAAGTAATTATCCATAAAATTCATGAGATTTCTCCAAAAATGGTTGCCATTGTGCATGCTGAAACTTCCACTAGCTGCATGCAGCCACTAAAGGAAATTGGTGAAGCTTGCCGAAATGCAGATGTCTTGTTAGTTGTCGATGCTGTAGCCTCATTGGGTGGAGTCGACCTTAAGGTGGATGAACTCAAGCTTGATGCCGTTATTGGTGGCACGCAAAAATGTTTGTCTGTTCCATCCGGATTATCTCCGATTACTTACAACAATCGGGTTGAAGAAGTGATAAATAAAAGAAAAAGTATTGAATTAGGTTTGAAAACATCTCAGAGCGAGTCATCGAACAATCGAATTATGAGTAATTATTTTGATTTAGCACAGCTACAGGATTATTGGAGTCCTGTCCGTCTTAATCACCATACGGAAGCAACAAGTATGCAATATGCTTTAAGAGAAGGACTTCGTATTATTCTGGAAGAAGGACTTGAAAATCGATTTGCCCGACACAAGTTGAATGAAAAAGCATTAATAGCAGGCATCAAAGCGATGGGATTGGAACTATTTGGTGATCAAAAGCACAAGCTACCTGTTGTTACTGCAATTGAGATACCTTCAGGAATAAATGGAGATGAAATACGTTCCATGATGTTAGAAGACTTTGAAGTTGAAATTGCCAGTTCTTTTGGACCGCTTCACGGAAAGATTTGGAGAGTTGGGGCAATGGGATATAGTTCCCGTAAGAAAAATATACTTCATGTTCTTTCAGCATTAGAAGGGACGCTTATTCGAAAAGGTTTTAATGTTAATAGAGGCGAAAGTTTACAGGCGGCATTAAACGTATATGATGAGTATAAAAAGCAGAGTCTTGTAACTGTAGAAGTAGATAAAATAACTATTTAGACCATCTAGTACAACTGAGTAATGAAAGAGGGTGTCCACTTAAGTTAAGTGGACACCCTCTTTGATTTTGGATTAATTATCTTTTTGAAGATGCTCTTTTAAAAACTGAATGACATCATCAAATGCATTTTGCACAGTAGCACTTTGCCAATCTTCATCGAATACGTGTTTGCCGTTAGGAATAGTTATTAATTGGTTTTCTACTCCGGACTTTGTCAAAGCTTCGGACATCAATACGGATTGCTCGTATGGAACATCTTCGTCCATTGTTCCGTGTAATAAAAGTGTTGGCGGATAATCTGCATTTACAGAATATAATGGGCAAAAAGACTGGAGCTCTTTTATGTCCCTATCGCTTATTTGCCCAATCCAAGCACCATTTTGTCTTGCGTACATATAGATGGCATAACGTTTTTGAATCGGTCCAACGGTAATGACTTCATTTGTTATAAGCATGTCGGCAAGTTCTTTTGGAACAGCTGTCATTTTTCGATAGTGAGGGCTTGGTTTTAATGCCCACTCGCCAGTAATATCACCGTATCCATAAAACGAGACAATGGCTTGCGGTTTTGTATCAAAAGTTCCAGATAAAAGAGCAAGGTAGCCACCAGCAGAGCCGCCAATTACTGCTATTTTTTCCGGATTATAGTCAAACTGTTGTGTACCTTCATGCTCTAGCCAAGAAAGTGCATCTGCAATATCGGTAATGATGTCAGGAATTTTTGTTTCGGGTGCAAGACGATAATCAATGGAAAATACATTAAATCCTGCTTGCAAATATAATTCAACCTGTTCAGCTTTTACATCTTCTCTAGATCCCCAAAATAGACCCCCACCATGAATATAAACAATGACAGGAGCAAACTGTATAGAAGTAGGATAAAAGTCTGCTTTTATTTCAAATTGTTCACTTTTTTTATAAACGACAGTTGTTTTCATTTGTTGTGACACACACCTTATATAAAATATTTAACATTTGTTTATTATGAATCATCCTTCATAAATTATATCATAAAAATAGATTTCCTTTAAATAAGCAGTAAACTAAGAGGATTGCTCATAAACAGTGGAAGAAAGTTCAAAATAACTAGTAAAAAACCAAACAAAATGAAAGTGTTCGCCCGACGTATTGCCATCTATAAAAGCGTGAATTTAGGGAATGATTAATAGAGGCTTTGAATGAAAAAGTAATGGAAGGTGTAGCACTAGATGTATTTGAGTTTGAACCTTCTATTGGAGAAGGCTTGAAAAAACTAAAAAATGTTGTATTAACATCTCCTAGTGGAAACACTACATATGAAGCACGAGATGCGATGGCGTTAATGGCTACTGCAAAATTCAAATCGAATAGCCCAGAATAGTTTGGGGTAAACAATAGAGATTGGTGGAAGTATTGTGACGTAAAACAGTGGTCATCTTAAATGTTCTTTGCTGGCATGACGCTGAAAAAATATCTTTAAAGGGGGAGAGTCCCGTGGAACAGCAAACGACTCCACCAGAACAAACTATTAGTAAGGACTTAATGCCCGTTAAGTTAGAAGACAGAAAGTGGGGGTTGGGAAACTATTTTACCCTTTGGATGGGATCGGTACATAACGTACCAGCCTATATAACAGTAGGGGGATTTTTTGCCCTTGGATTATCCGTCGGTCAGGTATTTTGGACAATTATACTTGCAGCCATTATTTTAGGGGCGATTTTATCTATAGGTGGACATGCAGGAACAAAGTATGGGATTCCCACTTCTATGTTACTAAAAACATCATTTGGTATTAGAGGGGCAATTGTACCTGGTGTAATTAGAGGAGTTATTGCAGCAATTATGTGGTTTGGTTTTCAAACGTATGCAGGTAGTCTTGCGGTAACGATTTTAATCGGGAAACTTTGGCCTGTATATTTAACTTTAGGTGGCGATTGGAATTTCTTTGGTTTAAGTTTACCGGGGTTAATTTCATTCTTGTTATTCTGGGCCGTAAACGTTGCATTTGTCTATGGAGGAATGGGGATTTTGGGTAAATTCACAAAAATACTTTCCCCCATTATTTATATTGTGTTTGGAGGAATGGCCATTTGGGCTATTAATTTAGCTGGGGGCATCAGTTCAATATTGCAATATATACCGAAAGAAATGAAAGGAAATGAGTTGTTCGTTTTCCTAGGTTGCGTAAGTGCGCTCTTAGCAACATGGGCAGCTCCTGCAGTTAGTATTTCAGATTTTACAAGGGAAGCAGTATCCCAAAAGGTTCAAACGATTGGACAAATTGCAGGAATACTTCTTTCATACTTATTATTCGCCTTTGCAAGTATCGCTGTAATTGTCGGCTCAGAAATTGCGTTTGGCACTCCTATATGGAATGTACTGGATGTCGTTGAAAAATTTGATAGTAAATTTGCCGTTGCGGTTTCCGTATTAACCATCTGTTTAACAACTTTATCAGTGAATATTACGGGGAATATCATTCCAGCGGGCTATCAATTAGCATCGCTGTTCCCGAAAAAGTTAACATTCAAATCAGGGGCATTTATCGCAGCGCTAGTAGGAATAATAATAATGCCGTGGAAGCTTATGGAAAACTCAACTAGTATTTTTGTTTTTTTAGGAGTCATTGGGGGTTTATTAAGCCCGGTACTCGGTATTATGCTTTCTCACTATTTTGTTGTTGCAAAGAAGCATATTGATTTGAATGGATTGTATCATTCAAACAGTATTTATAATTATCGCAACGGGTTTAATATGAAAGCAATTATAACCCTTGTTATTGCTGGGGTTATTAGTTTAGTTGGTCAATTTGTTCCTGTCTTTAAGCCGCTTTATGATATGTCGTTCTTCACGGGGACAATAATAGCTTTTATTTTATATTCACTAATTGCTAAAAAACGGGTATCTCATCCAGTAGTGGAGGAAAGATCCTAATATATTCTATTTAATCGAGGAGGAAAAACAAGGATGTACGATTTGATTATTAAAAATGGAAATGTTGTATTTCGTGATGGTGTTCGCCAAGTGGATATCGGAGTGAAAAATGAAAAAATTACTTGCATAGCGGAGGAAATAACAGAGGGAGCAAAGGAAGTTATTGATGCGAGTGGGCAATATGTGATGCCCGGAATGGTTGACACGCACGTTCATATTAGTGAGCCGGGCCGAACTGAGTGGGAAGGATTTGAAACAGGTTCAAAAGCAATGGCAGCTGGAGGTACGACAAGTTATGTGGAAATGCCACTGAATGCATTACCTGCAACGATTAATAAAGAAGCACTTGATCTTAAGCTAGAAGCAGCAGTTTATCAAAACTATGTTGACTATGGATTCTATGGCGGGCTTGTACCAGAAAATCTAGATAAACTTGCGGAATTATGGGATGCAGGAGTTCTAGCTTTTAAATGTTTTCTTTCCGATATTACAAGTGATATTCCTGGGGATTTTACCAATGTCGATGACTATACAATGTATAAGGGGATGCAAAAAATAGCGGAATTAGGTGGGATTTTATGTATCCATGCTGAAAACCCATCCGTTACGTCTAAGCTTACGGAAGAAATGATTAGAGAAGGTCGTACATCTGCAGCGGAGTATGTTGATTCACGTCCGATTTTCACGGAAGTAGATGCTGTTAGCCGTGCCATTTTGTTTGCAAAGGAAACAGGTTGTAAATTACACTTAGTACACATTAGCTCGTCGGAAGCCGTTCAAGTAATATTAAAAGCGCGTTCGGAAGGTTTAGATGTAACGGTTGAATCTTGCCCGCACTATTTTGCGATGACTGCTGAACAAGTAGCGGAAATTGGTCCAGAAGCAAAATGTCAGCCGCCAATCCGAAAAGCAAAAGACCAAGAAAAATTATGGGACGAGTTATTGAATGGCAATATTGACTGGTTAACTTCTGACCATTCACCATGTACGGAAGACTTGAAACAAGGAAATATATTTGAGGCTTGGGGCGGAATTAGTGGGGTTCAAAATAATGTTGATTTGATGTTTGATTTAGCTGTTAAACAACGAGGCTTGGCAGTTGAAAAGTTTGTTGATTTGATTTCATTTAACCCTGCGGAGCGGTTTAACTTGCCTTATAAAGGGGAAATAGCTGTATTAAAAGATGCAGACATTATATTATTGGATCCAAATCAATCCTATGTTTTAAGAAGAGAAGATCTATATTACAAAAACAAACATAGTGCCTATGAAGGTAGAAAAATTGACTGTCGTATAACGAAAACGGTTGTTCGAGGAAATATCGTTTTCGATTTACAAAAAGGAATTGTAGGAGAACCAATCGGCAAGCTATTAGCAGCAGTAAAATAGGAATTCTAACTTTTTTAACTTCATTATTCAGTAAATTTTTTTTTGCGACGAGCTTACGCAGGAGCAGAAGTCTACCACTTCTACAAGTGGTGAGATATTTGAAAAAAGGGAGAGCGATTATTTTGACAAATTACGATTTAATCATAAGAAATGGTCATATTGTAACTTCACAATCAGTTGCCAAAGGAGATATTGCGATTAAAGATGGTAAGATCGCCGAAGTATCCAGTAATAAAGAAATTAGTGCAACAGGTACGAACGAAATAGATGCAAATGGTCTTCATGTTTTCCCAGGACTCATAGATTCTCATGTGCACTTTAATGAACCTGGAAGAACGGAATGGGAAGGTGTCGAAACAGGCAGTAAAAGCTTGGCTGCGGGCGGAGTAACGACTTATTGTGATATGCCTTTAAACAGTACACCTCCAACGATAAATAAAGAAAATCTAGCGTTAAAAAGAAAACTTTCTGAAGAAAAATCAGTTGTAAATCCGAATTACTGGGGTGGGCTAGTACCGGAAAACATTGATAATTTGAAGGAACTTTACGATAATGGTGTCGTCGCCTTTAAAGCATTTATGTCGCCGAGTGGCATAGAGGATTTTCATCATGCTGATGATGAAACGCTTTATAGAGGGATGAAAGAAATCGCCTCTATAGGTTCATTACTTGGTGTTCATGCGGAAAGCACAGTAATTTGTGAACAGCTTGCAACGCAGAAGTTGCTAGAAGGGAAAACATCTGCCCGTGATTTTGTGGAATCAAGACCGATTATTTCCGAGATAGAAGCTGTTCGACGAATTATTTCTTATGCTGAAGCAACAGGATGTAAATTGCATATCGTTCATGCCAGCAGCAGAAAAGTAGTCCAAGTAGTAGAAGAAGCAAAACGTAGAGGAGTAGATGTAACGGTTGAAACATGTGGACATTATTTATCCTTAACTGTAAAAGACTTAGAAGAAAAGGGTGGATTGGCAAAATGTGCACCTCCTTTACGAGAGGAGAATGAAGTAGAAGATTTATGGGTAGCAGTTGCTAATGGTGAAATCGATGTGATTTCCTCTGACCATTCTCCAGCGCCAGCTTCCATGAAGACAATTACAGATAATTATTTCGAAGGTTGGGGCGGTATTTCCGGGGCACAATCTACATTTAATCTTATGCTGACAGAAGGCTATGCAAAACGTAATCTACCTTTGGAAAAGATCGTTGAGCTAATGGGAACAAATCCTGCGAAAATTTTTGGTTTGTCCAATAAAGGAGATATCGCTGCAGGTTATGATGCAGATTTCGCCATCGTTAATTTAGATGAAAGCTTTAAATTAGAAAAAGAAGACTTGTTCTATCGTCATCAACATTCTCCATATGTAGGTATGACATTTAAAGGAAAAGTAAAGAAAACTATTGTAAATGGGAAGGTCGTTTATGAAAACGGTCATTTTACTAAAAGTATATAACAGTTGATATACTGTGCGTAATAAGAAATAATGGACTACAAAGGGCTGAGGTATTTTTCAGCTCTTTTCCTAGTAGAAAGGAGGGGAGCTATGTGGAATTTCGTGTGGAAGATGTGTTGAAATTAGCTTCGCTCAAAGAGGCAATTGTATTAAGTGGTGCTCAGTATTTGCATAAAGTTGTCAAAGGCTCAACTATTATGGAAGCTCCAGACATAACGGACTGGTTAATAGGTGGAGAGCTAATTTTAACAAGTTTATATCCGATTCGTTTTTTTAATGAGGAGGAGCAAAAACAGTTTATCGCGAAGTTAGCTGAAAAAGAAGTAAGTGCATTGATGATCAAAAATCATCGGTTTGTAAATGAGATTCCCCAGTCCATCATCGATGAAGGGGAAAAGTGTAAATTGCCCATTATTCAAATACCTAAAGAAGTTCCATATGTGGATATTTTGTATCCTGTGATGGAAGAAATTTTGAATCTTCAAGTAAAAAAACTTCAGTATTATAAAGAAATCCATGACCAATTTACAGCCCTATCACTAGCAGATGAAAGTCCAGAAAAAATTATAGAGACATTAGAAAAATTAATTGGAAATCCTGTTGCCTTGTTTGACCGAAATTTCTTTTGCATAGCTTCCACACTCCCTTGTTTAACTAACTTTGAAATTGTTGAAAAAAATTATTACTATGATGAAACAGAAAAGATGAAATTTCCACATTACCGTCAAATTGTTAAGTACATGGAACAAAAAGAGAGAATTGGACACCAAATAGTTGTTCCAATTGAAACGATTAACCATATTAAAACTTATCTATTGATCGGTGAAATGAACAAACCTTTGGAAGAACTTGATTTTATTGCAGTGGAAAATGCTGCAACTTCACTTTCCCTTGAATTAGTTAAAAGATTCGCTGTTGCCGAAGTGGACAAACGTTTTAAAAATGATTTACTAGAACAATTAATAGAAGGAAAATTACCTTCTAATATTCTTTATCAAGATGCTAATTTAATTGGTTGGGATATAGAAGGGGCATTTGCAGTTGTTTTATTCAAAATAAGCAAAAATAATGAGCGAATCTATTCGAAACAAGTGAAACGAGGAATCTCCAATGGTAACGAAGAAACATTGCTTCACGATGCCATTCATCAGCATGTACCAAATGCGCTTATCGGCAGTAAGGGCGGTTTAAAAGTAGTACTTTGGAAAGCCGATATAGAAGACACGAAATGGTTGATCAAAATAAAAGAAAGAGTATATACTATTTTAGATTTGGTCCAAAAACAAGATAACAAAATAATGATCCAAGTCGGAATAGGGACGCTATCCGAACATATTAATAATATTTCTGATAGCTATATAAAGGCTCAAGATGCATTGGAATTTGGTGAAGTTTTAAATGGAAAAGAATCCATTACATCTTATTCTGAATTAGGGGTCTTTAGGATGCTTGGTCAATTCACTAATTCCGAAGAGTTAAAGTCTTTTATCCCACCTTCTTTACAAAAACTGCTGAATTATCAACAGGCAAATAAAGCAGATTTGTTAACAACATTAAAAGTTTTTTTACAGTCCAATCAAAATGCAACCAAAACATCGCAACTTCTTTTTATCCACCATAAAACAGTTGTCTATCGTATGGAACGAATCAAGGAAATTACAGGGATGGATTTTGAAGATGCGGAAGAAATGTTATTAGTACAAATTGGATTAAAGATTACTGAACTTCTTGAACGAGAAAAAAACCATAAGTATTAAGTTATATCAACGATGAGATTAGGAGTGTCATAGAATTATGAGAAAGACATATCGTGCAAAAAATGTAACAGCATCAGGACCATATTCACATGCAGTAGAAGCAGATAATTTTCTTTTTTTATCTGGTCAGACGGCAATGAATGCGGAGACAGTAGATAATTTACAAGGAAATATTGCTGAACAAACAAAACAATGCTTTACCAATTTATCTGAAGTATTAGAAGCGGCACATCTAACATTTGATGATGTGGTGAAAGTAAATGTATATCTAACGGATATGAATAATTTTACTTCCATGAATGAAGTATATAAAACGTACTTTAATGAACCGTTCCCAGCTAGAACTTGTGTGGCAGTTTTAGCATTGCCGCTAGGTGCGGAAGTTGAGATTGAAATGATTGCTAAGAGAACAGTATAAATAGTCCTTCTTTATCTGCAAGCACTGGTAAATATTCCAGTGCTTTTTTGTGCTTTGGAAACAATTAAAGTTTTGACATGCGGAAAATCTTTTCAAGGAACATAAGGTATGGCATTTATTGCATTGTACATGATATAGATATAATGCGTCGTAAGGTATCCACTGTGATTTTTGCTACATATAGCGAAAATCAATAGGAATTGCTAACTTATAAGAGTCAACTATTAACAAAAAGTTGTTGAACGAGTCAATCTCGCCTCCCAACACGACAAACCCGGCTAGCAGTTCCTAGCCGGGCGAGTTCAGCGCAGATTGTTCCTATAATATGTCCAAATCTTAGTCGTCTCACTCTAAGTAAAGAGTTATTTTGAGAATTGGTTGCTTTCATTGGCAATTTGAGTGCTCTCGTCCTGGTTTGGTTGCTTTCAACCTAGAAATGATTGCTTTCAATGATCGTTTGGTTGCCCTAATCCATTTATTGGATTTCCTCCATTGAAAAACTGGATAAAACTTTGTATTTTTAGCAGGCCGGCACTGAGAATTGTGCAATTTCCATTGATTATCGCTGCATGCCGCGATAATCCTAGTGGACATGTCTTTTCTTTCAACTGACTACGACACACTATCCCGATTATGTGTTTCATTCCATTCAAATTTCAATTTTCTATACTGGGAAAGGGAAAGATGCTCAAGCGCTTTTGTTCTATATTTAATTAGACACTAAAATCTTGGTTTGATAATTATAAATAATGGGTATTGAAAATTAACTGTATTATATACCGAATATTTTAATGAATTCTTCTTTGGTACCGAGAAACTGACTCATGAGATTTTGGAATATCCGATAAGTCGCAAAAAAGTCGTTAAACTTTCACGAGATAATATGTAGGTTTTGTTAACTATATTGGAATATTTGTTTTTCGTTCACTGTATTTTTACGAAAATTTATTGTTCAATGTAGACAATGGTTTGTCTAAAGGAGCTGTTATTGTAACAAATGTTATGCACTGTATATAGCGGTGGCTTGTACATTTTGTTTAATAGATATAAAGACCTTCTTAATAAAGGTATGTATAATAAGAAATGTTCTTAAAGAAAACGTTTTCGAGAGTTAATAACTTTAATCTATTGTTACTCGAAATTATTCTGCTACTTAGAGGGAAGTTATAGTGGAATAATTATGGAACAACAGATTAAACTTTTATTTTTTGTCCAAAATAAACGTAGCTTTAATTACACCACTCAATATAAAAAGGAGTATGACATATGTCTACAGCAAATGAAAGTTACAATATAAAAGCGTCGCAGATTGAGCATACTACGGGTTTGGATGAATCACTACATCCAAAATCCGATCAGGATAGAACCGTAAAACCAAGAGATTATGTTTTCATGTGGATTGGCGATGGAGTTAACATAGGGAATATGACATTAGGAGCCAGTGTAATTATAGCGGGAGTGGCAACGTTAAATATCTTCCAAACAATGCTGGCAGCTCTAATCTCAATTGCGATCATTTCAACTATTTTTGCATTAAATGATCGACTTGGTTATAAATCAGGTATACCATACGTTGTACAGCTTAGAATGTCTTTCGGAACAAAAGGTACAGTTATTTCATCATTACTACGTGGTATACCCGCTATTGTCTGGTACGGTATTCAAAGTTGGATTGGTGGTACTGCATTAAATGAGTTTGTAAAGATTGTTACGAGCGGATCTTTTGACAATGTTTTTGTTTGCTTTGTAGCCCTTCAACTAGTTCAGATTGTTATCTCACTATTCGGCTTCCATGCCATTAAATGGGTAGAAACGGTTGCATCTATTGTGTTTATGATAGGACTTATTTATGTTTTTGGAATCCTTGTAACTTCATATAGCACGGAGATTTCTCAAACATGGGTACAAGCAAAAGGTTCATGGGGACTACCGTTCTTCGGGCTCATTATGGTCTTTTTAGGGAATTATGCAGGGATCTTTGTAAGTGCTGCAGATTATTCCAGAGAGCTGAAAACAGGTATCAGTGATAAGAAACGTGGAGCATTATACTTCGTTCCGATTACTATTTCATATGGTTTTGTTATTGTCATTGGTGCAATGTTAGCTGCTGCAACGGGTATAACGAATCCTGCAATAGCACTTCCAGTAGTAATTGATAATCCTTATATTTCTGCAGGTGTATCTCTATTTATCGTCATAACAGTAATTGCGACAAACATGGTAGCGAACGTGGTTCCACCAGCGTATGTTATTACATTACTGACAAAACTTAAATATAAAGTTTCTGTAACGATTACAGGATTACTTGCTCTATGTGCATTCCCTTGGTTGCTTGTACAAGAGTCATCAGCTGCAGGTCTTAATATGTTCGTTCTTATCTATTCAGCATTTTTAGGACCAGTAATTTCAATACTCTTAGTTGAATATTATATTTTAAGAAAACAGAGAGTGGAGACTGCTGACTTATACAATGAAGAAGGTTCTTATGCCGGATATAATCCAGCAGGTTTACTTGCGATGTTTATCGGAGCAGCCGCTGCGTTTATCGAGGTGGAGTTGGCTTGGATAATTGGTGTAGTGGTAGCTGGAATAGCTTACTATCTGCTATCGAAATATGCGTTTAAAGGTTCAAGTTTCAAAAAAGGAACGATTTTCGAGAAATAAGAATATTCCAAGAATACCTCATCGAGATTATGTCTCCATGAGGTATTCTTGTTGGTTGTTTTGAACAATCGTTTGTTTAAAGTGTCTACAAAAGGTACCTTCCTTATTCAATGTATATAATAAAAGTTGCTTCTTTTGGTTAACTAAACTAAAGAAGAATAGCTTTATATTTTGTATAATAATGTTGTCACAATTATAGCGATAAAACTATTAAGGGTGAAAACAGCGATATTCACATATTGCAGATGAACCCTATTATAATCGAGAATGAAAAAAGAAAGAGTTTCTGAACGAATGAAGCTAAAAGTCTCGATAGTAAGTGGCAACATTTGAGGAGGGTATATTTTGAAAGATTTTAATAGAGAGAAGGCAACGGCTGCCGGTTATAGTAATGATGTTTTACCGACGACCGAAGTGGATCGAAATTGGGGCATAGGGAATTTTTTCACAGTTTGGATGGGCTCAGTTCATAACATTCCAAACTATGTTGCCATTGGTGGTCTTTTTGCTTTAGGAATGTCAGTAGGTCAAGTCTTTGGGGCTATACTGGTTGCTTCTGTAATCATCGCTTTAATGCTCGTTCTGAATGGTCATGCAGGGTCGAAATACGGATTACCATTTGCGATGTTGCTACGTCTATCGTATGGACCAAAAGGAGCAATGATTCCTGGAGTTTTAAGGGGAGTTATCTCGGCGATTATGTGGTTCGGCTTTCAAACGTACGCAGGAAGCCAAGCATTATCTATTTTAATTGGAAAGCTTTGGCCAACATATTTAACGTTAGGTGGAGATTGGAACTTATTAGGGTTATCATTGCCGGCGTTGCTTTCGTTTTTAATTTTTTGGTTATTTAATGTTGCTTTAATATATGGGGGAATGGGGTTCTTAGGGAAATTTACGAATATCCTTTCACCGCTTGTTTACATTGTTTTTGGAGGAATGGCAATTTGGGCCATTAACTTAGCTGGTGGGATTGGCCCTATTTTAGCGTATACCAGCACGGGAGTCGCGGGAAATAAATTCATTATCTTTTTCGCTGCTATAACAGCAGTGATAGCAGCATGGGCAGCGCCGATTGTAAACGTTTCAGATTTCACGAAGTTAGCGAAATCTACGAAAACGCAAGCAATTGGACAAACTGTCGGAGTAGTTGTGGCATATATTTTATTTGCGGTTGCGAGTATCGCAATTATTGTTGGATCAGAAATCGCTTTTGGGACACCGATATGGAATGTACTAGATGTTGTCGCTCGATTTGATGGGACGTTTGCAATTGCTATTTCCGTTCTTACTTTATGCTTAACAACATTATCGGTTAACGTTACGGGAAACATTGTACCTGCCGGATACCAATTGGCGTCTCTATTTCCTAAAAAACTTACTTTTAAATCAGGTGCAATCCTTGCAGCAATGATTGGGATTCTGACTATGCCGTGGAAACTGATGGAAAGTGCAACGAGTGTTTTTACTTTCTTAAATATTGTTGGTGGGATATTAGCGCCGGTTACGGGAATTATGTTAGCTCAATATTTCATCTTATCCAAAAAGAATATTGACTTGAATGCCTTATATGATGCCAAAAAGGGTAAGTACCATTATACAAAGGGATTCAATATAAATGCGATTCTCACCACAATCATTGCAGGTGTTGTTTGTTTAATCGGTAATTTCGTACCCTTCTTAAAACCACTTTATGATATGTCTTGGTTTGTAGGGATCATTACAGCTTTTATCCTTTACACAGTGCTTGAATCTGTGCAATTAAAAGGAAATTTGTTAGAAAAAACTCCCGAATTAAATGAGGAGAATAGTTAACTAATGAAGTGACCAATCTGTTTTTTTCAGAAAGAATAAGTTAAATATGATAGCTGAGAGGGGAATTCAAATGATTTATGATTTAGTTATAAAAGGCGGAAATGTTGTATTGCGTGATGGAGTTTATAAAGTGGATATCGGGATTAAAGACGAAAAAATCTCTTGCATTGCCGAACAAATTACGGATGAGGCGAAAGAGGTTATTGACGCAACTGGCCAATATGTTATGCCAGGAATGATCGATACACATGTTCACATTAGCGAACCTGGACGTACAGAGTGGGAAGGTTTTGAAACAGGTTCAAAATCTTTAGCTGCTGGAGGTACGACTAGCTATGTGGAAATGCCACTAAATGCACTACCAGCAACGATCAATAAAGAGGCATTAAATCTTAAATTGGAAGCAGCTGTTAACCAAAACTACGTTGACTACGCATTTTACGGTGGACTCGTACCTGAGAATCTAGATAATCTAAAAGAATTAGCTGATGCCGGCGTTCTCGCTTTTAAATGCTTCTTATCCGATATTACAAGTGACATTCCGGAAGATTTCATCAATGTGGATGATTTCACATTATACAAAGGTATGCAAAAGTTAGCTGAATTGGATCAGATCCTATGTATCCATGCGGAAAACGCGTCCGTTACGTCTGGACTTTCTAAAGAATTTGCGAGAGAAGGTAAAAACTCTGGAGTAGAATATGCGGAATCACGTCCTATTTTTACAGAAGTGGAAGCTGTGTCGCGTGCGATTCTTTTTGCTAAAGAGACAGGTTGTAAATTGCATCTTGTTCATATTAGTACTTCAGAGGCAATACAAACTATCTTGAAAGCACGTGCAGAAGGTGTAGATGTAACGGTTGAATCATGCCCTCATTATTTTGCCTTTACTGCAGAACAAGTGGATGAAATTGGTCCAAGAGCAAAATGTCAGCCTCCAATAAGAAAAGCAGTAGATCAAGCTAAATTATGGGACGAGTTGTTAAATGGGAATATTGACTGGCTAACGTCTGACCATTCACCTTGTACGGAGGACTTAAAGCAAGGAAATCTTTGGGAAGCCTGGGGCGGAATTAGCGGTGCCCAAAACAACGTCGATCTTATGTTTGACTTGGCTGTTAAACAACGAGGATTAGCAGTTCATAAATTTGTCGACTTAATTGCAACGAATCCAGCTGAACGCTTCAACATTCCTAATAAAGGTGAAATTGCTGTTTCAAAAGATGCGGATATTATTTTAGTAGACCCTAACCAATCGTATACGGTTAAAAGAGAAGACCTTTACTACAAAAACAAACATAGTGCATATGAAGGTAGAAAAATTGACTGCCGCGTAACGAAAACAATTGTACGCGGAAATGTTGTATTTGATTTAGAAAATGGCATTATCGGGGAACCGGTTGGAAAGTTAATTTCTGCTAACTGAATGGTTAATTCAATCCCTTTGTTATTATCAAATTAGGTAATGGCAAAGGGATATATAAACTTGGAGGAATGAAAGATGACTACATACGATTTAATTATTAAAAATGGGAAAGTTGTTACAGCAGAATCCATTGTTCAAGGGGATATTGCGATTAAAGATGGCAAAATCCAAGAGGTTGGTCAATCTCTTCAAGGTTCGGCTGATCGAGTAATAGATGCAGAAGGACTTCATATTTTACCTGGATTAATTGATACACATGTACACTTTAATGAGCCTGGAAGAACAGAGTGGGAAGGACTTGAAACCGGCAGTAGAAGTCTGGCTGCTGGAGGAGCTACAACTTTCTTTGACATGCCTTTAAACAGCACACCACCAACGATCAACAAAGCAAACTTGGATTTGAAAAAAGCTTGTGCAGATGAAAAAGCGATTGTAAATCCTCGTTTCTGGGGTGGACTTGTTCCCGAAAATATTGCAGATCTAAAAGAACTCCATGAGAATGGTGTAATTGGATTCAAAGCTTTCATGTCACCGAGTGGTATCGCTGATTTCAATCATGTCGACGATGAAACGATTTTCAAAGGGATGAAAGAAATTGCTTCTCTTGGTTCTCTTCTTGCAGTACACGCTGAAAGTACAGTTATTTGTGATCAGCTTGCGAAAGAAAAGCAAGAGCAAGGTAAAACAACTGCAAGAGATTTTGTGGAATCAAGACCAATTATTTCTGAAATAGAAGCTGTAAGAAGAATCATCTCTTATGCAGAAGCAACTGGATGTAAAGTACATATCGTCCATGCAAGCAGTAGAAAAGTCGTTGAAGTCATTCAGGCAGCGAAAGATAGAGGCGTTGATATTACAGTTGAAACTTGCGCACACTATTTAGCTTTAACTGTAAAAGACCTTGAGGAAAAAGGTGGATTGGCGAAGTGCTGTCCTCCGTTACGTGATGAAGATGAAGTAGAAGACTTATGGGTTGCGGTTGCTAATGGAGAGATTAATGTAATTGCCTCAGACCATTCACCAGCTCCGGCTTCTATGAAAACAATAACAGATAATTATTTTGAAGGTTGGGGCGGAATCTCCGGTGCTCAATCCACATTAAATGTTATGTTAACAGAAGGGTATTTCAAACGGAACCTGCCTTTAGAGAAAATTGTAGCGTTAACAGCGACAAACCCAGCGAAATTATTTGGGCTTGATAGCAAAGGGACAATTGATAAAGGCTATGATGCTGATATAACAATTGTAAATTTAAAAGAAAGCTTTGAACTTAAAGCGGAAGACTTATTCTATCGTCACCAACATTCTCCTTATGTGGGTATGACATTTAAAGGGAAAGTTAAATCAACAATTGTAGCTGGTGAAGTTGTATTTGAAAATGGAGAAATCACTGCTTCTAAAAAAGTGAACGTATAATAAAAAATCCCAAACCGCTTTAGGTTTGGGATTTTTTATTGCTTAGAAACTAGATTTGCGCTTGTTATTGGCTAAATGCTACTTCCTCATCTTTTAGAATGGTCCCTATGATGAGAGCAACGCGTATTCGCAAAGAATCAACTGGATCGCGGAGGGAACAGCTGAGCACTTCCTCCGTTTTTGCTATTCGATACTTCACTGTATTTCGATGGACAAATAATTTTCTAGATGTTTCCGAAAACTCACATTGAGCATCTAAGTAGACTTGAACCGTTTTTAATAGTTCTTGATCTTCTTTTGTTTTTGGATAAGCCAATGATTTTAATGTATTTTCATAAAGGGCTTTTAAATCTTTACGAGGAAGGGATTTTAACAATTCTTCCAAATCTCTTGTTCTGTAATATTTGATAAAGCCTTTTAAATTTTGTTCGTATCCACCTAATATCGCTTCCACAGCTTCATAATAAGCGGTCGGTATTTCTTTAAGTGATGGGACTGAGTGGCTTACACCAAAGGAAAGGGTGAAATCTCCATGAAAGTTGGCTTGGACATTTTCTATGAATTGGGTGATTGTATTAATTTCTTCATCACCGTATTTGGGAAACTGTAAAATCATGGCAAAGTACTTTCCTTTTGTGAATAAAGTAGCTTCTAAATTTCCATTTATAATTTCATCTTCCAGCTGATCGTAAACACTATTATGCAACTCTCCAACTTTTTTTTCGTAAAGCTGCAATGTTTCATATATTTCTCCTTGGGCATCGATGGTGCATACTACACAGACGTTCTCCATACCCTTTTGCAAGCCGTAATAGTTCGAACGGCTAAATATTTCTTCATCAGAATGGATTTTCATTTCGATTAAATCGGCGAAGAAGTTATTTTTTAACAATCTCGAGTTTTCTTCGATTGCTTGCTCTTTTATAATCGTAAACGAAATAACATTGCCTGCTTGCTCGATTGCCATTTGGGAAGACGGATAGGGTAAAGTGAGTGAATCGAAAATAACAAGCATACTTGGATATTGTCGCTTGGTTTGCACTGGAAAAGTGGAGACGCTTTGATGTTCTCTGGACGGAATTGAAAATGTTGTCCCTTCTCGAGCGGAAGATACATCTTCTTTCACCTTCTGAATGATTTCCTGCTTAATCTCCTTCATTGATCCCTTTGCAAAATCATGACTTTGAGCAATATTTTCTCCCCTATGATTCAACAAAAGGGCTGGACGTGCCAAAAGATAACCTAATTGCTCTAATAGAGCGCTTAAACTATATCCTTTGATAAGCATATTTGAAAATTCTTTTTGAACATGCAAAGCATAATACAGTTGTTCTGCCTCGTGATCATTCAAATAATTTAAGATATGGCGAGAAACTTCACCTAATGTATGATTGGTCGGTAAATCGATAATTGGGAATGCAAGTTGATCGGCCAGTAATTTCACTTCAGGCGGTAAATGGTGGAAGAAGCGATTGATTTTGATAACAAGGCCTGAACAATTTAATTCGTGCATTTGCTGGATTAACTCGCAAAACTTCTCCGTATCGTCCTTAAATGCATATCCAGTTGACAGGAGAAGATGATTTTCAGCTAAAAAATGGATTACGTCAGGTGTATCGGATATATTTACAGATTGTACATTTCTTGTTAGACCGCGGTGGCCTGCAAGTACAATGGCATCTTTCATACCTTCCAATATAAATAAATCATTTATGGTCTTCATACGAATACCCTCTCTACTTAAAGATTTCCATAAGAAAAATTCACTTCGCTCTTATGTCGTATATTCTACGTTAAAAGTAAACAAAAATCAAAGCATAAATTGGTCATAGTAAACAATGACAATTTCAATTGATAGCTGTAGACTAGAATAGATAAAGGTCAAAAACAAATGATACTATAAAGTGCTGTCTTTCGGTATTTATTAGGCTCATCGATAGTCGAAAAGAATGTCCTACTTCTAATTAATAGGAAGCTCGCAAAACTTTGTCTGTAATTATAAAGGCTAGAAACAAAAAAAGTCTTTAAATTATTGAATAGACAGAGGATTTGTGCTGTCTTTTTGGTGCAGGCTAGAACAAACGAAATATTTTTACAACAGCTAAAATCCTATTTGGTAGAATACGACTGAAAGGCCGACGGAACATGCACGGAAATATTTGCTTAAGTGATGAAAAACAAGTTTCATTCTTATTTCTTACGGGTATGCGTAATGTAGTGGAAAAACAGCAAATTTCCGAAATTCGTCATAAATCCAGTGCGAATATGTTCGTAGATGTTCTAATAGGTAGCGATGTTGCTGTTTATTCATAAAAGAAAAGGTGATAGTTATTAACGAGTTATTAAAATCAAGTAATTGGATTTCGGGCTTACAGTGGCTCTTTTTTATTTTTACGAACATAGTTGTCATACCGATCACAGTTGGAACGGCTTTTGAGCTTTCGCCAGGCACAATTGTCAATATGCTCCAACTTTCCTTTATCGTGACTGGATTGGCATGTATCGTTCAAGCATTTTTAGGACATAAACGAGCTATTATGGAAGGGCAATCTGGTCTTTGGTGGGGCGTAATTTTAACGCTATGTTCTACGGCTGTGGCGCAAGGGATGCCTTTACCAATTTTGGGTGGTAGTTTAACAGTTGGGATCATCATTACGTCGATTTTGACTTTTTTAATTGGTATTACAGGGTTGGGACCTCGTATAGCCAAGTTATTTAAACCGGCCGTAATGGGCGTATTTATGTTTTTATTCGGATGTCAATTAATTGGTATCTTTTTAAAAGGGATGCTAGGCATTCCATTTGGTAACCAGGCTAAGGATGCGCATATTGATGTGGCTGTTTCTTTGTTATCAATCGTAGTAGCAATTATTGTAATTGTGATTAGTGTAAAGGCTCCTTCAAGTATTCGACGCTACGGTTTACTTATCGGAATTATCGGTGGTTGGATTATTTATGCGCTTATTTTTAAACCGGAAAATCCAGTAAGTGAAGCTACATCGTTTGGTCTTGAGCTATTTCCATTAGGGAAGCCTGCATGGGACATAGGAATTATCATGACGACGGTTATCGCAGGATTGTTAAATTCCGCAAACACAGTTGGCGCTTTAAAAGGAACAGAAACTATGTATCAGGTGGAAACGACTAAATCTGAATACAGAGCTTCCTTTACGATTACAGGTATTTTCACTTTTATCGCAGGAATTTTTGGGCTTGTTCCAAATTCACCTTACGTATCTTCCATTGGTTTCTTAAGCCAAACAGGAATAATTAAAAGGATTCCTTTTGTTCTTGGTGGATTTATGTTCCTAGTAATGGGGCTTATACCGCCGATTGGTCACTTTTTCTCTCAGCTTCCATTAAGTATTGGTAGTGCAGCATTATTTGTCTCTTATCTACTTCTTTTAAATTCTTCCTTGAATTTCTTTAAACAGGTTGAATTCAATACAGTCAATGTATATCGTTCGGCTGTTCCGTTGTTTGTAGGTGTAGTGATTATGACACTTCCTGCTACTTATTTCATTACGATTCCAAGTGTAATTCGTCCAGTATTGAGTAGCGGGTTATTAGTAGGGATTATTCTAGCTTTACTATTAGAGAATCTTTTCAAATGGGATAAATACGGGAATGAAGAAAAAGGGAAGCAAAAGGATACAGCGAGCCCGGTTACTGATGAAACTGAGTTACAAATAAAATGACGAATACAATGATTTAGCGCGTAAATCTAGAATAGCAAAAGTGGATAAAAAAAGTATCTTTATTTATCTAAAAGTGCTAAAGACTATTTTGATAGCAAGGTTTAAAATGAAGAGTGGAGCTATAAGTTAATGAAAGACAATTCAGTGCATACTATCCGCATGTATTACAAACAATAGAAGCGTTACCAAACTAATTATAGAAATTACATAGCGCAGAAAAGGATGGTGAAATAGGTGAACGAAGTAAAAGATATTGTACAACAGCTTGATCATCTAGCGGAAGAAACAGCTGGCAAGCTTGAATGGTTAGCTGGATTTGGAAAAGATCCGGAAGGCGGAGTTTCTCGTTTACTCTATACAAAAGAGTGGGTTGAAGGTCAACACGCTTTAAAAGAATGGATGGAAAACGAAGGCCTAGAAGCTCGATTTGATGAGATAGGGAATTTATTTGGGACGTTAACAGGGAAAAACACAAACGAAACTGTTTTGACTGGTTCCCATGTGGACACTGTAACAAATGGCGGCCGTTTTGACGGCGCATATGGAATTGTCGCTGGAATTATAGCATTGAAATATTTGAAAAAACACTTTGGTCAACCAGTAAGAAACATCGAAATCGTATCGATGGCTGAAGAAGAAGGAAGTCGTTTCCCTTATTCGTTTTGGGGTTCCAAAAACATTGTCGGCTTAGCTAAACGTGAAGAGATGGAAAGCATCAAGGACTTCGATGGTGTTCCATTTGTGGAAGCAATGAAAAATGCAGGATTTGGCTTCGCAGATGAATCAAAAGGTCCTCGCAAAGATTTAAAAGCTTTCGTAGAAGTGCATGTAGAGCAAGGAAGCGTTTTAGAAACGGAAAAAATAGCAATTGGTGTAGTAAACAACATTGTCGGGCAAAGACGGTATACGGTAGAAATAACAGGTGAAGCTAATCATGCAGGTACAACGCCGATGGGTTATCGGAAAGATGCTGTATTTGCGGCGAGCCAAATGATTCATGAAATTATTTCAATGGCGAGAAAAACCGGAGATCCACTTGTGACGACGGTTGGAAAATTCGAAGCTTATCCGAACATCGTGAATGTTGTGCCAGGAAAAGTCATTTTTACAATTGATGTGCGTCATACTGATAAAAAAGCCATTATTTCTTTTACAGAACAAATGACTGCGAGAATGCAGGACATTTCTAAAGAACATGAAGTTGAAATGAATATCGATATGTGGATGGATGAAGATCCAGTTCCAATGGATCAAAAAGTTGTTGAACTTATCGAAAAACAGTGTAAACAAAATGGCCTTAATTATAAGGTAATGCACAGTGGTGCAGGGCATGATTCGCAAATTTTCGCTCCTGTTGTGCCGACAGCTATGCTGTTTGTTCCAAGTCTGAAAGGGATCAGTCATAATCCGGCTGAATTTACAGAGCCGACAGATTTKGCAGAAGGTGTGAAAGCACTTATTGGTGCTCTTTATGAATTGGGCTATAAAGAATAACGCTGTGAATCCGATGTACAAATAAAAAATACAGGCAAACAAAGGAGAATGTAACAATGGGTTATCCAAAAGACTTACTTTCAAGCAGATCTATTATTAAACCAGGTCAATATGCACTAATCGCACCAGAGGGTTTAGTAAATAACGTTATCCCTGGTTTTGAGAATTGCAGAATTTCCATCTTAGGTTCACCAAAACTTGGTGCAAGCTTTGTCGACTACATTATTACAATGCACGAAGGTGGAAAAAACAGCCAAGGATACTGCGGTGAAGAAGATGTACAATGCTTTGTTTACGTAGTTAGCGGAAAAGTGAAGGCTAAAGCAGATGACCAAGAGTTTGTTTTAGAAGAAAGCGGCTATTTATATTGCCCGCCAGGCGTAACAATGTATTTAGAGAATATGGAATCAGGTGATTCTCGTTTATTCCTTTACAAGCAAAAACACAACCCATTAGAAGGACGTAAGCCTTGGGTCGTTTCAGGCCATGCGAATGCTATCGAGTATATGGATTATGATGATATGCACAACGTTCATCTTAAGGATCTTTTACCATTAGATCATGCTTTTGATATGAACTTCCACATTCTTTCGTTCGACCCGGCAGCTAGCCACCCATTTGTTGAAACACATTATCAAGGGCATGGTGCATATTTGTTATCTGGAGAAGGCATGTATAACCTAGACAATGAATGGATTCCAGTTAAAAAAGACGATTACATTTTTATGGCGCCATATGTACATCAAGCAGCTTATGCCGTTGGAAGAGAACCATTGACTTATGTTTATTCTAAAGACTGTAATCGAGACCCAGAACTATAATTCGGAATTTATGAGGTGTCAAATATGAGAATTACAAAAGATGACTTAAAAAGTCTAATCAAAACAAAGCTTAATAAGGCTGGACTTAATGAAGATCATGCAGAACAAGCAGCGGATGTACTAGTATTTGCGGATGAACGTGGAATTCATTCCCATGGTTCCATGCGTGTAGAATATTATGCCGAAAGAATTGCTAAAGGAGGGATTAATACAAATCCTGACTTTAGATTTGAAAAAACAGGTCCTTGTTCAGGAATTTTCCATGCTGATGGCGGAAACGGACATACAGCTGCTAAATTAGCAATGGATGAGTCCATTAAAATGGCAAAAGAAAATGGTATTGCTATTGTTGGAGTCAGAGATATGTCCCATAGTGGTGCAATTTCTTACTTTACTCATCAAGCGGCACAAGAAGGTTTGGTTGGGCTTACAGTTTGCCAATCCGATCCGATGGTTGTTCCATTTGGAGGCGCAGAGCCTTATTACGGCACGAACCCAATTGCTTTTGCTGCACCAAGTACTGAAGATGGGAAGCACATGACTTTAGATATGGCAACAACAGTTCAAGCTTGGGGAAAAATTCTGCATGCAAGATCAAAGAACGAATCTATTCCTGATACATGGGCAGTAGATAAAAACGGTGAACCAACAACAGATCCATTTAGTGTGAACGCACTATTACCAATTTCTGGACCGAAAGGTTATGGACTGATGATGATGATTGACGTATTATCTGGTGTTTTACTGGGACTTCCATTCGGAAACAAAGTATCTTCCATGTACGAAGATTTAACTGAATACCGTAAATTAGGTCAACTTCATATTGTTATTAATCCGGAATTCTTCGGTGCCATTAACCAATTCAAGAGCGATATTTCGCAATCAATGGATGACTTAAACAACATTAAACCTGCGCCAGGCTTCCAAAAGGTTTTATATCCTGGTCAAAATAATGACGTTGTAATTGAAGAATATAAGGAAAATGGCATTGAAATTGTCGATGATATTTTAGAGTACTTACGTTCTGATGTAGTCCATAACAATCAATATGATCATAAAGATCCGTTCGCTAAGTAATTTTTTTAGCAAAAATGGGCAAAGACAAATTTAAGGGGCGATATGGGATGAGATTATCAAAAGAGCAATTGCATGAGTTAATTTCTAAAAAGCTTCATAAGGCTGGTTTAACAGAAGATCATGCTTCTGGAGTTGCGGACGTACTTGTTCATGCTGATGCAAGAGGCGTTCATTCTCATGGAGCAATGCGTGTTGAGTATTATGCTGAACGTATTGCTAAAGGTGGACTTAATAACAACCCGGATTTTAAATTTGAAAAAACAGGTCCTTGTTCAGCAATATTTGACGGTGATAATGGCGTTGGACACGTTGGGGCAAAATTAGCTATGGATGAAGCGATTAAAATGGCCAAGGAAAATGGAATTGCCGTAGTAGGTGTAAGAAGAATTGGTCATAGCGGTGCGCTTTCTTATTTTGTTCAGCAAGCGGCTGATGCCGATTTAGTTGGTATTTCCGTATGTCAGTCCGACCCAATGGTTGTTCCATTTGGTGGAGCAGAACCTTATTATGGAACGAATCCACTTGCGTTTGCTGCACCAGGAAAAGACGGTAAACATATTACTTTTGATATGGCGACTACTGTACAAGCATGGGGGAAAGTCCTTCATGCAAGATCAAAGAACGAACCAATTCCTGATACCTGGGCTGTTGATAGCAACGGGGAATCAACAACAGATCCATTTAAAGTAAATGCTTTAATGCCAATTGCTGGACCAAAGGGATATGGACTAATGATGATGGTTGACGTGCTTTCAGGTATTTTGTTGGGTTTACCTTTTGGAAACAAAGTATCCTCTATGTACCATGATTTAACTGAAGGTCGAAATCTAGGGCAACTTCACATCGTTATTAATCCAGAATTCTTTACTGGACTAGGTTCTTTTAAAGAAGCTATATCTCAAACAATGCAAGATTTGAACGGAATCAAACCAGCTCCAGGATATAACCAAGTTTACTATCCAGGACAAAGAAGTGCTGAAAGAGAAGAAGCATATGAAAGAGACGGCATTGAAATTGTCGATGATATATATGAGTATTTGATTTCAGATGTTGTTCATAATAATGCTTATGATAATAAAAGCCCTTTTGCTAAGTGATGGATAAAGGGTGGTCAACTTGTGGCCACCCCATTTCCTGTGCCGATTTTACACGGGTGTTTGCGTTTTTCTTGAAAGATTGTAAGTTAAAATAAAAATAAAGAGGTGCATTCTAATATGCTTTATACAATTGTAAAACAGAATTCTTACCAGGATTCAGTTAATCTAATGCTTCTTACAAACAAAATCTCCACAATGGAAGGCATTAACAAAGTTCAAATTATGATGGGAACTCCGGCTAATAAAGATATTTTAAAAGCTGCTGGACTATACACTGATGAACTTGAAGGTGCTGCTTCTAATGATATGTGTATCGTTGTTGATACAGAATCAGAAGAGAAAATCCAAGAAGTTCTTGATGAAACAGACAACTATTTAAGCAACCAAGCAATCTCAGCTGGTAAAGAAGCTTTCGAAACTGTTCGTTCTTGGGATAAAGCGACAGCTGCACTACCAGGTGCCAACCTAGCAATTATCTCTACACCAGGTCAATATGCAGCGGAAGAAGCTGAAAAAGCAATCGATAGAGATATGCACGTTCTTATTTTCAGTGATAACGTAACGGTGGAAGATKAGCGCCGCATTAAAGAAAAAGCACATGAAAAAGGACTTCTTGTTATGGGTCCTGACTGTGGTACAGCAGTAGTTTCTGGCGTGCCTCTTGCATTCGCTAACGTTATGAAAACTGGGAAAATTGGTGTAATCGGAGCTTCGGGAACAGGTATTCAAGAAGTTACAACAGAAATTGACCGTTTAGGCGCTGGAGTTAGTCATGCAATCGGTACTGGTGGTCGTGACCTAAATGATAAAATCGGTGCGATTACAATGTTAGATGGTATTAAAGCATTAGCACAACATAGCCAAACAGAAGTTATCACATTGATCTCTAAACCACCTGCTAAAGAAGTTCGCGACGAGGTTGTTCAATTACTTCAAAGCATTTCTAAACCAGTTGTTGCGATTTTCCTTGGTGAAGAGCCACATAACCATGAAGGCAATGTGTATTATGCTAACACACTTGAAGAAACAGCTGCGATTGCTGTTGACCTTGTTAAAGGCAACCCTATTAAGTCAAATTACAACAGCTTACAAGGTGAAGTACCTGCTGTAAACTTGAAGCCGGAGCAAAAAACAATCAAAGGCCTATACTCAGGTGGTACATTAGGATACGAAGCAGCTACATTAATTAGTAGAGGTCTTAACTATGATAATTCTGGTGCCCACGCGGAAGGATACCTTCTAAATGCAAATGGATTTGAAGTGATCGACCTTGGTGATGATATTTATACACAAGGTAAACCACACCCAATGATCGACCCAGATACAAGAATTCAATACTTCCAAAAAGCAGCACAAGATGAGTCAACTGCAATCATCCTGTTTGATCTTGTTCTTGGATATGGTTCTCATGAAGATATGGCGGGCGCACTTATCCCTGGTATCGAAAAAATCCAACAAGAAACAAAAGCAAATGGTAAAGAAATTTACTTCGTAGCTACTGTATGTGGTACTGATCAAGACCCACAAGGCATTGATGAGCAAAAAGCAAAATTAGAAAAAGCTGGAGTTATTTTACGTGATAGCAATAACCAAGCGGTTCTTACTTCATTAGCTATGCTTGATATTCAAATCGAGGAAGTACAAAAAGAAGTAGTTGCTGCAAAAGAAACTGCAACAGTTGAAATTACTGTTTCTGAAGCTATCCAAAAATTATTAACTGAAAAACCAAATGTTGTTAACGTTGGATTAAAGAAATTCACAGAAGCAATTACTGCTAATGGCGGAAGAGTTGTTCAGTATGACTGGCGTCCAGTTGCTGGCGGCAACCCAAGAATGCGTCAAATTTTAAGTGTACTTCGTTAATCGAAAAATTTTATTCAAATTTCAGGTCAATGAATGACATGACCAACGAATTTTTAGGAGGAAGCATAATGTACGGACAATTTAAAACAATTGATGAAGCAAACAGAGCTGTTATCGATAAAGTTGTATCAGGCGCACCATTTTTAGTGGATGTTGTTCCAGCGAAATCTGTTATTAAAGAATTAAATGAAAAAGTATT
This sequence comes from Psychrobacillus sp. 05T411, assembly GCF_056396485.1. Lineage (NCBI taxonomy): Bacteria > Bacillati > Bacillota > Bacilli > Caryophanales > Bacillaceae > Psychrobacillus > Psychrobacillus sp. 05T411. Next base: position 96,606 of record NZ_JBFTLO010000004.1, on the reverse strand, counting down.
ACTTCATGCAGGACCACCTATTAAATGGGAAAACATGACAAGCCCGATGCAAGGATCTTGTGTAGGAGCTACATTATTTGAAGGATGGGCAGCTAACGCTGATGAAGCATTTAAAATGCTTGAAAATGGAGAAATCCAATTCATTCCTTGTCACCATGTGAACGCTGTTGGCCCAATGGGTGGAATTACATCTGGAAGTATGCCAGTTCTTGTTGTAGAAAATCGCGATGGTGGAAACCAAGCATACTGCACAATGAATGAAGGTATCGGTGCAGTTCTACGTTTTGGTGCTTACTCTGAAGATGTAATTAACCGTCTTGGATGGTTCAGAGATGTACTTGGACCTGTTATTTCTAAAGCACTTAAAGTAAAAGGTGATGGATTAAACGTAAACGTTGCGATGGCAAAAGCAATTACAATGGGCGATGAGTTCCACCAACGTAATATTGCTGGTTCACTTATTTTCTTAAAAGACATCGTTCCATACATTTTACAAACAGATGTAGATGATAAAGACAAGCAAGACGTTATCCAATTCTTAGCTGATACAGACCAATTCTTCTTAAATATTGCGATGGCAACTACTAAAGCAGTAATGGATACAGCACGTGAAATCCAACATGGTACTGTTGTAACAGCAATGTGCCGTAACGGTCATGAATTCGGAATCCGTATTGCTGGTATGGGAGACCAATGGTTTACAGCACCAGTTAATACACCACAAGGGTTATTCTTCACAGGATACGATCAAGACATGGCTTGTCCTGATATGGGTGACAGTGCTATTACTGAAACATACGGTGTAGGTGGATTCGCTATGATCGCTGCTCCTGGTGTTACACGCTTCGTAGGTGCTGGTGGTATGGATGATGCTGTTACTACAAGTAATGATATGATGGAAATTTGTATTGATCATAACCCTAACTTCTCTATTCCTACTTGGGACTTCAAAGGTTCTGCCCTAGGAATTGACGCAAGAAAAGTTGTTGAAACTGGAATCGAACCAATTATCAACACTGGTATTGCACATAAAGAAGCAGGTGTGGGCCAAATTGGTGCAGGTACCGTTCGTGCTCCATTAGCTGCCTTTGAAAAAGCGATTGATGCATACGCTGTTAAACTTGGTCTAATCGATCCACAATAAATGAATAATTGCACTCTTTTTGGAGAGGACTATAGTTATCTAGTTCCTCTCCTTCTTAATAAAAATGAAAATGGAAACGTTCATAGTCGTTTTTCTAATGGCTTTAATATTAAAATGGGCGATTCTCTAGTCTTCATTGGGAATAATAAGAACGGTTTCCTGCCATTTGGAATTCATTTACGAGAAGAAGATACTTTACGTGCTGTTTCCTTTGTGAATCAAGGAGATCCAGTTACTTGGAATAAAAGAACTAACTCCATTGAATTACCAAGAGTAACGATCAGTATCGAAAAAGGCAAAAGTTTTAAAAATGAATTAACTACATTAAAAAGTGAAGCTATTTTTAAGGATAGTTTTGCGCTATTTTGTTTGCAGTTAATTGAAATAGAAGACCGAACTGGATTGGATATTTCTTTTAAAGAATATTTAAAGAAGTATCATACATCTGGAGAACAAAACTGGCTTGGTGCAGAAAGTTATTTGATTATGTTAATGGAAGCAGCAGTGTTACGCGATGAAGGTTTAATAGAGAAAGTTCTTAGATACTTTCTTGGAAGAGGGCAAGGCTTAACTCCCTCGGGAGATGACATGATTGTCGGGCTACTTGCTTTTGATGCCGTTTCTCCTTTTCTTTCCACTAGCTTTTATGAAAAAGTTTCCGAACTGATTGAAGGCGAATCGATTACAACCGATGTGGCAAGAGAATATTTACGGTATGCGCTTAAACAGGAATATAGCTCCACTGTTTCTAATATGGTCAATGCACTTGCTGACGGGGATGCTTCTAATTTTGAGAAAGTCTTACACGACTTGATCGGAGTTGGACACAGTTCAGGTTTGGATACAATATTAGGTATTCTTATTGGAATGCTTACTTTTAGGAAACTAAAATAACAATTGAAATAAATTAAAAAGTTGGAGAGTGTTTATATGAGTAAAGTCGTTCTAGCGATTGGCGGAAACGCAATCATTAAAGAAGGTCAAGTAGGTACGATTGAAGAACAACGACAAAATATTATGGAAAGCTCGGAGCCAGTTCTTGCATTAATGGAGCAAGGCCATACAGTTGTGATCACTCACGGAAATGGTCCACAAGTTGGTAATACGCTAATAAGAGGAGAAATGGCTAAATCTGTAATTCCCGAGTATCCTTTAGATGTATATGGTGCTGAAACGCAAGGTAACTTAGGATATTTAATCCAACAAACTTTTAAAAATAAAATGGCAGAACGTAATATCAATAAAACAATTGCTACAGTTGTAACTCAATCAGTTGTTTCAAGTGATGATCCTGCTTTCCAAAGTCCAACAAAACCAATTGGACCATTCTACTCTAAAGAAGATATGGAGAAAATTGTTGCAGAGTCAAACTTAACATTTGTTGAAGATGCAGGTCGTGGATATAGACGTGTTGTTGCATCTCCAAAACCAGTTAGAATCGTCGAAAAAGAAGCAATTGAAACATTGCTTAACAACGGTATTTCTGTTATTTCCACTGGTGGCGGTGGAATTCCTGTAATTGAAAATAACGGGAAAATCGAAGGCATTGAAGCTGTAATCGATAAAGACTTCGCAAGTGCATTACTTGCAGCTGATATTAGCGCTGATTATTTATTCATCTTAACTGGTGTTGAACAAGTAGCGATTAATTTCGGTAAACCAAACCAAGAAAATCTATTAGAAATGACGATTGAAGATGCACTTCGTTATTTGGATGAAGGTCAATTCCCTAAAGGAAGCATGGGACCAAAAATTGAAGCAGCGATTCTATTCCTTCAAAAAGGCGGAAAGAACGTGATCATTACTTCGATTGATAAACTTGAAGATGCAATTGAAGGAAAAACTGGTACACGTGTTGTAATGTAAGTTCAATATCTAAATTTAGTCTGTCTATCACTACTTTCTATACAGAATGTAGCGGTAGGCAGTATTTTTATTTTTGCACATAAAGTCCCCTATTATCTTTTCATCTAGTACATAATTGCAATTAGCAGTATGATAAGTTTTTTTAATACTTACATTATAAGTGACTGAAATACCTTGAAGATTTATAATAAGTAGATACTACGAGGATGAGAAGGAGATATCTATATGAATAGCAAGGAAAGATATCAAATACTTTTTAATAAAATCAATCAATATAACTCAGGCATTAAAGGAATGACAAGAGTTGCCTATACAAATGAAGAACAGGCCTGTACACAAGCGTTTATGCGAATGTGTAAAGATGAAGGATTAGATATCCGAATAGATCCATGTGGAAACGCAATAGGGAGAAGAGAAGGTAGAATAAAAGGACTTCCACCTGTATTAATGGGATCTCATTTGGATACTGTTTATCAAGGTGGTAAGTATGACGGGGTAGTCGGAGTTACCGCTGCATTGGAAGTTATTAAACGACTGAATGAAAAAGGAATCGAAACTGATCATCCAATTGAAATAATTTCATTTGCTTGTGAAGAGTCTTCCAGGTTCGGTGTTTCCACTTTAGGAAGCAAAGCGATGGCGGGGACATTTGATAAGGAGAAAGTTAGGCATTTAAAAGACCGCCATGGAGTTACATTGGAAGAGGCACTTTCTTTATGTGCACTTGAAATTGACAGTATTGAACATGCAAGTAGGACAGACGAGGATATAAAAGCTTTTTTTGAATTGCATGTAGAGCAAGGTCCAGTACTAGAGAATGAAAGTAATAAGATTGGTATTGTTACCGGAATAGCGGCTCCGGTTAGATTTTCGATAAGAATAATAGGGACCCCTTCACATTCTGGAACAACACCGATGAATATGCGAAATGATGCGCTTCTTGGAGCATCCCAAATAGCGCTAGAGCTTGAAAAAATTGCAATAAATGAACAAAGTTACGGAACGGTTGCTACTGTAGGAGTATTAGATATCCCAGCGGGGGCAATGAATGTAGTGCCTGGGGAAGTAGAAATAAAAGTGGATATCCGAGGGACTTCATTAGAATCACGACAGCGCGTGTTAGATCATCTAAATCAAACGATTGAATTAGTAAAAAGAAACAGGCAGTTAGAAATCCTCAGTCAGGAAATAATTTCGGAGGAACCAGTACTACTATCAACTGAAATCATAGATACAATAGAAGGAATTTGCAAGGAACAGGATATTTCATACAAAACAATGCCAAGTGGGGCAGGCCATGATGCTATGAACATGGCAAAGCTATGCCCAACTGGACTTATCTTTGTTCCATCTGTAGATGGTCTTAGTCACCACCCGGATGAGTATACCGATCATGATGATATATTAATAGGTATTGATGTGTTAGAGAAAATCGTCATTCATTATGCTAAAATGGATTCGAAGATTTAGGAAAATAAGTGAATGAGTGAATAATTCTCGCTCCAATAAATAATAAAGATATAACCACTTCTCAAATTAGAGAGGTGGTTTTTTTATGCTTTTGAAATTTGCTTATCAAGAATTAAACTTTTTATATAAACTGTGAGTCAAAAAACACCATTATAAACTTGTTCTTCCGCTATAACTGTGTCTATGGGGATTAGCACCATTTACAGTAGTAAACCCACTAAACTCATGATAATGACCGCCGTTAGGAAGGGGAATAGCTGGACCAGTAACTCCACGAATCTCATGTCGATGTCGATCATCGACAGACGTAAAAGTAAAGTATCTATGAGTGTGTGGTACACCACTTGGGGCTGGTTCAGTAGTTCCGGCATATACATGATCATGTCCTACATCAAAAGAAGTGACACCTCTAAATTCGTGAACATGAGCAGGCACGGGTCTTCCATCCCATTGAGTAATAAGAAGCTGATGGGAATGCATAGGATCAGAATCGTCTGAATGATACATGAATCCAGAAACTGGTATTTCCAAAAGTATAACTCCTTTTTGCTTTTTTAATACTATATGTATGGGTGGTAAAAAAGGTTTTAAAACTAATGCCGATAAAGAGGTTTGTTAGTAAACATACGCCACACCTCTTGATTTATCAACATTTTATTCAGCAATTTGTGGAGTATTTTACTTAAGTAACGGGGGCTTAGGACACCTAATTTTATTTAGGTATCTTTTTACAAATCTACTTATTGTTGAGTATGGGCGAATGTACAGACTTCAATACTTACATAGCATAACCTAAACCATATTCAAAAGGAGGAAAAAATAGTGACACAATTTGGTTACGATAGACATGACAGGCACGATGATGACTATGGACACGATTATGACAGACATCATGGAGGATATCCACATTATCAATACCCATTTTACCCAGTTTATCCATTCTACCCAATCTACCCACCATACTATCGCTATCCATACTATCCATACTATCCTTATCCATACAACCGTCCTTATCGCCGCTATTAATATATATAATGCCTACTCTCAAAAACAAGGACCGACAGAATTTTAAATATAGATACTGTCAGTCCCGCTTCGTTTATTATGGTCAACAAGATAAATTTTTAAAGATTTCATGGTGTGTCAGTTAAGTATTGAAAGAAGGTTATTTAAAAGATATTAATAGTAAAAGTTCCGATGAAAAAAAAGATTTTTTTTGTTTTGTTGGAGGATGTAGAGTTGTATCGTACTAAAAAACCGTTTTGAATGAGGTAGACCGATGTGTTTTTTAAATCAATTTCAGATGATATTAGATTTGCCCAATTAGAATTTCGTAAACATACAAAATTGAATAGGCTTGTTTTAGGGGCTTTGCTTGCCTGTATAGCCACTATACTTCAGATAGCTGGTGGATTTTTACCAGGGATCGGATATTTTATCAGCCCATTTGCCACTTTACCCATTTTGATTGGTGCTATGTTTTCCCTTCAAATGGGAGTGATGTCTTATTTTATTGCCATCCTGTTGCTATTCATTCTGTTTCCAAGTGAGCTAGTCATCTTTCCTTGTATAACAGGGTTGTTAGGGATTGGTTTAGGTGCAGCATTTTCCTTTTTTAAGAAGAGATTAAGCATTATTTTTATTGGTGCCATACCTTTAACGATAGGTATTATGAGTCTCCTATATGTTTTCCGCTTTCCCGTACTTGGTCCAGCTGTATCCGATTCCTTTTCATTCCTTACAGCAGGAAGTATTTTAATATTTTCTTTCCTTTATAGCTGGTTATGGGTTGAGGTGGCTTTATTCTTTTTTAAAAAATTAAAGACCGTTAAAACTTAGTAACACTGAGAAATACAATATTTGAGATAAAAATCAACTTGTTAGGCTTTTAATTACCCCAAAAAATAAACAAACAAGAGAGCCTGATTGCTCTCTTGTTTGTTTTATATTTCGAACAATTAAATCCAAGAAAGAGATCTATCATGGAACAATTTCAAAAATGGTACCTTGGTTATAATCAGTCACATTCATAGAGCCGTAAACCCCTAAATATAGTCTGGTTTGATCCAGATTCGTTCCTAAACTAACATAATAAGCTGACCCGGACCCAAAATCATAATCGGTCTGAATAACACTAAAATCATTTGGTTTATCATCTGTTTTTACCCTAGTATAAGCTAAAACGCCCCTACCCGGAGACCCCGATTCCTCATCCCTGGCAAGATCGGTAAACACAACGCTTCCTGTTAAATCGGGGATTCCATTCCCCATATAGGCTTGCACTCCTGTTAGTGCTGTTCCTCCAAACTTATCGGGTCTTTGATCTTTATGAAAATAGTTAGTTAAAGGATGAAGACGCAATGAAGTTTTTACTGCTTCATTGTAATAAGCAATTCCTTTCTCCTCCAAAGTCGGATTTGCAGAGCAGTCTCTTATAATCGAAGTAGGAAAAGCACCTTCCCAGCCTCGCCATCCGAAGTTAATAAATCCTTCTTGGTCAGGTTCGGTGTTTCTTAAAGAAGTTTGAACAAGCTGGGTTACCGGTATTGGTTTATATTGAACGAATGAAAAAATTGACTCTACCAAATCCTGTCCGACATTTCCCACATATTTGATATACTGATTATAAAACCTTTGAAATGAGATGCCTGGTATATTTCGAACGCCTTTGGCAATTACCGTAAGTGTTTCCTGAATAGGTACTGGAAGTTCATTAAAACGTGTGACTACGGGTGGATTATAGATAAATGTATTCTTAACTACATCGATTTCAATTATTTTACCGGCTATTTCCATATCGTTCTGACTTAAATTAAATGGATCATAGCCTGATCCACCATCTCCGGTTGTTAAAACAAGTTTTCCTGTTTCAGGTGAAAAGTTTAAGCTATTGACACCATTGTGATTTAAAAATGGTCGTCTTAAGTTAAGTAATGTCCGTCGTTTTTGAGGCGGGCCATTCGATTGTAAAATCCATTCTTCAACTGTATCAATATGATCATATTGAGTTTCTCTATTTATCCACCTTAGGCTTAAAGTGCCAGGATCACACGGGTTAGGCTCAAAAGGTTCAGGAAGAGCACCCGGACCTTGTGTTCCAGCAACTGAGTAATGAAGATAAAACAGACCGTTATAATAAAAATCGGGATGAAACGCTAGACCTAGCAATCCCCGTTCATCATATCCACCACCAGAAACGCCTTGTTTTATGATTCTTGAGCGAATATCTAAAAAAGTACTTATAATTCCGTTTCCTATGTAAAAGATCTCTCCTACCTGGCTTGCAATAAATAATCTTTCAATTGAATCACCCGGAAGTATAGCTGCTTTCAAAACAGTGGGTAAATTTATCTTATTTACAATGGGTTGTAAACTGACCTTAACTTTTATCAACTAACCTTACACTCCTTCTTCCTGTTTTTCTTTTAAGAATATGATTAGAACTGTTCTATTAGTACCAAATTAGGGAGAGGGAATCTGACAAGGCATTGCACCATTTTCCGTAGCAGCGTTGAAGGGATCCAGGGCAGTCATGGGGGACGTTTCTGTTTTTGCACATTATATTGACAATGTGAAGGGAAGAACAGAAATTAAAAGTTAATGAGTATCTACTAATTACTGTGTCTAAAATATGAACGTAGATTTTACTAGAGAGGTAAAAAAGACTTGAATTATAGCGTTTTTTTTTGTTATAGTTAAAACAGACTGGTTGGTATGGTTGGGGTGTGCTACGGAAATGGATACAAAATCGCTGATAATTGACATCGCGACGAATCTTTTTCAACGAAAGGGATATAAAGGGGTAGGACTAAACGAAATCATTAAAGCATGTGATATTTCAAAAGGCTCGCTTTATCATCACTTTCCAAATGGAAAAGAAGAATTACTAATTGCTTGTCTTCAATCTTTGAATGAAGAGATTACAAAGGATATCGTGGATATTTTCGAACGCTATCAGACAACGCAAGAAGCTACAAACGCAATGATTTCAAAATTAGTCGAAAACTTTGAGGCGGAGGGAACCCTTACTGGATATACATTTAGCAGTATTGTGAGTGAAATGGCTTCGTTAAGTGAGCCAGTTAGAAATGCATGTGCTCAGTTGTATCAAAAGATGCAAGCTATTTATATGGAAAAGTTAGTGGGAGATGGATTTTCTAAGGATGAGGCTTATGCTATTGCCCTTTTGATGACGGCTTCCATTGAAGGGGCAATGCTTCTTTGCTTGACGCAAAAAGAGGCAGAACCACTCAAAGTTATTTCGCAATTATTACCCAAAATGCTTTAGAGGAGATTTATTAAGTGAAGAAAGAAATAAAAACTGGCCCTATAATGACAGCTCTATTAGTAGCTGGCTTTGTAGGACTTTTTAGTGAAACAGCATTAAATATTGCCTTAGGAGATTTAGGTAAAATCTTCGAAGTTAATACCACAACAGTTCAATGGCTAGCAACAGGTTACTTCCTAACTTTAGGGATTCTTGTACCGGTAACAGGTATTTTGATGCAAAAATTTACAACACGTCAAATGTTCTTAACATCGGTTATTTTATTACTTGGCGGTACAATTTTAGCTGCATTAGCGCCATCATTTAGTATTTTATTAATAGGGCGTGTCATCCAAGCAGCTGGTTTAGCAATCAACTTGCCGTTAACACAAAACGTTATCTTTACTATTTTCCCACCAAATAAACGTGGTGCGGCGATGGGGATATTAGGTTTAGTTATGCTAGCTGGACCAGCCCTAGGACCAACAATTGCAGGTCTCATTTTAGATACATTATCTTGGGAATGGATTTTCTGGGTAATAGTACCGTTCTTATTATTCTCATTAATTTTCGGTCTGGTATATTTACCTAACGTCAGTGAAGTGCGTAAAGTTTCAATTGACACATTATCTGTTATTTTATCAACACTTGGTTTTGGTGGTATTGTATACGGGTTCAGTGTTGCAGGTGAATATGGATGGACAAGCACAATTGTCTTAACAGCGATTATTGTTGGTGTTATTGGCATAATCTTATTCAGTATTCGTCAAACAAAAATGAAAAACCCAATGTTAAACTTAAAAGCATTCAAATACCCATTATTCATTCTAGGGGTTGTGATGAGCTTCATCACATTCTTTAACATGCTTTCATTGTTAGTTGTTTTACCAATGTTTATGCAATTAGGTCTATTAATGGCTGCATTTGCAACAGGTTTAGTTTTATTACCAGGTAGTTTGTTAAACTGTATTTTTGCTCCAATAATCGGTAAAATATTCGATAAATTTGGTCCAAAAGCTGTTATTACACCAGGTACGATATTGGTTACCATCGGTTACGCGCTCTATATTACAATGGGTACAGATACAGCAACTTGGATGATTGTCGTAACACATATTATTTGGATGCTAGGTGTAGGTATGGTTCTAGCTTCAACACAAACAAATACATTAAACTCATTACCACGTGAATACTATCCAGATGGTATCGCGTTAACTCAAACGGTACAACAAGTGGCAGGCGCGATGGGTATCGCAATCATCGTAGCTCTGTTATCAGCAAAACAAGGAAGTAGTTTAGCATTAGGAAATGAATTAACAGAAGCAACTGCGTCAGGATCATCCTTTGTATTTATGGTTGGTTTAGCATTAGCGATTGTTAACTTTATTCTTTCATTATTCATGAAAAAACCAGGTGAAGTTAAGTTAAAAGTTTAACCGATAAGGAGATGTAAACAGTGGCAAATCAGTATAAAAGTATTATAGTAGCGGTAGACGGTTCAAAAGAAGCAGAATATGCATTTCGCAAATCAATCGATGTTGCATATCGAAACGAAGGATCACAATTAAACATTGTAAACATTATTGATACGCGCTATTTTGGAGCTTTTGATAAAGAAGTTGCTGAGGAAGTTAAAGAACAATCTAAGCAAATATTAGATCGCTATAAAGCACGCGCTGCAGCTGCTCGTGTTGAAAATGTAAATACCATTGTTGAATATGGTTCACCTAAAACGGTGATAACAAAAGAGATTGCTAAATTGGTAAAGGCAGATTTAATTATTTGCGGCGCTACGGGGCATACGCCAGTAGAACGCTACTTAATTGGTTCGGTATCTGAAGCAATCGTACGTTCAGCTAAATGTGATGTTTTAATAATCCGTACGCCTGAATGAACAATAGAAAAAGCGCTCAGACTTTTCAAAAGTTTAGGCGCTTTTTCTTAAAAAATAAGAAAATATATAAAATTCATCGACATTGAACATTTCTCAGATACTTTGTGTATTTGTTTGAACTACTGCTTTTCTATCTTGAGCTTCGTGCATTTTAACCATTGTCAAACGTGCAATCGGTTGAATAACCACGCTTTCTAAGAATAGGGCGAGTATAAAGTTACGAGGCCAGATCTGGATAAAGTTAGAAAAGATATTAGTTGTAAAACCATTCCCCATGATATCTCCAATAAGGGTCATCGTAAATGACATACCTAATACTGTGAACAGTGTACGGAACATAATACGAGCAGCAAAACCGTCTGTTGGTGAAATAAATTTAGATGCTAAAAATTCTGCAAAACGGCCGATTGCTACTGGTTCAATAATCATCACAATAACCCAAATAATAGGTAACATGATTAACATACTCATTGCAACGTCTCGGTTGAATTCTCCAGCTGCAAGAATCATGTTGATTGATCCCATAAATAGTACTGATAATGTACAAATGATTGCGCCGAATATCGCGCCTTCTTTACCGTTTTTTGGTAGTCTTTTATCTTGATGCATATTTTTTCTCCCTTTCAAAAAATCTTATTTTTGACCTTGGTAATATGATAATGCTATAAGGAAATACAGAGTCGTTTGGTAATAGCGGATAACGTTATAGAGGGAAAAAACGTTTGAAGTGTCAACAATTTCTTTCTTTAAATACCCTATTTATAATCCATATAATTGTGGTTTAATGTGGACTAAAGATAGTACTTAGTTCCCTAAGTGCAATAGTAAAGGCTGTTTCAATAAACAGCCGAAAATTCCTACTATATAGCAGAGTCCTCATAGACTAATCTGTTTTTCTTATTAAAACCTCTCCAATAAATTCGGTAATAGGTTTGCAATTGTTTTTAAAGGATCGGTCGATTGTTGTGTTAGACAAAGCATCATTGCCCCTTCAATGGATGCAGTCAATAATAATGAAATAGAAGCAGCTGTTTCATCCGAAAAACCATCCGCTAATAGTTTATTGCAGTAAATATGTTCAATATTTTCGTATAATTCACTGCATGCGTTGCGAACAGGTTCACTCATAGTTGCCATTTCACTAACAATGCTGCTAAATGTATAGCCAGTAATGGTTCCGTTCTTTTCAAAACTTTGAATTAACGTATCGATCATTGATATTATGGCATCTTTAGTTGATGTTTGCTTACTGAAAATAGCTTCAATGTCTGTCGTAATATCTTCTTTTAAAGCGTGTAAACAAGTAATCAAGAGCTCGTCTTTGCCATTTGGAAAGTGGTGGTAAAGAGCTCCTTTTGTAACATTACAGGCTTTTAATATTTCATTGAGTCCTACAGTTTTGTAACCTTTTTGCTGAAAAAGTGTTGTAGCAGTTTCAATCAAGAGTGATTTAGTATCCATAGCTGATTTTTCCTCCAAACATACCAACGGGTCTGTTTGTAAGTATACCAAATTTTAAACAACATTCTAGTATTTTGTTTATTTAATAAAATTCATTCTAAATTGAAAAAAAGCGCATGGTGCACTTTAAGGGCATAATTTGTTTTATCGTTAACAATGTTCTGTATATGTAGAGATAGAAAAGAAGTCATGACGGAATGTCGTGACTTCTTTTCGTGAAAGTATTAAACCCACTTTGTAGTGATTACTTTTTTCCTTGTGTAAAATTGTAATCCATCTTTTCCATTGGCATGTAAATCCCCATAGAAGGAATCTTTCCAACCAGAGAATGGGAAGAAGGCCATTGGAGCGGGAACGCCAATATTTACTCCTAACATACCTGCATCAATTGTTTCCCTGAACTTGCGAACACTTCCACCATCATTTGTAAAAATACAAGCACCGTTTGCAAAACGTGATTGATTGCTTAAATCAATTGCTTCTTCTAGGTTTTTTACTCTGGAAATTGACAATACTGGGGCAAAAATTTCTTCCTGCCATATTTTCATTTCTGAAGTGACATGATCAAAGATAGTAGGGCCTACAAAATATCCTTCTTGTTTTGCCGCTTCGTCTAGACGACCATCCCGTACAAGTTTAGCTCCTTCTTTTTCGCCACTTTCGATAAAGCCAAGTGTACGCGCTTTATGATTGTCGCGAATGACAGGACCAAGGAATATTCCTTCATCTAATCCGTTTCCAATCTGAATTTGGTTCGCTTTTTCTGTAAGTAATGCAATAAACTCATCCGCTATGGAATCTTCTACCGCTACTACAGAAGCTGCCATACAACGTTCTCCAGCAGAGCCAAATGCAGCATTCATAATTTGAGTTGTCGCATTTTCTAGATTCGCATCACTCAAAACGATGGAGTGATTTTTTGCTCCTGCTAGTGCCTGAACACGTTTCAAGTTACTTGTTCCTCGTTTGTAAACATACTCAGCAACAGGTTGAGAACCGACAAAAGAAATGGCCGCAGTTTTTTTATGATCCAATAAACTATTTACTACATCATGTGCTCCGTGCACAATATTAAATACGCCTGCTGGTAAACCTGCTTCTTCCAGTAGCTCTGCCAAGCGATTTGCAAGTAATGGCGTGCGTTCTGATGGCTTCATAACAAAGGTATTTCCAGTAGCAATAGCCATTGGGAACATCCAGCAAGGCACCATCATTGGAAAGTTAAATGGTGTGATCCCAGCAATAACCCCGATCGGATAGCGATATATTCCAGATTCCAATTCTGTTGCAATCGATGGAAGTGACTCACCCATCATTAATGTTGGGGCACCTGTAGCAAATTCCACGTTTTCTATTCCGCGCTGCACTTCACCGTATGCTTCCGCAAAATTTTTCCCGTTCTCTATAGTGATCAATTTAGCTAGGTCATCATGATTGTCTACTAACAATTGCTGATACTTAAATAGAATACGAGCACGTTTAGGAACAGGGACTTCTTTCCAAGTTTCGAATGCTTCTGAGGCAGCCTCAATTGCATGATCCGTATCTTTTGTCGTTGAAATTGGCACATGGGCAATCACTTTACCCGTTGCTGGATTATAGACTTCAAGCGATTGATCTGTATTTGCTTCTATCCATTTACCACCTACATAGTTTTTTAGTGTTTTTAAAGTTGTTTGTGTCATTGAAAAAACCTCCTGATAAATATATTAATTTTTTCTAAATAAGTATGCTAATGCGAAGAAGGCTGCAATACCTACTTACTTTTTATTTTGTTACCATACTTTCTGAGCTGAATTCATAGTCGAAGCATACTTGATAAAGTTCTTCGATTTCTCGTTTGGTAGGTACCTTTGGATTGTTATTCGGACTGCCACTTGCCAGTGCATCTTCTGCCATTTTGCTAGTGGCATTTTTAAATGCTTCGGGTTGGATCCCCCAACCTTTTAAATTAGGAATCTCTAGTTCCTGACAAAGTTTTTTGACTTCGTATACAGCAAGCTCAGCAGCCTCTTTATCGGAAAGATTACCGCAATCAGCTTTAAATATTTTAGCTAAATCAGCTAAGCGTTCGATACAGGCATCCATACTAAATTCAAGAACAGCAGGCAGTAGCATGGCATTGGATATACCATGTGGGACATGAAATAATGCGCCGATTGGTCTAGACATCCCATGGACAAGACAAACGGATGCATTGCTAAAAGCCATTCCAGCTTGGAGGGATCCTAGAGACATTGCTTCTCTTGCATCGATGTTTTTCCCATCATCAAAGGTAATTTTTAAATTATTTACTATTTTTTCTATAGCGGAAAGTGCAAGCATATCTGTCATTGGCTGTGCCTTTTTCGATAAATATGCCTCGATTGCATGACTCAGCGCATCCACACCTGTAGCTGCTGTAACACCCTTTGGAGAAGAAAGGGTCAATAATGGATCGACAATGGCAACTTCCGGCATAAATGCAGGTTGTTTAATCATCATTTTTACATCATTGGCTGTATTCGTTATTATGGTTGCATCAGTTGCTTCTGAGCCAGTGCCAGCTGTTGTTGGTATAGAAATATGGGGGACCGGCTGCTTATCAGCAAGTTTATTGCCACCCATGTAATCTCCTATGTAACCACCATTAGTTGCTAACACTGAAATTGCCTTTGCCGTGTCTATACAGCTTCCGCCGCCTAGGGAAATGATTACATCGCAGTTTTCCTTTTTAAAAATTTCAAGTGATTCCGCTACATAAACATCTGTTGGTTCAGAGTCAACTCCCGTATAGAAAGCACTTTCAACTTTCAAATTCAAAAGTAGACCTCTACATTTCTCTATATAGCCCAGTTTTTCCATCACTTTATCACTGATAATCAATGCTTTTTTTCCTCTAGCTAACGTTTCCTCACCTACTTTTTCAAACGCTTTTCGACCATAATGAATGGTTTGCGGTGTACGAAAAACAACAGGTTTATCCAATTTAAATTACCTCCCTTTCTTTTCATAGTTAATGTGCAATAACCATGCCAAGTTATAAACGCTTGTATTGTAATTGCTCAAACAAAAAAAGTGTAGCCAATAAGCTACACTTTTGTAGAAGATGTTGCTTTTAAACTACACTGATGGATTACTACAAGCCATATTTTTTCAATTTTTTGTATAAGGTAGTACGGTGAATGCCCAATTTATCAGCTGCTTTTGATTTATTTCCTGCGGATTCCTCCAATGATTGCATAATCATTTCTTTTTCCTTATTGTCCTCTTCTTTTTTTAATTGATTAATTGGAGATTGAGTAGGAAGAGTAGAAAAATACTGACGCTTAATATAATTAGGAAGATGGTGTGAATCAATTATATTTCCCTCTGTTAAGATAACTACCTTTTCAATGATATTAGCTAGTTCTCGAATGTTCCCATACCATTCGTAATTCATTAAAGAGGAAATTGCGTCCTCTGTAATTTCTTTTTCCACCATCTCATATTTCTTACAGATGTCTGTTAAAAAGTGAGCTATAAGAATGGGAATATCCTCGGGTCTCTTTCTCAGTGGAGGGATAGTAAGTTCAATCACATTTATTCGATAATATAAATCCTCCCGAAAAGTGCCCGACAAAACCATTTTCTTCAAATTCCGATTCGTTGCTGTCACAACTCTTGCCTTTAATTGGATTTGTTTAACACCTCCAACTCGTTCAAACTTCTTTTCTTGTAAGACGCGAAGCAATTTTGTTTGCATCATTTGGGGCATTTCACCAATCTCATCTAGAAATATTGTGCCACATTCGGCCAATTCAAATTTGCCAGGTTTCCCACCTTTTTTGGCACCGGTAAACGCGCCTTCTTCATAGCCAAATAACTCTGATTCAAATAGATGTTCAGGAATTGCACCACAATTTACACTTATAAACGGACCTTGGTTATAATGACTAAGATMATGAATGCTTTGGGCAAACATTTCCTTTCCTGTTCCACTTTCTCCTGTAATTAAAACTGTCGCTTCTGTTTTAGCCACTTTTCTCGTCATACGTTTGAGACTTGCAATAGAATCGCTCATGCCAATGATTTGTTCTATAGTTGAATTACTCACTTTTGTATTTTCAACAAGCTTTTGACTATTGATCTTTCCGGTCTGTGCAGTCTTTTCCAGAAAACGTTCATAAATACGGTAAAGCTCTGTTACTCCTTCAAAGATCAACATGCCAACAGCTCCGACCAACTCACCTTCCTTCCACAATGGAATACGGTGAACGACCATTGGTTGACCTTGAATATATTGAATGACACCCCGTTCGGAAATTCCAGTCTTTACGGTATGATGAAGGTTTGTATTGTCGATAACTTCCGAAACGGGACGACCAATAGCGTCTTTTTTATCTACACCTATAAATCGGCTGTAAGCATCATTAAACTCCACTATAATTCCGTTCTTATCAACGACCGTTACTCCTTCGTAGGCACTGTTTAAAATGATTTCCAATATGTCAGTAGTATGTAAATCTGGAGTTATTCCTGCTAGTTTTTCTTGTCGCAAATTCTCACCCCTGTATCTTTATATCGAAAGACTACACATCTATTAGTATACCTGCTTTTTACCAACTTAGAATAGTCTGATTGATTGGTTGGTAATTTGCATTTAAGATAATCAGAAAGATAATATATGTAATAATCTGAAAATTAATTGTAATGATTAATCTATTATGTGTATCATGTAAATATGGGGTGAGATTAAGAAACACACTTAAATGATTGAAAGAATAATAGGAGGGTTTTATGTGAAATCTTATAGCTATTTTTGCTCTACACAAATCGAAATGGGAATCGGAAAAGCAAAGCAACTACCGGAAATGTTGCAATCGCTCGAAATTGGCACTTCCATTCTGCTAGTAAGTGATCCTGGTGTGGTTCGCGCTGGACTTGTAGAACCAATCAAGACTGCCATAGAGGCATCTGGTTATCGTACGTTATTATTCGACTCGATTGAACAAAACCCTCGAGATACAGATTGTTTAGCAGGTGCTAAAAGCTTTCGAGAATTTAATGCAGACGCAGTAGTTGCTATCGGTGGTGGCAGTGCTATGGACACAGGTAAAACTATTGCTCTTTGTGGACCAAATGGTGGAACTCCATCTGACTATGCGGACGGTTTACGTTCATACACCAATATTGCACCGATTATTTGTATCCCAACTACAGCTGGTACGGGTTCGGAAGTGACTCGCTCCGCTGTTATTACGGAGAAATCAACACACCGTAAGATGACACTCAAACATGCTTCCTTGAGACCGATATTGGCTGTTCTTGATCCTTCCTTAACATTCACTGTTCCATCTGCCGTTACCGCTGCAACTGGTGTCGATGCACTGGTTCATGCTATTGAAGGATATACATGTAAAGCGACAAATCCGATTTCACAAGCCCTAGGTGCTAAAGCGATGGAAACAATTGTTTCTGCCTTACCTGTTGCTTTCCAAGATGGGCAAAATGAAGAGGCCCGTCAAGACATGTTAGAAGGTAGCTTACTTGCTGGATTGTGCTTTGGCTCTGCGGATGTAGCAGCAGTTCATTGTTTGGCAGAAGCGCTAGGTGGTCTTTACGATACTCCTCATGGTGTTGCTAATGCTGTCTTCTTACCACATGTGTTACGATTCAACGCAGTGGAAAACAAACAAATGCATGCAGCACTGGCAAGACTTATGAAATTCGCAAAGGATTCGGACGCAGAAGAAATAGCTGTCGAAAAACTAATAGAAGGAATCAGCACCTTCACAGAGGCACTCGAAATTCCTAAGTTAAAAGACTTACCAGGTGTAAGGGAAGAAGATTTTCCACGCATAGTAGAATTGGCTGTACAGAACAACTCGACTCCGAGTAATGTTCGTTCTATTACATCAGCTGATTATCTACAAATTTTGGAGCAGGCTTACTATAATGTGAACAGTAATTATAAAGAAGTAAGTAGATAATAAGAGAAATCGTGCAAATTATTCATCACAAAGATTTAACCACTTCTCCAAATGAGAGAAGTGGTTATTTATCATGTAGGAAATAAAGAGTGTTTCCAATTGAGTGGGTTACTCAAATAAATAGATTAAGAGTGAAAAAGGTAGTGGGAAAAAGTGCTGTAAAGTATTTCAAAAGACCTTTGTTTTGAATGAGTAAAATGACTAATGAAGCAATTGTAAGATGTTGGACGGATATCGATTGTTCACCTTATAAAACTGTGGTAATTATTAGAATAAGAAGTTAATTGAATTTATTACCTCCTTCACTTCCTATTGAAAGTGAAGTATTTTCGGAGAGGTAAATAAATGGAAAGAGCAATGCCAATTTCAATAAGGAGTGCTGTCATGTGGAAAAATCATAGTTTATTAGTATTGATCGTAAGCATTGGTTTAGTACTGGGAGGTTGTCAAATGGCAAAGGAAAGTGAAAAGGATATTAAACCTTCTGATATGAAGGCGGAGGATTTGCCGGATGTCCGAGCGCTACAGGACAAATTTACGCGGAGTTTCATCGAGTCCACTGAAGAGGTGGAACCAGGATATTATTCATTCCTTTCAGGGACGAAGCGTTATCGAATGCTATTTCCAAAAGAGGGAGTGATTCATCAAGGATATGGGGTGAAAGAAGACCAATTTGAAGGCTTTTTAATGAGTACTGTAAATGACAATGGAACCGATTCTCAAATTAAGATCAACTATTATGCTTATGCGACGAAAGAAAGTGCTGATGGGGGTTTGAAAATGTTAGAAGGGAGGGTTGACCAAAAGCTGGATTTTGAAAAAATATCATCTGAAACTTCGGATTTATACTATGCGCCAATCCAATTCGATCCAGATATATTCGGCATAGCGGCATTGGTCGTAAGTCTGAATGAGGACGGCGTGATTCAAATCGTATATGACACACAATGCAAGAAGGACCAAAATGAGTGTCAGGCGATTAAAGAAGAAGAAGTGGATAAGATGATACATTGGGCCGAATCGATCGAGTTCGTAGATAAAGAAGTCAAATGAAAGTGGTGATGACAAATGGAAGATGAGGTTTTAAATTCTGATAATCTTCGGCTGCGTTTAATTGATTTAGAATACAAAGGTTTGAAAAATGAAGATTTTAAAGTGGAAATTAGAAGGATTTATTTTGAAGAAACTGGCCACGAATTGAAAGCTGATATCGAAATATTGAAATCGAGCGATGCGAAAAGTTTAAAAGACGACCAATCGGGATATGACGGCACAGCGATTTATTTTAAGACGGAAGGAAAGGAGAATGACCAATTATATATCCTTTCTCAAGGCAGTCAACAGGCGAAGGATTGGGAGTACAATATGAATGCCATGTTGGCCGGGCAGGATGCAACGCAGGCCTATGCTACTTATAACTTTGTTAATGATGCAAAGGAGCACTTCAATGTCAATGATAAAGTGAATCAAGCCGATATTATCGGAATGTCCCACTCACTTGCCCATAATAATAATTCAACAGCACAATTGATCTACAATGTGTTTGATAAAGTCTATAGTGTGAACGGAGCACAGACAAATTATTATCAGCTTTATTCAGCAGACGATACTTTCCGTAATGAAGTGAATAAGCAATTTTCGTTAAGTCGGAATGATAATTTGGCTATTTATAAGCTTGATCCAGTAAAATTGCGGGCATTCACCGAAGAGTATTATGACAAGGAGGGGAATACAAAAGGTATATACCAGCTCATCTCAACCGATGATCCTTTATATGGCATCAGCGGGGCAAGAGGTTTTTTTACAGTAGGCACCGTTAAGAAAGTGGACACCAATACAGAAAGACCGGGAATCCGTGACATATTCGATCAGCTACCCGATGCAGAAGTGGCCCATTTGCAACAACTTGCCATCACGTATACGGTTGCCGAGAAAGTAGGTAGTGCAAATGGGCTTAAGGAATTGACGGGCCTGGACATCTCTATATTTGAAGGTGCACAAGGTAACTGGGATTATGCAAAACTGTATATGACAAAAGGCGATGAAATCAATGCGATGATTGCAGACATGAATGCAAAAGTCCCTCCGCTAATTGATTCCATCAAAAAAATGACAAGTAATAGTAATGTCATTTTTAGTCACTTCGTCGATGCAGGCTATTTGAAGGAATCTGAAAAAGATATTGTCGTCCAAGAATTGACGAATATTGAAAGCCTGCTGGAAGAAATGAAGTCCCTTATCCAGACGAATCATTCTATTCGGGAATCTCAGTACGATGTAAACTATTCCGGTGGTAATCCATTCATGTCGGTACTGGGTGCCGATATCGGTTCGCTCATCCGTCTGTTGCAATTGAAAGATTCGTTTACGGAGAGCTTTGATAAGCTAAAAAATGTATTAGGACCTATGCTTACTGAAATCGGGGATAGTCATTCTATTCTTGAAATGCTAAATGCACTTGGATTACAGTCTGGCCGTGCTTATTTAGGGACTGATATGATTTTGGTTAAAGGGAGTGGAGCAGATCAGATAAAAGTGAATATATCAGCCGCGGTTCGTATGTACCAGCAGGGCAACGAATCATTGGAAGTGAAAAACCAACATGTTGAAGCACTTCTAAATGCATTAGATATCGAATTGGTGGAAGGGTTTGCATCGGAACGGATGAAGGTGGTAAGGCGCATTGGAGAAATTGAAAGTAATCCATCTACATATGCCAATCATATCAATGCATGTTCCGTTTCTTCTGGAAGTAATGCAGAAGTCGTCGGGATTAATGTTCGTGAATATTTGCCACCATTACGGGATATTCAGGTCGACGGTATCTATTCCGTTTTACAAAAAGAAATTACGAATGCGAAATCTTTTCTGACTACGTCAAGAACAGCAATCGAGAATCTTTTCGATAAGGATGAATTGGTTGCGGCCCTGTTCGACTATGTACCGGGAGGTTAAAGAGAATGTACCGCTACTATTCAGTCAATCTAACGACGAGAATTTTACCTTATGAAAGTCAGTTGTATAAAAAAGATAAACTCCAAAAACAAGTAGATGCCATTCACGAAGAGGATCGGAACTTTTTGAAATTAGTGCAAGACGTCATGAAAGATGATGCAAGTGCAGGGGAAATTGTAGAAGCCATCGAACAAAATGCAAATGAGCTCTATCAAAAAAACGAGGCGGCACTTCAACTAGTTAGCTCGGAAATTTCTAAAATGGTCCACTCCTTTGATGATCAAACGGATGATATGAAAACACAATCGATGACGATTTACTATCGAGTGTGGGAAGAGTCGGTCGACTAAATAGAAGGTTAGTGGTCTTTTAAAGACGTCTGAACAAAGATAGACAAAATATAGTTTTGCTATAGTAGAAATCGTCCACTCCTATTATAAATGAACGATTTCTTTTTTTATTTATTTATTCAACGAAAATGCCTCTATGTTGGACCAATCCCTTGCATGTTTCAACGTAATATCCATAAAGATTGCTAGCGCAGGCGAAATCCATTTGTTTTTATGATAAGCAAATTGAGAGAAAATGGGATAAAAGTTTCCATCGCAAGGAATCACTTTTAACTTTCCTTCTTTGATTTCTTCATCTACTGACATTAAAGGTAGACAAGCAATACCGAGACCACTCATGACACAACGTTTCATTGCTTCTACACTCCAAAGTTTCATTATGTGGGAAGGTGTTATTCCCCGGTCATCAAGATATTCTTCAAACATTTTTCGATAGCTACAATCTTCTTCGTTCACAATCAAACATTCGCTTAGTTTTTGATTATCGTAGCTTTTATCTAAAATATTCAGCGAACAGTCTGGGCTTCCGACAAGGACTATAGGTTCAGCTAGTAAAGAATGGACGATTAAATCGGAATCCTGCAGTTGTGGCAACATAAGAAATGCAATATCTGCACTACCACTAAGTATTGCTCTTTTGTTATCACCGCAAGTAGCGTTACTTAAACTAATGCTTACATGTGGAAACTTCTTTCGATACTCTCTTAGTATTGGTTCTAGGCGGTATACGGTTAAGGATTCCGGAGCAGAAATCTTTAACTCTCCACTCATATCCTCTGCATCACTCGTAATATTTTCAATCTTTCCGTAGGTTTCTAAAATTTCTTTCGTATAGGGCAATAACTTTTTGCCAACATCGGTCAATTTTAGTTTCCGACCCATTCGATCAAATAAAGGTGCACCTAAATGTTCTTCTAACGCCTGCATATGCGAAGTTACTGTGGATTGCGTATATCCTAATTGTTCTGCAGCCTGTGTGAAATTTCCCGTTTCTATCACTTTTTTAAACGTAACAAAATGCCGTATTTCCATTATTTCACCTACTTTTATATTATTCTTATTATTATAGTATCAGAGATATCAATAGATAACTTCATTAATTTCAATTTTACTGATAATCGAAAATGGGTTAGTGTTAAGAAAAGTATTTAAAGATGGAGGGAATGTTTTGAAACGTATACATTATAGCTGGTTTATCCTTGCGGTAACATTTTTCTCCATTATTGTAGCGGGAATTACGATGTCATCGTCAGGAGTTTTTATAACCCCTTTCGAAAGTGAGTTTGGCTGGGATCGATCGGTTATTGCGATTGCTTTTGCCATTAGTTTGTTTTTATATGGCATCTCTGGACCATTTATGGCGGCATTACTCAATGTGATTGGTTTACGGAAAATGATGTTGATGTCGATGGCCACTTTGCTAATCGGTATGCTACTTACTTTCATTATGCAGCAAGCATGGCAGCTAATAATTATATGGGGAATCATCATTGGGCTAGGATCTAGTCTTTTTTTAACCGTCTTAAGTCCCTATGTGGCCAATCATTGGTTTGAGAAAAGAAGAGGTCTTGCTGTAGGAATTTTAACCGCAAGTACAGCGACAGGGCAGTTAATTTTACTTCCTGTCTTGGCGAGTATTATTGAAAATTATTCGTGGCGTCCAGCCATGGGATTAATTGTGACTTTGAGTTTGATTATGTTAATCATTATTCTTTTATTTATGAAAAACAGTCCTAAAGACGTTGGACTTCTGCGGTATGGGCTGGAAGAGGAAATAGAAGAGAGCGATGAAGGACAAAAGGAAAACCCTATCGTAATTGCATTCAAAGGTTTGACGGCAGCAGTGAAAGTGAAGGCATTTTGGTTATTAGCAGGTAGTTTCTTTATTTGTGGTTTTTCCACGAATGGTTTATTTGGTACGCATTTTGTTTCTTATTGTATTAGTTTCGGTGTTCCTTTGGTTACAGCGGCTTCGCTTCTTTCTTTTATGGGATTATTCAATTTGATTGGGACCACTTTATCTGGTTGGCTATCAGATCGTTTTGATAATCGTTGGCTATTATTTACCTACTATGCTTTTAGGGGGACTTCCCTAGTACTACTTCCTTATGCATTAAAGGAAGGGAACATGACGTTATTATTTGTTTTTTCCGTATTTTATGGATTAGATTGGATTGCCACTGTTCCGCCAACGATAAGTATCTCTAGACAAATTTTTGGCGTCAAGCAAAGTGGCGTCATTTATGGATGGATCTTTGCGTCTCACCAGGTAGGTGCAGCAGCTGCAGCTTATGGGGGAGGGCTAATTTTTCAATTTTTTAATTCTTATACTGGAGCCTTTCTTATGGCAGGGGTTTTCTGTTTATTAGCAAGCCTTTTTGTCATTTTAATTAAAAAGCAAAATTCTGGTCGATTGGCATAAAAAGAAGGACTTTCACCCATGAAATAAATGGTTGAAAGTCCTTGTTAATTTAATACTTGAGATAGTCGTATCATATCTCTACACCAAATACCGTTTTCATAAATATCCTCTTTATAATGTCTCGTGAAAAAACCACGATCAACCCCGGTGATTCTAAACCCACATTTTTGATACAAAGCGAGCTGACCTATACTGGAATTACCTGTTCCAACCTCGATTGTTTTATAGCCTTTTACTTTGGACCTCTGAATCGCATCCAAGATCAATTGCTTTCCAATTCCTTTTCCTTGTTCGTACTCAGAAACCGCGATATTTACAAGTTCAATTGTGTCCGGTCTTTTAGGAAGCATTACATAGACTCCGATTATTTCTTCGTCGTTTTCAGCAACATAGCACTCTCCCATATTCAAGTATTGTTCTACTAATGTTAGGGAAGGATCAGCCATTAACAATAAATCAATTGGAGCTTCTTCATGAATGTTCAATTTTCGGATTTGCATTTGGATTTCCCTCCTAAATAAAAGCACACCCCTATTAATGGAATGTGCCTTTGCGTATGATCTGAGAGGGATTCGAACCCCCGACCCCGTCCCTGTCAAGGACGTATTCTCCCGCTGAACTATCAGATCCTTATATGTCGCTTCTGCTATTATATAAGTTTGATCTAAAGAGTACAATACTTTAGACGACTTATTGTTCTATAATATTGGCCGCTAAGGCTTTAGATGTATTGAAAACACTGCTATAGTCCATTTAATTAATTATCTAATGGGCTATACTAGAAAGTAAAAAGATGGAGCGAAGAAAAGAGGCGAAATATGGTTGATTATACAAAAGAAGTAGAGCAACAACTTCACTTTTGGAAGCATAGAATAACAAAGAAATCTGGCATCATAGGCCGGACGTCTAAAAATGTACAGAACAAGATTAACGGTCTTATTCCAGAAAAATTTCATCAAGTGATGACGGAAAGTATTAAAAACATGGTGAAAGCAACGCTTGTCGGTTCAAATATGACAACGAAAAAACGGCTACCATTAGAGCCTAGTCTTTATGAGCGAGACGAGTTACTGAAAGAAAAACTCTCTACCTTCCGAAAAACGGCTGTTATTGAAGGGGCTGGCACAGGAGCTGGGGGGATACTGCTTGGACTTGCTGATTTTCCATTACTGTTATCGATAAAAATGAAATTTCTTTTTGAGGCTGCTTCTATTTATGGATTTGATACGGATGATTATGAGGAACGACTTTTCCTTTTGCATATTTTCCTGTTAGCTTTTTCAAGTGAAGAAAAACGAAAAGATGTATTATTTATTATTGAAAATTGGGAGCAACAAAAACATAATATTGCCGATATGGACTGGCGGGAATTTCAACAGGAATATAGAGATCACATTGACTTAGTTAAAATGTTTCAGTTATTACCTGGTATCGGAGCAGTTGTTGGGGCGTTTGCCAACTATAAACTGCTTGACCAACTTGGAGAAACAGCTATGAATTCGTACAGGTTACGTTTATTGTACTCAGAGTGAAGGTTCCTAGTATAAATGTAATTCATTCATAATGGTAAACAGCAATATTGTCTTTCGTGAGAATTCCTAAAAATCGATAAAAAATATACAGTCCCGCAACCCTTCTAGGTTGTGGAAACTGCATATAATAATCTATTCTGTGAATTACCAATATGAATAGAGGGAAATATATAGGCTTTAATCTTCGAAAAATATCTTTCCGGGGTTTAATAATCCTTCTGGATCGAGCATTTGCTTCATTTGTTTCATAATGAAAAGAGCTTCACCATGTTCTCTTTCTTGGAATTTTCTCTTACCAAGCCCCACACCATGTTCGCCTGTACATGTTCCGCCGACTTCGATGGCTCTTATTGCGAGCGCTTCATTCGTATATTCCGCCTTTTCTAAATCCCCCTCCACATTCGGGTCATAAAGAACAATTGTATGGAAGTTCCCATCGCCGACATGACCTAATACACCACCGGTCAATCCACTTTCATCAATTAATTCGCGCGCATATACGATAAGTTCTGGGAGTTTAGATATCGGAACACACACATCTGCTCCTGTATTGGCCATTCCTTTTACATGTTGGTATGCATAGGCCAGTTCATGACGTGCTTTCCAAAGCTCCATGCGCTCTTTAGAACCGCTTGTGACATCCCAGTTTTCACAATCAAGCTCGCGCATTAATTGTTCTACAAGCCTTGCCTCTTCCACAACAGAGGTCATCGTGCCTGCAAATTCAAAAAACAGGGAGTGAGCAACTGGAAGATTGTAACCTCCATAGGTATTCACTTGTGAAATACTATCTGCATCAACTAGCTCCATACGCATAACAGGAATTCCACTTTGTAATATTATTTTTGCTGCTTCTGCACATGCTTTTGGTGTATGAAATGTGCATCTTGCAGCAATAGTATGCTCTGGAATACCATGAAGTCGTAATGTAATTTCTGTAATGATGCCTAATGTACCTTCTGATCCAGCAAATAGGCCATTTAAATGGTATCCAGAAGACGACTTTTTAGCAAGTGAACCTGTATGAATAACTGTCCCATTAGCTAAAACAACTTCTAAATCGAGTAGCTGATCCCGCATAGACCCGTAGCGAACGGCTGTCGTACCGCTAGCATTCGTAGCCACCATCCCGCCAATTGTTGCATCTGCACCTGGATCGATTGGAAACATCAAACCGTGTCGGTTTACAAATTTATTTAATTGTAACCGTGTAATTCCCGGCTGAACAGTAATCATTAAATCTTCTGGTGAAAAGTTTACAACGTTATTCATATTTTCGAAGTTAATAGAAATACCTTTATTGATTGGAATCGCTTGTCCTTCTAATCCAGATCCAGCACCAAACGGTGTTATAGGAACACTACTCTCACGTGCTACTTCCATAATCATTTCAACGTCTTTTCGTCCCGTCGGAAAGCAAACGACATCCGGTTCTACTGGTTTATGAAAAGATTCGTCATGGCTATGACGGAACAGTTCGTTTTCATTTTGGCTAACTTTATTTTCACCTAGACACTCTTTAAGTCTGTGAATAAACACTCTAAAACACCCTCTAATATTAAAAATTTCTAAACTGTGCTTAGTAACTAAAGTATATAATTATAAATTCAGTGATTTAACAGAAGACAAAAAACGTTCAATTCCATCTAGTCCCTTTTTCAATTCTTCCATAGATTGAGCAAACGAAATTCGAATAAATCCTTCTCCAAAGTCTGAAAATGCATTACCAGGTATAACGGCTACCTTTTCTTGATCAAGTAGCTTCATTGCAAAATCTTCTGAAGTTAAACCTGTGTTTTTGATGGAAGGAAAAATATAAAATGCACCTTTTGGTTCAACAACTTCTAAATCCATTTTTATTAATCGATTATATGCGTAATCTTTCCTAACTTTGTATTCTTTTTTCATTGCAATTACTTCCTCTGTATGAGTACCTTGCTTCAATGCCTCAACGGCTGCATATTGACTGATAGTACTTGCGCAAACAGAGTTAAAAGAATGTACTTTATAAAACTGGTCGATCAAATAGGAAGGAGCGAAAGCAAAACCGATACGCCATCCAGTCATGGAATGTGATTTTGAAAGGCCGTTGATGATAATTGTTTTATCCTTCAAACTTGGAATTGATCCTATTGAAAAATGTTCTTCATCGAAAACTAACTCACTGTAAATTTCATCTGCCAAAATGAATATTTTTTTATCCTCTAGTAATTTACCAATCTCAAGCACTTCTTCTCGAGTTAAAATAGAGCCTAATGGATTATTAGGATAAGGCAATACAATACAGCGAGTTTTATCTGTTATATTCTTTTCAATTAAAGAGGCAGTTAATTTAAAATCATTGTTTGTCGTGTCAACAAACACAGAAACGGCATTACATAATTTAATGAGCGGGTCATATCCGGGATAGACAGGTGCAGGTAAGATTACTTCTGATCCTTCTTCAAGAATTGTACGGAAAGCGATATCTAAAGCCTCACTCGCTCCAGTTGTGATGATTACTTCATCTTCTGGATCATACGATAAACCGTAAAGATTTTGAACATAATCACATGCGGCTTGACGCAACTCAAATAATCCAGCTGTCTCTGTGTAGGCAGTTCTATTTTCTTCAATCGCTTTTATTCCCACTTTTTTAATATACTCAGGTGTTGGAAAATTTGGTTGTCCAAATGTCAGGTTTATAATATCGGGTGAACGATCTATCTTATTGGAAATTTTGCGTATTCCCGATAATTCTATATCTTTCACATTTTTATTTAGTAGATTAATCATTCTCTCTTATCCCTTCTGAAGTTAAATTAATTTTGATAGCTCATTTTCCACGAAATTTTATTCCCTGTACTTACCACCTCCTCAATTATTCTTTTCAATTTCTCATCTGATAAGTTGGAAATATTCAGTTTGATACTGATAGCACCGACAACGCCTCCAGAATGATTAAGTATTGGTGTAGCTATTGTAATAATTCCATCACTAGGATCATCACGGTTTGCTTCATAGCCATCCATTCTTATTTTGTCTAAAAGCTCTTTGAATGCAGTTCTCTCAGGTTCCTCTATTACTTCTATTACTAACTTTTTTATATAATCTGATGGCATATGTGCAAGCATGGTCAAATTAGCCACACCAATATGTAATGGTGCTCTTTTTCCTAATTTGTCGTGTGTACGGATTGTTTGATTTACACAGTCGATTCTTTCGATAATAATAGATTCTTTGCCAATAGGTTTACTTAAATACACTGTTGCATCAACGGTTCGCATTAAGTTTTCCAATTCTGGTCGTAATAGACTGACATAATCTAGCGTGTCATAAACAGTAAGGCCGTATTCAAGCCATAGAGTACCAAGTCCATACTGCTTGTGTAGTGGGTCTTGTTGTATCATTTCATGTTTAATCATTGCTTTAAGGATACGATGTATGGAACTGGTTGGAAGTTCACATTCTTTTGCAATTTCCGTAATCGAGAAAAGTCTGTTTGGATCATGTTTAATTAATACTTCAATAATTTTAAGAGCACGATCTATAGATTGCATTTTAAACCCCGCCTTCCTTTCGATGATAAAAAACTAATAACAGAAGATAGAAAATTAGTTATAAATGGTACTTATTATTTCTTGTTACTGCATACAAGTAAAGATTGGCACTATAAGTTATTTTAAATTTTCACCTATAAAATGGGTATTAGTAACACTGATAATAGTGCAAATATTCAAAATAAAAAGAATTGACAATTAATTTGATTTTAATTATATTTGAAACAGTTCCCACTAGCAAGAATTAAATTTCACTAGGTGGAAAGGGTGATAGGGAAAATGATAAGCGTGTAGTATTGCAGTCGATGTTTGAAAAAATGAAGTGTGTACTCATCGATGTTTTTATAGGGATTCACAAGAATGATAGATATTTGATTAGTAGAGTTGTAGGAATAGAGTTAATAAAATCCAAGCAGCTTGACTTAAATTCATTACTAAGACAGGAGGTATACGTATGTCATTAGGCAACAGTTTATCGGTTGTTAATGCTACAAAATATTATAAGAAATTTAAAGCAGTGGACGATGTTAATTTAACTGTTAATCAAGGAGAATTTCTTACTATACTCGGTCCCAGTGGATCAGGAAAAACCTCCTTACTAAAGTTAATAGCTGGATTTGAACAATTAAGCAATGGATCTATTATGTTAAACCATCAAGATATTTCGAACAAAAAGCCTTATGAACGACAAATAGGTATGTTATTTCAAAATTACGCTCTATTTCCGCATATGACAGTTTTTGAGAATATTGCTTATCCGCTTTCACTTCGTAAAATGGCGAAGGAAGAAGTAAAACAGAAAGTGGAAAGTATTCTTAAACTTATTCATCTCGAAGAATATGCACAGAGATATCCAGAGCAACTTAGTGGAGGACAGCAACAACGAGTAGCCTTGGCTAGAGCAATTGTCTTCAATCCACCATTACTTCTTTTGGACGAACCCCTTGGCGCGTTGGATAAGCAATTACGCAAGCAGATGCAGTTAGAGATAAAGCAAATTCAAGAGCATGTTGGGATTACTACAGTCAGTGTAACGCATGACCAAGAAGAAGCATTAACGATGTCTGATAAAATTTGTGTCATGAATAAGGGAAGAATTGAACAGGTAGATAGTCCTGAAATGCTATATAAACAACCTAAAAATCGTTTTGTTGCGGAGTTTATTGGTGAAATCAACTTGATAAAAGGGCAGGTTGTGGGCGTAACGAATAGAAATGCGTTGGTAAAAGTTAATGAGGATATGAGCGTTAATATAGAAATGAACAAAGATACTGCGGAAGAAATGCAGAATAAGTCAATGCTTATTGGCCTTCGTCCAGAGAATATTCAAATTGCCAGAGATCAAACCCAGTTTCATAATACGATTAGAGTCAAGGTATTAGAAACCATTTATGTAGGAGAAGCAATAAATATTAAGACAGAAATGGTTACAGGAGAGGAAATAATAGCGAAAATTCCTGCTCATATGTCTGAATTGATTGTAAAAGGTGAAGAGATTCTCTTAGGTTGGAATAGTAAGGATGCATGCTTAATTCCTGAAGAAACAACTGTATAACTACAAATAATAGAATTTAGGGAAAGAGTGGGATGTTAAATGCTGAAAAAATTAGGATTATTCTTAGGCACATCGCTAATTGCGCTAACTGTTGCAGGTTGCAGTGGGGAAGCTAGTGGCGATACGGATAATAAAAATAAAGAGCTAGTTGTTGTAGATTGGGGAGGCCCATATACGGAAATCCACAAGAAAGTTTCATTTGAGCCATTTGAAAAAGAACATGGTGTCAAGGTTACCGTCGTAACGCCACCTGATGTTGGTAAATTAAAGGCTATGGTACAAAGCGGAAATGTTGAATGGGATGTTGTTAGTGTTGGTAATGACTTTGCTATTCGTGGAGGGGAAGAAGGTCTTCTTGAAAAGTTGGATTTTAACGTGATTAGTACGGAAGGTCTACCGAAAGAGCTTGTACACGATTATGGAGTACCAGAAAATATGTTTTCAACAGTAATCGCTTATAATACAGAAGCTTTTCCTGCAAATCAACAACCTAAAAATTGGGCTGACTTTTGGGATACTGAAAAGTTTCCTGGGCCACGTGGGTTATATAAAGACCCTATGTGGACACTAGAGGCTGCGCTCCTTGCTGACGGAGTAGACCCAGAAAATTTATATCCTTTAGATGTTGATCGTGCCTTCGCAAAACTAGATGAACTAAAAGATGATATAAAAGTTTGGTGGACTGCTGGGGCTCAACCACCAGAACTTCTTGCAACTAACGAAGTACCACTAACAAGTGCTTGGAGTGGTCGTATCACGGTAGCTGCCGATCAAGGAGCACCGGTAAAAGTAGAATTTAATCAAGGGTTCATGATGTCTAATTCCTGGGCTGTACCGAAAGGAGCTCCAAATAAAGATTTGGCAATGAAATTTATAGCATTCACACTTGCACCAGAGCAACAGGCTGGTCTTTCTTCTCAATACGATAATGGACCGGCAAATACGGAGGCAATCCCTTTGTTATCTGAGGAATCGGTAAAACGTTTGGGGCTATCTTCTGAGCAACAGGAAAAACAAATTTTTGTAAATAGCGGATGGTGGGTTGAAAACTATGATAAAGTGAACGAACGTTTTCAGCAGTGGCTTTTAGAGTAGTAATGGGGGTGTAGATATGATCGAAGTGAAAAAAGAACCAAGGATACTTGCTAAGCAGGTATCTTTTTCCCATCGGTTAGCAAAAACTTCCGGGTTACAATG
Organism: Psychrobacillus sp. 05T411; assembly: GCF_056396485.1. Taxonomy (NCBI): domain Bacteria; kingdom Bacillati; phylum Bacillota; class Bacilli; order Caryophanales; family Bacillaceae; genus Psychrobacillus; species Psychrobacillus sp. 05T411. The sequence continues at coordinate 65,003 of NZ_JBFTLO010000004.1, read as the reverse complement.
GCTTTTGTTAATTATTCCAATGGGATATATTATGATTTTGATGGTTTTCTCTATGGCGGATTTTTTTAAACTTAGTTTATTTAATGAAGGCGGCTTTACATTAGAATACTTTAGACATATTTTTTCAACGGATATTTATTTGAAAGTGCTATGGGTGACGCTGAAAATAGCATTTCTTGTGACGTTTTTTTCGTTGATTGTCGCATATCCTCTTGCTTATATGTTAGTAAGAACAACGTCCAAACTATGGAAAAAGATTATATTGGCCTCCGTTTTGATTCCTTTTTGGATAAGTTTGTTAGTTCGGACATTTGCTTGGTCAATTTTACTGCGTAAAAATGGTGTTATTAATATGATTCTAATGGAAATGGGGATTATTGATAAACCACTTGAACTTATCTACAATACCACTGGAGTAGTCATTGCTATGACACATATTCTTCTTCCATATATGGTGTTAAGCCTTTACTCTGTTATGGAAGGAATTGATCAAAGATTACTTCTAGCTGCACAAAGCATGGGAGCACGTCCGTGGAAAGCGTTTACACAGGTTTTTTTACCATTGTCTATTCCAGGTGTTCTTTCCGGTTCTCTGCTGGTGTTTGTAATGGGAATAGGATACTTCATTACACCGGCTTTATTGGGCGGTTCTAAAACAACAATGATTTCAATGTTGATAGAAAGTAATATTAATACAACGTTGAATTGGCATTTAGCTTCGGCATTAGCCCTCTTACTATTTGTAGGAACTTTGATTTTGTTATTTATAGCGCTTTTGTTGACAGGTAAGAACCCGGTATTAAAGGAGTTGGAATAAGATGTGGCTTAGAATAACAGTAGGACTTATTATCATTGTCTTAATTTCACCTATCTTGGTGGTTATACCTATGTCCTTTTCTTCCTCAAGTTTTTTTGAATTTCCACCGCCTGGTTACTCATTAAAATGGTATGGCAGTTTCTTTAATAATCAAGAATGGGTAATCGGCTTGTTGCGTAGCCTTTTCATAGCTTTGTTCACTTCTGTTCTAGCGACTATTTTAGGAATTATGGCTTCACTTACTGTTACTAGATTAAACTTTTGGGGAAAAAAGCTGTTTATGACTTTAATGGTGGCACCGATGATTATTCCAGTGATTATTACCGGGGTTGCTCTCTACCATTCATTTGCACCGCTGAATTTGACAAATAGTTTTGTAGGCTTGATTTTGGCACATTCAGTTTTAGCCATTCCAGTTGTTTTTGTAACCGTAACAGCTAGTTTAAAGGGAATGGACCGTAATTTAGAATGGGCAGCTTTGGGACTAGGATCCACACCTATAGGCGCTTTTTTTAAAGTAACTTTACCTTTGATTCGTCCCGGAGTTCTATCAGGCGCTTTATTTGCTTTTATCATTTCCTTAGATGAAGTAGTCGTAACGATGTTTTTAGCGGGTTCAAAGACAAAAACATTACCTATCGCAATGTGGGAAAATCTCCGCATTCAGGTTGACCCGACGATGGCGGCAGTTTCAACGATTCTCATTGGACTAACTATTTCATTGTTTGTATCACAAGAATTGGCTTCTGCACGAAAAGCGCGACTTAAAAATAAATTCCAGTAATTGAAGTATACAAAGCGATAGGTTGTTAGAACAATTAAGGAGGTATATTTATGGCTAATAAAGTTAATAGAGTTACAGTAATAGGAACAGGATTTGTTGGTTCAAGTTACGCATATGCCTTAGTTAATCAAGCCATAACAGAGGAACTGGTACTAATTGATATGAATAGCGAAAAGGCAGAAGGGGAGGCTATGGATTTAAACCATGGCAAACTTTACTCTCCTTGCCCTACGAAAGTTTGGCAGGGGAATTATAGTGATTGTAAAGATGCAGATATAGTGTGCATCACTGCTGGTGTAAGTCAAAGTGAAGAGGAAACACGATTGACTGTTGTTGAAAAAAACACGAAAATAGTCAAGGCCATTGTGGAAAAAGTGATGGAATCTGGCTTTGATGGAATTTTTATTATTGCAACAAATCCAGTAGATATTATAACATATGCAACATGGAAATTTTCAGGGCTCCCTAAGGAAAGAGTAATTGGTTCTGGAACATTATTGGATACAGCTAGATATTTATTTATGCTAGGAGAGTATTTTAATGTGGACCCAAGAAGTATTAATGGGTATATAATTGGCGAGCATGGTGACTCACAGTTAGCTGCACTTAGCACAACAACAATTGGCGGTAAATCAGTACTGGACATTGTCCATTCTAATAGTAAATATACTCAAGATGATCTCGAAAATATTTTACTAAATGTTCGTGATGCAGCAAATCATATTGCCGAGCGCAAGGGATCAACTTATTACGGAATTGGTATTGGATTAGCTAAACTTACAAAAGTTATTTTAAAGAATGAAAATGTCATTCTCCCAGTATCGGCTTACTTAGATGGTGAATATGGCTTTAATGATATTTATGCTGGTGTGCCGGCGATTATAAACAGGCAAGGCTTAAGTGAGATTGTCGAAATCGACTTAAATACGGATGAAAAAGAAAAATTAGCTTCATCTATTCAAGTTTTGAAGAGTGCAAAGAATCAAGTATTTACGACTTAATAAGCATAAAATTTTTACCAATTTGACTCTATTTCAAAGTGATGGTATATTAAAAATATTCTAATTAAAGGTGTGGTGAAGTATGTCGGTTGTAGGTATAAACTAATTTAGTTTAATAAGGCTTTTAATAACTGGTTTTATTGCAGTTTATTAAGTGCGCCTTGTTTCACAGTGTTTAAGCAACATTGTGGATACCTACCTAAAGACTGCTTCCTTTTCCATATAATCGTTTAACATAATTGGTATGTTAAGACGAAGAGCGTGGTGGGATTTGTCCTGCTATGCTCTTTTTCATTGCTATCTGATTATTTGTTGACGATAAAAATGCTTTGTGACGACCACAAGGCAGGTGCCCGCAGGAGCTTTCTATCCATTTTTCGGTTTAAGCCGTAAATATGGAAAGGTAGGAGAGTTCTTGCGGGCATTTTCTAATTTTATTCAGTAGGAGGGAAAGCCCTACTGAATGAATTTAGAGCCTCCGGCGGATGTCACGGATTTTGAAAGGAGTGAATTGAGCAAGCTCAATTCAAAATCTGGACGCACTGTTTTCTGCGACGAGCTTTGCGCAGGAGCAAATACGCCAAGGCGAATTTGATTAAATAAGGAGGACTACACATGAATACAATGACATTTGAAAAATTACAATATAAGGAACTAAAAGAAATGGTGAAAACCTATTGTGTCAGTAGTTTAGGGAAGCAATTAATCGATAAGCTTCAACCAAGCACAAATAGCAAAGTAGTTACCAACAGGCTAAACGAGACGACAGAAGCGAGGAAACTATTAGACGCGGAAAACCATCTTCCCTTGAAAGGAATTACAAATATAAGTCATCAGATGGAAAAGCTTGAAAAGGGGATGATTCTAGGTCCTTCCGAGCTAGTAGCTATATCGGACTTCTTAAGGGGCTGTAGAATCATAAAAAAATTTATGTTGGACAAAGAATTTTTTGCTCCTGTATTACATGCCTACGCTTATTCCATGATGGAATTTACTAGTATCGAAGAAAATATCAATTATTCCATTAGGGGAAGTAGTGTCGATTCGGGAGCTAGTAAAGAATTAAAACGAATTCGAAATCATATTGCGAAGACAGAGGAAAAAATAGAAGAACGGCTAAATAAGTTTTTGAAAAGTAGTGCGAACAAAGAGTATATTCAAGAATTTTTTATCAGTAAAAAAGACGATCGCTTCACAATCCCGATTAAAGCTTCTTATAAAAATCACGTAGACGGAACAATTATTGAAGCTTCTTCGAAAGGATCTACCGTATTTATCGAGCCAACTGCAATATCCAAATTAAATGCAGAATTAGCCACCATAAAAGCGGAGGAATCAATGGAAGAGTATCAAATTTTAGCTACACTTTCAGGAAGTATTCTAGAGGAAATCAAACAAATTAATATCAATATTGAACTCATCGGTCAATATGACATGATTTTTGCCAAGGCGAAGTTTAGTAAAAGTATGGATGGAATCGAGCCAAAGCTAAATAATCATGGGTATATTAAGTTGAAAAATTGTAGGCACCCTCTGTTACCTAGAAATAGTGTGCCGTTAAACTTTGAAATTGGAAAGGACTATCGTAGTTTAATCATTACAGGACCTAATGCTGGCGGTAAAACCGTGGTCCTAAAAACKATAGGTATACTAACATTAGCTGTCATGTCAGGCTTTCATATTGAAGCGGATGAAGGGACTGAAGTTGCCGTTTTTAACCAACTATTCGTAGATATTGGAGACAATCAAAGCATTGAAAATTCACTTAGTACGTTTTCATCTCATATGAAAAACATTTCCGAAATTATGAATGCCTCCACGAATAATACACTACTCCTTTTCGATGAAATCGGAAGTGGTACGGAGCCAAACGAGGGGGCAGCACTAGCCATTGCAATATTAGAGGAATTTTATCAAATGGGCTGTATAACGGTCGCAACCACTCATTACGGAGAGATTAAGCGTTACTCCGAAATTCATAGCGACTTCATGAATGCAGCGATGCAATTTAATAGCGAGGCGTTAGAGCCGATGTATAAACTTTTAATAGGGAAGTCGGGGGACAGTAATGCGTTATGGATTTCGAAAAAGATGAATGTGCGCGAGAGGGTTCTACAAAAAGCGCAGCATTATATCAACAATAAGAACTATGACTTAGCGCTTGTAAAAGAGAGCAAGGTAAGAAAAACAAAAGAAGCGGCTATTCAAGAAGAAGCAATTTATGACTTCGAAGTAGGAGATCGAGTGAAATTAATAGAGCACAATGATTTTGGGATTGTGTACGCGAAAAAAGATAATCTTAATAATGTTTTAGTGTTCTATAAAGAGGAAATAGTGAAAGTAAATAGTAAACGAATGGAACTGGAAGGGAAAGCAAATGACTTATATCCAGCAGGTTACGACTTAAATTCATTATTTGTTAGTTATACAGAACGGAAATTCCAACACGACATGGAGAGAGGATCCAAAAAAGCGTTGAAAAAAGTTTCAAAAGATATTAGGAAAAGGCTTCATGAGTAATTATTTCTTTCCTATTAACATTGAAGGAAGCTCTCCCAGATTTTTTCTTTTGTTTATTTTTTGCTAAAAACCCTTCAATAGTAGATAATTCTTATGTAAGTTAAAAAGGGAACTTTGAAAAAATGTTGTGAGGAGGAAATTAGAATGGAAGAAAACATGGAAAAAATTGAAGTAGGTCAAATTTTTACGGTGTTAGATGAAGACGACCAAGAGCAAGAAATGGAAGTGCTTGGGTTGTTAACAGTGGATGAAGTGGAATATGCAGCTGCTGGTTTTGTGGAGGATATTGAAGGAGAATCTGACGAAGATATTGATGTGTTCTTCTTTAGATTTGAAGATGAGGAATTATCTTTTATCGACACAGATGAGGAATTTGAAAAAGTATCTTTAGCATTCTCACAAGCTGAAGAAGCATAGATGATTGAAAAGAAGGAAGGGCTTGAATTAAAGCTCTTCCTTTTTTTTGACATGTTTTCTTCACAACAAACATAGAATCTATAGAATTGTTCATGAGCACCAAGAAAGGGAGAGAATAACATAAATATATAAACTATTATTCACAATTCGCAGAATATAATGTACAATTTAGAGACTACAAATTTAGGAGGATTATTTTGGTGAAATTAAAGAAATTTGGGATTGTAATAGCTTCATCTGCCTTATCTTTTGGTATGTTTTCTTCCATTGCAAGTGCATCGACCAATGGAGTAGGACAACAGGAGCAAGTGCAAATTCAGGTTGCTTCTACAGAAACAATTTTTACGAAAAACGATTTAATTAAGAAATTTCGTGAGTTATTTCCAAAAAAGTTTGATTTTTTAACGAATAGTGATTTTCATATGGGTGGTGCACATATTTATCCAGAGGATGATACGGTGCGTTACGATCTTTCTTTCACGAAAATGATTGATGGAAAACGGATATATGGGAATGTTGGATTTGTTGGGGAGAAATTAGAAATCGATCAATTTTACTATCAGCCAGGTCTTGAAAAAGATTCATTATTTCCAGCAAAAGTATCCAAAGAAGAAGCAAAGAAATTAGCAGTTGACTTTGTAGGACAGTATTTAAATGGGGATGAATATCAACTAGAACCAAATATTTATAACTATTATCCTCAACAAATTTTAACAGAACCGATTCGCTACACCTTTTCATTCGCTCGTACAGAAAATGAAGTCTCCATTGCTGATCAAAGAATAGAAGTCTCCGTTCTTGGAAACGGGGAAATCGTGAATTTTTACAGAAATCCTATTAAAGCAGGGCCGATTACATTCGATGATGCAAAACAAATAAAAGATAAAAAAGAAATACTGGAAAAAGTAAAAGGAAATATAACAGCAGATTTGCAATACCAACTGAATTACGATTATCAAACTGGTGAGCGTAGTGTGCAGCTGGTCTATCAGCCAATTTCGAAATGGCAAGGTGTGCATGCGTCTACAGGTAAGTGGCTAACTGCAAATGGATACGTAGAAGAATTCCCAGGAGTAACGAAAATCGAAAAGTTAGCAACTAATCCACTACCTCCAAAACAAAAAGGGATTACAGTAGAATCTGCTAAAAAGATTACGGAACAATTCCTAAACTTTAAATCAGATAAAGTAAAATTGACCATTTCATCCATTGATGAGATAGAAAATTATAACGGACAGGCTATTATTAGTGTTCAATATATGTATAACTATGCAAACGGTGGAACTGGCGGAAGCATAGAAATAAATAAAAATACCGGTGAGATTATTCAGTACTATGATGCTAAAAGCCATCTTCTTGAACAAATCGGAGAAAAACCTAAAACAGAAAACCCGCTCTCTCAAGAAGCAGCGCTCGCTCAAGCGGTAAAATATTTAAAAGAGTGGACTCCATCCAATCTTCACAATTACGCTATGCCTGTTGAAGAACCGTATTTCGAAGAGAGATCAGGTACTTTTCACTTTAATTTCCCTAGAATTGTAAATGGTATTGTTGTCCAAGGGGATCAAATTGGGGTAGGAATAGCTGCTGATGGTTCTTTAAGTAGCCTAAATGTAGGATATCAAGAGATAGAAAATTGGCCATCGATTGATAAAGTTATTTCTACAGAAGACGCACAAGCAAAGTTAAAAGAGGCATTAAGCTTAAAGTTGAATTATATGAAACAAGGAAGAGATGAAGACAATCATCATTATGATTTAGTCTATTCCCCAATTTTTAACGAAGATCCACTGAGTTATTTAGATGCTAGTACAGGAGAATGGAAGAACATTTATGGGGAGAGTAATACGACAGCTATTTCACATCCTTGGGCTGAAGAGGAACTTAATTATCTGATTAACGCTAAAATCATAGATATTAAAAATAAGAAAGACTTTAATGCGGATGCTGCTATTTCAAAAGGAGAAGCGTTAAAAGTTGTGATGAATTCGCTTACTTATTTTTATGCAGGAGGATATTATGGGGGCAGCGAGAATTTGCATCAAACATTTGATAATATAGATCCTAAACATCCTTTGTATCAACCGATAGAACGTGCTGTTGAAATGGGGGTTATTAAACCAGAGACGAAGAGCTTTGATGTGGATTCCCAAGTTACAAGAGAAGAAATAGCAGTTTGGTATATACGTGTTCTAGGTTTAGAGCAAGCAGCGAAGCATAGCGATATTTATAAATTGAGCTTTGCCGATGCAACGAAAGTGAAAAAAGAAAATGTTGGCTATGTTGCACTAGCAAGTTCTATGGGATTAGTAGAGGCAGATCAAAACAAGTTTAACCCTGAGCAAGAAGTATCCTATGCGGAGCTAGCAGCTTCAACGATTCGTTTGGCGCATGAATTGTCCGAAAAAAGAAATGGCATGTATTACTAATGATGTAAGTTAAATTTCTGAAGACTTCTACCATGTATTCATACGGTAGAAGTCTTTACTTTGATTGTTTGAGGTGGAGATTTTTATGAGGGTAACCGTTAGTATACTAGCTATTTTATTTGGAATTATATTGGCAAATATAACTCATGGGTCATATAGTATGATAGGAAATATTATTTCACGTGTCTACGGAGTAGTTTTTATCGTATTAGGTGTTGTACTTCTAAATAATAGGAAAAATAAAAAAGGAAAAATATATGTTAGACCGATGGGGATAGCGATTGCTATGAGTATCTATGGCATTGTATTGATACTAAAGCAGTTATTAACATCAAGTGGCGGTGTGATAGGTTTTGGGATATTTTTTTTAATGGTCGGTTTGATTTTGATGTTGGTTGATTATTTGGAGGAGTAATACATAAAAATGACAAAAGCACCGATGCATATAACGTATATGTGCATCGATGCTTTTTCTCTTTAACGAAGGATGACTTCGTGTTCGCCTTCACTATCGGTGATGACAAACACTAATGAATTCTCACGTTCTGAAACTGGCAGTGGTACTTGTGCATATAAATGAATCGTTTATTCTTGTAAAGAATCAATACTAGCTCCACCAAACTTTGTTCCGTCCAGTGATTCGGTAGTTGCGAGGAAATCGAATTCATGTTTGTTATCATAAATCGCTTTAAACTTCACCGGTGCAAGTTGGTGCCCATAGTTGAATGATTCCAATGTGTGATTACTAATTTTCCCTGTTAAATGAAGATAGATTTCACTCTCTTTATTATAGTCAGCTATTTTTGGAGCTTTCAAGTACATGTGGGGATAGTTGGTAAAAATGGTACTTTAGAAATCTTCATTAAAAATGGTGCTAAATACCGTAATTTTACATAAATGAAGAGTGAAACGGGAAGTAGGAACTGGTTTGGTTATGTATAACCAGTTATTGGATATGATGAAAAAGCAGATTAGTATACATTTCAGATAAGTGACGGTAATCTGTATAGAGAATGTACATAATTTTTATTACAAAAAGGAGAGAAATCAATGCAAACAATTACTGGAAAAACTGCCCTTATTACAGGAGCAGGTCGTGGTATAGGAAAAGCTACAGCGATCGCATTTGCAAAAGAAGGTATTCATGTTGGACTATTAGCACGTACAATTGAAAATTTGGAGCAAGTTGCAGCCGAGTTAAAAGAATATGGAGTGAAAGTTTCTATAGCAACTGCGGACGTTGCAAATATGGAATCTGTAGATCAAGCGGTAGCTAAAATTAGAGAAGAACTCGGTTCTATTGATATTTTAGTAAATAATGCGGGTATAGGTAAATTCGGCAATTTCCTTGAACTAGATCCAGAAGAATGGGCAAAAATTATTCAAGTAAATGTCATGGGGACTTATTACGTAACTCGAGCAGTATTACCTGAAATGATTGAGAGAAAAACAGGGGATATCATTAATATTTCTTCTACTGCCGGACAAAAAGGAGCACCTGTAACAAGTGCTTATAGTGCATCAAAAGCTGCGGTTATCGCCTTAAGCGAATCGTTAATGCTAGAAGTAAGAAAGCATAATATTCGTGTCGTTACGTTAACGCCAAGCACGGTAGCTACTGATATGGCAATTGAACTAAATTTAACAGATGGCAATCCGGAAACAGTAATGCAACCGGAAGACATCGCAGACTTCATGGTTGCTCAGCTTAAAATGCATCCAAGAATCTTGCTTAAATCGGCTGGATTGTGGTCGACAAATCCATAAATGTAAAAAAGGAAAAATTCTTTTTTGAAAAATAGTATTGTAAATTTTTAGATAATGAAGTAGAGTTGTAAGCAACAATAAAATTCAATAGTTTTTCTTATCTAGAGAGGTTTAGGGACTGGCCCGATGACACCTCAGCAACCGCCTGTTATGGCATGGTGCTAATTCCAGCAAGTCGATTAAATGACTTGGTAGATGAGGAAAAGACTTATTCATACGAAGAGTCTGCTCCTTTAATAATTATTAGGAGCAGACTCTTTTTTGTATTTAAAATCAGAATAGATAGCATGTTAACGATACATTGGTACCATTATGGTTTAAAAGGGAATTCGGTGAAATACCGAAGCTGTCCCCGCAACTGTAAGTGTGGACGACTGTTGAAACAGCCACTGCGAGCAATCGTGGGAAGGCCAGCAGAAGGGTGAAGCACGAGCCAGTATACCTGCCTTTATATCGTATGAAGCAACACTTTCTTCGGGGGTTGAGAGGTGGGGGCGAAGGACTCTTTTCATCGTATCGGTGGATTAGTCCTATTGTTTCCTACTTTTAACTTTGAGCGATAGCTCAGCCGAAGATGGCTGGGACATCGCTTTTTTTTATTGAAATATGTAGAGAAAACGGAAAGGGGGTGGTTTGGAAAGAGACAATCACAGATTTATATATTCAAAAAAATATAAACTTAAAAGGGGATAATATGCATGGTAAACGTACAAAGTTCGAATATTGGATACCCAAGAATTGGTGAAAAACGTGAATGGAAAAGAGCATTAGAAGGCTTTTGGAATGGTAATATTTCAGAAGAAAAGCTGTTAGCAACAACGGGCGCAATACGCCTAGAGAGTTTGCGTAAACAGAAGGAATTGGGAGTAGATCTTATTCCGGTAGGAGACTTTTCACTATATGATCATGTGCTAGATACGTCTGTTATGTTTGGTGTTGTTCCAAAGCGTTTTGAATACAAGGGTGGAAAAGTGTCTTTGGAAACTTATTTTGCAATTGCCCGTGGAAATAAAGATGCAGTAGCATCGGAAATGACGAAATGGTTCAATACAAATTATCATTATATCGTACCGGAACTCGAAGGTGTAACACCGGAATTAGTAGAAAATCGTCCACTTACTTTTTATAAAGAAGCAAAAGAGAAGCTGGGTATCAACGGTAAACCTGTTATTTTAGGACCAGTTACATATATTAAACTGGCGAGGACTGAGAATTTCATTTCTTTATTACAACAGTTCACACCACTGTATATTCAAGTGTTGAAGGGACTTGAGGAGGCGGGAGCACAGTGGGTTCAAGTGGACGAGCCTATTTTGACTAGTAAACTGTCTAGCGAAGAGTTTGAGCAAGTGAAACAAGTTTATGCTGCAATTCAGGAGGCAGTTCCAAAACTCAACATCATCCTGCAAACGTATTTTGAAAAAGTTGCTAATTATGAAGCGGTTGCCGCATTGCCAGTGAAAGGATTAGGGCTCGACTTTGTTCATGGTGATTCACTTGAACTACTACAGAAATATGGATTTCCTAAAGACAAAGTTCTCTTTGCAGGTGTCATTGACGGACGAAATGTATGGCGTGCAGATTTAGATAAAAAAGTGGCACTTCTAAACGAAATTCAAACATCTGTTGAAAAAGATCGACTTATTGTTCAACCTTCCGCATCTCTTTTACACGTACCGGTTAGTACGAAACTGGAAGAACGATTGGAACAGGTTATAAAAGGAGGGCTGGCATTCGCTGATGAAAAGCTTACGGAAATTGTTCTGCTGAGTAAAGGAGTACATGAAGGAGCAGTGGCAATTGAGGCGGGACTTGAAGACAGTAGAAATGCCCTGTCCGTCTTAAATAACTCCAAGTATAGACAAAATGCAAAAGTGAAGGGAAATATCGAAAAGCTAACAGAAAAAGATGTGAATCGTACATTGCCATTTGCAGAACGTATTAAAAAGCAGCAACAACGATTCAATTTACCACTTCTCCCTACAACGACAATTGGGAGTCTGCCACAAACACCGGAAGTAAGACAAACTAGATCGAAATGGCGTAAAAGGGAAATAACGGATCAAGCATATGAACAATTTATTCAGGAACAGATTGAAAAATGGATCAAAATTCAAGAAGACATTGGCATTGATGTTTTAGTTCACGGTGAATTTGAAAGAACAGATATGGTGGAATACTTCGGTGAAAAATTCGATGGTTTTGCGGTATCACAGTTTGGCTGGGTTCAGTCATACGGTTCGCGTTGTGTTAAACCTCCACTTATTTTGGGGGATGTTGCGTTTAGTGCGCCGATTACAGTGAAAGAAAGTGTTTATGCACAATCTTTAACGACGAAGCCAGTAAAAGGCATGTTGACAGGACCTGTAACGATTTTGAACTGGTCATTTGTACGTGACGATATCCCTCGTTTTGAAGTGTTGAACCAAATTGCATACGCACTTCGTCAGGAAATCGAGGAGCTTGAAAAGAATGGCATCGGAATGATTCAAGTAGATGAACCTGCGATACGAGAAGGATTGCCGCTAGATCCTGAGAAAAGCGACGAGTACTTAAATGCAGCTGTTTATGCATTTAAACTGGCAACTTCATCAGTTAAAAATGATACGCAAATTCATACGCATATGTGTTATTCGGAATTCAGCGGTATCATCGGTTCTATTAGTGCCCTAGATGCAGATGTAATATCGATTGAAACATCAAGAAGTCACGGGGAAATCATTTCGGCATTTGAAAAAAACACCTATGATAAAGAAATTGGTTTAGGCGTCTACGACATTCATAGCCCACGTGTTCCGAGTAAAGAGGAGATGAAACAAAATATTAATCGAGCACTTCAAACAATCAAGCCAACACAATTTTGGATTAACCCAGACTGTGGTTTGAAAACAAGAAAAGAAAAAGAAACAATCGAAGGTTTGAAAGTGATGGTGGAGGCTGCGAAAGAAGTAAGAGAAAGCCAGTTGGCTGCTATTCAAAAGTAATAGTGAATAGTTGACTAAAAGATATTTCAAAATAAGCGCAATCTCATTCGAATGGTGAATGGCATTGCGCTTATTTTTTATTCCATTACAAAACTAGTGATAAGAATACTAATTGTATTAATTTCAGAAACAATTGAAATTTTGTTCATTGTATGAGCAAACGCTTACATATTAGAATCTTTCGATTATAATACATTTAGAACAAAATTTTATGTAGTGAACAAAGTTTCGTGGAGGGGGAAACATGTACTCAAAAGTAGAAATGATTAAAGTTGCAAAGCTCTATTACGAAATGAAATTAACTCAAAAAGAGATAGCTGAAAAGCTCAATTACTCAAGGGCGACCATTAGTAGAATAATAGATGCAGCATTTAAGGCCGGTATTATAAAGGTGGAAATAAATTATACACTTAGTTCTGTTCAAAAATTAGAAAGTAAGATTAAAGAAAAATATAACTTGAAAAAGGTATTTGTATTGCCTGTGTATTTACATGAAAGAGAACTTGTTTTGAATGATGTCGGAAAAGCTGTTGCAGCTTATCTATATGAAATTTGCGAAGACGATTCCATCTTGGGATTATCTTGGGGAACTAGTTTAAGTCATGTTGTTCCTTATTTAAAGAAAAAAGTATTACCTAATATGAAAATTGTCCAATTAAATGGCGGGGTTGCAAAAAGTTCATATTCTACTGGATCAGGAGCACTGCTTGAAAAACTATCGCAAGCTTTTTGTGCGGAGCATTATCACTTACCTGTCCCATCTATTGTAGATTCTTCCATAATTGCTGAAGCCATCATGACAGATTCTAATATAGAACAGGCACTGACACTCGGGAAGAAAAGTAATATTGCCTTATTTGGAATAGGAAATGTTTCATACGATTCGGTTCTCTATAAAGGTGGATATTTTAAAGGAGATACATACGAAGAGTTGATTGAAAAAAATGCAGTTGGGGATATTTGTTCTAGGTATTTTTCTATTACTGGTGAGCTCGTTGATCGAAGCTTAAACGAGCGAACGATAGGGCTTGAGTTAGAAGAATTACGAAGTAAAGAGTATTCAATTGCGCTTGCAGCTGGGAAAGAGAAGGCAACTAGTGTGATAGGTGCCTTAAATGGAGGATATGTTAATACCCTTTTCATAGATGAAGAATTAGCTAAAGAGATATGTATAAAGGAGATGTATTTAGATGATGAAAGCAGTCAAATTATATGAACCTGGAAATTTACAAGTAGAGGAAATAGAAATACCAACGATTTCAGCAACTGAAGTATTGATCAAAGTGAAAGCAGTGGGTATTTGTGGTTCTGATATTCCTAGGGCATTAGTTAAAGGTGCTTATTACAAAGGCTTAACGCTTGGTCATGAATTTGCGGGAGAAATTATTGAATGTGGTTCAGAAGCGACAGAATGGAAAGTAGGAGATCGCGTAACAATTGCACCATTAGTACCTTGTGGTGAATGTGTATATTGTAAGCAAGGGAAATATGGATTGTGTGATTCCTATAATTATTACGGCTCAAGAACTGACGGAGCTATGGCTAACTACATTAAAGTAGGTAAAGAGAATATCTTGAAACTAGATGACACAATTTCTTATGATGCAGGCGCAATGGTCGATCCAGCAGCAAATGCCGTTCATGGTCTTTGGAGAGGCGATTTGAAAAAAGGTGACACGGTGGTTGTTATTGGACTTGGTGCAATTGGAATGTTTGCAGTTCAATTTGCCCGTGAAATGGGAGCAAAAGAAGTGATTGCTATAGACATCTTTGATGAAAAACTAGAAATAGCAAAAGTTTTAGGTGCAGACCATGTCGTTAACTCAATGAAAGAGAACATAATGGAAGCATTAGCAGATGTAAGTATAGATGTAGTACTAGATACTTCAGGTTCACCTATTGCTCAGGATCAAGCAGTGTCTATCACAGGAAAAATGGGACGAGTAGTATTCCTTGGTATTTCTAACCAGTCACTTAATCTATCAGCTAAATCCGTAGATAGACTTATGCGCTATGAAATTGCGCTTAAGGGTTCTTGGAATTCCTTCTCTGATCCATTTCCAGGAAAAGAATGGACGTATGCAATTGAATGTATGGCACAAGGGAAAATTAAAACAGAGGAAATTGTTTCTCACCGTTTTGATTTAGAAGAAACACCACAAGTATTTGAAAAACTAAAAAACAAAGAATTAGCTTTCAATAAAATTTTAATCTATCCGGGCGAATAAAATGATGAAAGATTATGTACTAGGTATCGATTTAGGAACTCAATCTTTGAAGGTCGGTGTTTATACTACTGAAGGAGAGCAGCTTTATAATGCAAGTGCTGCTTATCCAACGCATAACGGTAGTAACGGTCATTCGGAGCAAGATGCGAATGACTGGTGGATTGCTTTACAAACAGCTATGCAGTCTGTTATCAAAGCAGTAAATCGTAAACGGATTAAAGGAATTGCACTTTGCGCAACCTCATCAACTGTTTTATTAACAGATGAAAATTTACAACCAATCGATTTAGCCCAATGTTGGATGGATCAGCGGTCAACAGACGAGGAAGATGAAATCAATGAAAATTTACATGTTCAGGTAAAAGAGCGATTACGCTATTCTGGAGGAAAAACCTCCATTGAGTGGATGCTGACAAAGTCATTGTGGTTAAAAAAGAATTATGATCTAACTGGTAAAAGGATTGTAGAGCAAATAGATTGGATGAACTATCAATTAACTGGTGAATTAGTAGGCTCACAATGCAACGCTACCTGTAAATGGGGGTATGTTGAACGACTTGGTGGATTTTCCGAAGAGTTTTTACACGGTATAGATCTTGAAGGTATTACAAGGCATTGGCCCTCTAAGATTATACATGTTGGTGACTTGGTAGGTACTGTTACGCAGGAGGCCGCTGACTTCTTATCGTTAGAGGCTGGAATACCGGTATTTCAAGGGGGCATAGATGCCCATATAGGGATGATTGGCGCAGGAGCACTTAAACCAGGAAATCTTAATATGACCACTGGAACTAGTTTTGTACATTTAATGCACCATGAAGAACCAATATTTAATGATTCTTTGTGGGGACCATATGATTCACCGCTCGTACAGGATATGTGGTTGTTAGAAGGAGGTCAACTCTCCTGTGGTTCTATCATCTCATGGTTTCTAAAGGAATTTTATGAGCATCAACCTAACAAGTTGGAAGTATACAAGGAACTAGAGAGAGAGATTCAACATATTGAACCAGGAAGTGACGGACTTCTAATGCTGGATAGTTGGAAGGGAAATCGAACTCCTTACAAAACGCCATATGCAACGGGTGCTTTTATAGGGCTGACACTTTCTCATAATAAATATCATATATATAGAGCAATCTTGGAAGCGGTTGCATTTGGTACAAGAAATGTTATACGCACATTTAACGAATCTACAATACCTGTTAAACGAATTATTGCGGGTGGCGGTGGTACACAAAATGAGTCGTGGATGCAGATTATTAGTGATGTGACGGGAGTGCCAATTTCGATTCCAAAAGACATCGAAACAGGGTCTAAGGGAGCAGCTATCATTGCCTCATTTGGTCTGGGGAAATATTCATGTTTAGTAGAGGCATCGTCATCTATGGTCGAGATGAAAAAAACGTATACACCTAATACTGAGATGAAAGAAAAATACGATTTACTTTTTGAAAGCTATCTTGAATTAAATCAATTATTATTTCCAGTCATGGAGAAGTTGAAGAAAGGAGGCAGAACAAAGTGAGTAACATACTTGAAATGAAAGATGTATCTAAATCATTTCCGGGCGTAAAGGCTCTTCAAAACGTAAATTTTTCACTGGAAAAAGGAGAAGTACATTGTTTAATAGGGGCAAATGGGGCTGGGAAATCTACATTGATGAAAATATTAGCAGGCGTGTACACAAAAGATGAAGGAGAAATATTGCTTGAAGGAAAAAATGTAAGTATTAAAACACCTGCTGACAGTATGGCATTAGGTATTTCTACTATACATCAAGAACTTTCATTAATAGAAGAATTGAGTCTAGCAGAAAACATTTTTCTTGGAGATTATTTAAAACCGGGTGGTGGTTTTATTAATTGGAGAAAGATTAACGAACAATCTAAAAAGATTTTCTCTCTATTGGGGATATCTGCCTCACCAAATCTGCAAACTTCCGAAGCAAGTATGGGACTAAAACAAATGACTGAAATTGCAAAGGCAATTAAGTCTGAATGTAAAATAATTGTGATGGATGAGCCTTCAACTGCTCTCTCTAGCGATGAAGTATTGAAACTATTTGATGTAATTGAATTACTCAAGAACCAAGGATATACGATAGTTTATATTTCTCATAAGCTAGATGAGCTATATGCTGTTGGAGATCGAGTAACTGTATTAAGAAATGGAAAATGGATTATTACAGATAGTTTGAAGAATATTAAACAACCGGAATTAATCTATCATATTACGGGCCGTTCTATTGAAAAAGAAGAAAAGGTGCATGTAACCTCGACCAAAGAAGAATTTTTACGAGTAGAAGGATTCACAAATAAAAAAATTAAGGACGTATCTTTTACTGTCGGAAAAGGGGAAATTCTTGGCCTATATGGTTTAGTTGGCTCGGGAAGAACAGAACTACTAAGAGCGATTTACGGAGCAGATGCTATTCAATCAGGCAAGCTATATATGAATGGAGAAAAGAAATCGATACCCTCTCCGAGTTTTGCGGTAGATTTAGGAATCGGATTAGTTCCAGAGAATAGAAAAACAGAAGGGGCTAACTTAGAACTATCAATATTAGAAAATGCAATGTTACCATCCCTTCATTCCTTTTCTAAAGGAAGCTTTGTGAACCAAAAGGATATGAAGATGGCAATGCAGGATACTATTCAGAGGTTAAATATCAAGGCAAGTAGTATACATGTCCCAATGGGAAACTTAAGTGGAGGAAATCAACAAAAAGTGATTATTGCCAAATGGCTAATTCATAATTCTAAACTTCTTTTATTTGATGAACCGACTCAAGGAATTGATATAGGTGCAAAAGATGAGATTTATAACATTATGAAGGAAATCTCTGGTCAAGGCTCAAGCATTATTATGGCAACTTCTGAAATTGAAGAATTGATTACGGTTTGCGATCGAGTGTTGATTATGTTTGAAGGTAAGGTAATTAAAGAATTTACACGCCCGGCAGAAAATAAAAATGATATTATGAACTTCGCCGTGTCAGGCTAAGGGCAAGGGGGATGTATTATGACTATAAAAGTTGAAGAATTGCATGAGACGGAAAAGAAACTACCATCTTTTAAATATATATTAAAGAAATATAATCTATTTTTTATCTTTTTAGTGTTTATTTTTATTGGTAGTTTATTATCAAATCAATTTCTCTCTACACAAAATATTCTAAATCTACTTCAACAATCGTCTTTTGTGGGAATTGTTAGTATTGGGATGACTTTTGTTATTTTAGTTGCGGGTATAGACCTATCTGTAGGAGCGATTTTAGCTTTAACGGGTATGTGTGTATCAATCTTGCTAAGCACTGGTATGAATCCTGGATTAGCTATATTCATCACGCTAATTGTCGGAGCAGGATTAGGTTTCGTAAACGGATTCATTTCCACTAAATTTAAGGTTCCCGCTTTTATAGCGACTCTTGCAATGATGGTGAGTGCAAGAGGGTTGGCTCTTTTAACAACGAACGGTGAGCCTGTGTATGACTTGCCTGATAGTTTCACTATGCTTGGAGGCAATGTGTTTGGTAGAATTCCTCTTACTGCGGTGATTTGGGTTGTGTTAACAATCGTAGCAATTGTCGTTTTAAAATATACGACTTTTGGAAGGAAAATTTATGCGGTTGGAGGAAATGAAGAATCATCCAGACTTTCAGGCATTAGAGTTGGTAAATATGTAACATGGTGTTTTGTAATATCTGGAGCATTAGCAGGAGTTGCAGGTATCTTGATGAGTGCTTGGCTAACAGTTGGACAACCCACGGCTGGAACGGGACTGGAATTAGATGTTATCGCTGCTGTTGTATTAGGGGGAACAAGTCTTTTCGGTGGTAAGGGTGGCGTCGGAGGAACGTTCATCGGTGTGCTAATTATGAGTATGATCATTAATATCTTTAATTTACTAGGATTATCATCATACTATCAGTCAATATTTATGGGGATTATTATCGTTTTAGCTTTAATTATGAATCAATATATTTCTAATAAAAAGTAGGGGGAACGGAATGATGAAAAAATGGCTAATAGGTTTACTTGGGATAACAATGGTACTTGTTTTAGCAGCATGTGGGGAAGATAAATCTGGAGATTCAGGTTCAACAAATGATAAAGATGATAAATCACTAGTAATAGGTTTTTCTCAAGTTACACTTGAATCCCCTTTTTACACATCTTTAGTAGATGGAGCAAAAGAAGCTGCTGAGGCAGAAGGTGTGGAATTGATTGTTGTTGATGCTCAAAATAATATTGAAAAACAAAATACGGATGTACAATCCCTTCTTACAAAAGGGATAGATGTTCTTCTTATTAATCCCGTAAATCCTTCAGCAGTTGCTCCAGCTTTAAAAGCTGCAGAGGCTGCAGGTATTCCAGTCATTACTGTTGACCGAGCTACAAAAGAAGAAGTGGTTTCTTATATTGGTCGTGATAATGAAGAAATGGGTCGTATTGCAGGGGAAAAAGCTATTGAACTTTTAGGTGGAGACTCTGCTTCCGGAAAAATTATTGAGCTACAAGGTGATGCAGGTGGAACAGTAACAAAGGCACGCCATGATGGTTTCCACGAAGCGGTAGGAAAAGTAGCTGGAATTAAAATTATTGAAGGACCATACAATGACTACATTCGTGCAAAAGCAGTTTCATCGATGCAGGATTTACTACAAGCACATCCAGATGTAAACCTTGTATATGCACATAATGATGATATGGCTCTGGGTGCTGTTCAAGTATTAACTCAAATGGGTAAAATAAATGAGGTCCAAGTAGTCGGAGTTGATGGATTAATGGAAGCTGTTAAAAAAATTGCAGATGGTTCATTCCAAGCAACTGTGATTAATGATCCTATTTCACTTGGATCTCTAGCAATTCAAACAGCAATTAAAGCAGGAAATGGCGAAGAAGTAGATAAAATTATGAATGCTGAGACAGGTTTAATCGATGAATCGAATGTTAATAATTATGTTGACGATTCGAAGAAATTTGCCGAAGTAAAATAATGGAGGGAATAATTATGACAATTGCATCTATGATCGATCATACGCTATTAAAGGCAGATGCCACAAATGAACAGATTGAAAAGCTATGTCAAGAGGCGGCACAATATGAATTTGCTACCGTTTGTGTAAATCCACATTACGTATCACGCTCGGCAGAATTGTTAGCTAATACAAAAGTAAAGGTTTGCACGGTGATTGGGTTCCCATTAGGTGCCAACAAAACAGCTGTTAAACTATTGGAAATGGAACTGGCCGTGCAGGATGGAGCAGAAGAAATCGATTATGTTATTAATATTAGTGATGTTAAAAATGGCCATTTCCATAGCGTGAAAAACGAAATGAAGCAATTTCTAGAAATTAAAGAAAAATACCCAGATCTTACTATTAAGATTATTTTAGAAGTATGTTATTTAACAAATGATGAAATATCAAAAGTATCGTGGATTGCAAGAGAGTGTGGTATTGATTATGTGAAAACTTCAACAGGATTTGGAAGTGGCGGAGCAACGGAAGAATCTGTTCAAATTATGAATGAAGTATCTGGTGAACAAGTTAAGGTAAAAGCATCCGGAGGAATTCGAACAGCTGAGGACGCTCAAAAATATCTATCTATGGGCGTATCAAGAATTGGGACCAGCAACGGAGTCTCTATCGTTAATGGTACTTTATCAACAAGCGACTATTAATAATGAGGGTATAAAAACATTCGAAGATAAGTAACTGGGAAAAGCACTTACTATGCTTTTCCTTTTTTGTATAATCTCTTTTTTGATGGCCAGACTAACTGAAAAGAAAGGATGAGTAATTAGATGAAAGATAACACATTTGCAGATCTTGATCGTGAGCAGTTGCAAGAGCTGAATGAACTGGAAGAGAAACTTGGGGTCATGCTAGTTGCTTACGATACTCCAAGTGCATCTAGTGAAATTCCAACCACATAATATTTTTCAAGTTATTAATAAGAAAGAGGGCTGTCTCCTAGTTAGTAAATGGACTATGAGACAGCTTCTTTTTTTGAGTGGGATATTTTTCTAACTAATAAAGTTGAGGGCAATATCAAAATCATAACTAGCTCCTTTCGTCAGTCTAATCATAGTTTAATTGACACTACATAACATAGAACATATCATTAAGTTCAGTAGAAAGAATTTTCAAAATAATCGATGTGGATGGTGATAAGGGATGATTGAGAGAGAAATAACGTTGGAATATGCAAAGAAATTAGATGAGCTGGATGCTTTAAAAAAATTTCGTGAGGAGTTTTATGTGCAGCCAGATGTTATTTATATGGATGGGAATTCTTTAGGGGTATTGTCAAAACGAGCGGAACAGTCACTGCTCATCTTACTAGATTCATGGAAGAAATACGGGATCGATGGGTGGACGCAAGGGGAGCATCCATGGTTTTATTTCTCCGATAGGTTAAGTGAAATGTGTGCGCCACTTGTTGGAGCTTCAAAGCAAGAAGTGATTATTACTGGTTCTACCACATCGAATTTACATCAATTAATCGCCAGTTTTTATCATCCGGAAGGGGCACGCACGAAAATTTTAGCAGATGAGTTGAACTTTCCTTCTGATTTGTATGCGATTGGTAGTCAGTTATCTTTGCATGGATACAATCCTGAGGAGCATATGAAATTAGTAAAAAGTCGTGATGGGGACACGCTAAACGAAGCGGATATAGTAGAAGCAATGAAAGAAGATGTAGCGCTTATTGTTTTGCCGAGCGTGTTATATAGAAGTGGTCAAATTTTAAGTATAAAAGAGTTGACGAAAGCGGCGCATGAACGAAATATTTTAATTGGCTTTGACTTATGTCACTCGATCGGATCTATTCCACATCAGTTAGATGATTGGGATGTGGACTTTGCTTTTTGGTGTAATTACAAACATTTAAACGGAGGACCTGGAGCCGTTGGAGGCTTATATGTGAATCAAAAACATTTCGGACAAAAACCAGGACTTGCTGGATGGTTTGGTTCTGACAAAGAAAAGCAGTTTGATCTTTCGATTCAAATGACACCCGCAACTGATGCGAGTGCTTACCAAATCGGGACGCCAAATATATTAAGTGCCGCTCCATTATATGGTTCACTGGAAATATTCGCAGAGGCAGGGATAGATGCCATTCGTGATAAATCATTGAAATTAACGGATTATATGACATTACTAATAGAAGAAGAGTTGAGTGACCATCAGTTTATGATTGCCAGTCCAAAAGAACATAACCGTCGAGGGGGTCATATATATTTAGTGCATGAAGAAGCAGCACGTATTTGTAAAGCATTAAAGGAATTTCAAGTCATTCCAGATTTCCGTTCTCCAAATGGTATTCGTTTAGCGCCGCTTGCATTATATAACTCTTTTGAAGATGTATGGAAAACAGTGCAAATTCTAAAGAAAATAATGAAAGAAGAGGCATATAAAAAATTCGAAAATAAGCGAGATGTTGTTGCTTAAAAAGGAGGGGTTAAATGGCAGAGAATAATTCGGATCCGAAAAGTGAAAAAGGAATTCACACTGATTTTCGAGATGATATGACTTACGGTGATTATCTGCAGCTTGATAGCATTTTATCGAGTCAAAAACGGTTATCGGGCCATCATGACGAAATGTTATTTATTGTAATTCACCAAGTAAGCGAGCTTTGGATGAAGTTAATATTGCACGAATTAACTAATGCTATCCAAGCAATTTCAGATGATAAAATGCAAGCTGCCTTTAAGATGCTCGCTCGTGTGACGAAAATCCAAACACAGATTATTCAAGCTTGGGATGTATTATCAACATTAACGCCAGCTGAGTATTTAGAGTTTCGGGATACACTAGGAAAAGCATCTGGATTTCAATCATACCAGTACCGACAAATTGAATTTGCACTGGGCTATAAAACGAAGCATATTCTGAAAATCTACGAACAAGATACAGCCTTACATGAGCAGCTAGAAAAAGCGTTCCATGCACCGAGCATTTATGATGTGTCTATCCAAGCACTAGCAAAAGCAGGATTTGCGCTGAATCCGGCGGTTGTGAAGCGTGACTATTCCGTAACGTATAGTGGAGATAAGTCGGTTGCGAGTGCTTGGAAGGAAGTCTATTTAAATGTGGATAAGTACTGGAATTTGTATCAGTTAGCAGAAAAGCTCGTAGATGTGGAGGACTGGCTACAACAGTGGCGCTTCCGCCATATGAAAACAGTGGAACGTATTATTGGTTTTAAAACTGGAACAGGTGGTTCATCCGGCGTGAATTATTTACGTAAAGTGCTGGATCATCGATTTTTCCCTGAATTATGGGATTTGAGAACGAATTTATAGCGGGGGTTGGCAATGACAAAATGGATAGATATTTCACAAGCCTTTTCAAATAAAATCGGTACTTGGCCAGGCGATACGCCATTTCAATTTGAACTTGCATATACGAAAGAACAGACTGGTTCCGTTAATATAGGACGAATCACAACGAGTGTGCATACAGGGACGCATGCCGATGCTCCGTTTCATTTTGATAACCAAGCACCGACAATTGAACAGCTCGATATTAATATTTATATTGGACGTGCAAAAGTAGTGGATGTGACGGGATTAGAGTTAATTGGAAGAGAAGAGTTGCAAGTGTTTGATCTCGATGGCGCGGAACGATTACTTTTAAAAACAGCTAAAACGATTAATGAGGAACAATTTCCAACAAAAATTCCCCTATTAAAAGAAAATATAGGTGCGTTTTTGCAGGAAAAAGGTATCTTTTTAATCGGAGTCGACCATCCTTCAGTTGATGATTTGAATAGTAAAGACTTGCCAGCTCATCATGCGCTTTATCGTCATGGGGTGCATATTTTAGAAAATCTATCATTACTAGATATTGATCCTGGTGATTATGAACTAATAGCCTTGCCTCTTAGGATTCAAGGTGCAGATGGAAGTCCGGTACGTGCAGTAATACGTCCATTATGAGAAAATCCTTCTATTAGCAATGCTAGCTGATAGAAGGATTTTTTTGTGAATTTGACGAAATGGAAAACTATTGCGGATTTCTAATGGAATAGGGAAAGAATAGTGAGGTAAATCATACCGCATATTTTATATAATGATTATACTAGAGGTAGTGAATAATACCGGATTTAAGACAAGGAGTGAGCATTTTGAAAAAAGTAATTGTGATTGGCGGAGGAATTACAGGACTTTCTGCTATGCACTATTTGCAAAAGCTTAAAATAGAAAAAGCCTTAGATATAGAGTTAGTTTTAGTGGAATCGAATGATTATTTAGGGGGAAAAATTCATTCTGTCCGTAATGGAGAGTTTATCATGGAAACCGGAGCAGACTCCATTGTTGCACGCAATGCAGGAGTTTTGCCTTTAGTCGAAGAGTTAAATTTACAAGACGAACTTGTCTATAATGCAACAGGTATTTCTTATATATATACGAATAATGAGTTGCACGCCATCCCTGCGGATACGGTATTTGGTATACCAACGAGTGAGGAATCGTTAGAAAGTAGCACATTAGTTTCTGAAGAAGGTAAAGAAGAGGCGTTGAAAGATTTTGAGTTGCCTAATGAAAGCTTTACAAAAGATAGCTCGATTGGATCTTTTTTAGAGCATTTCTTAGGTAAAGAGTTAGTGGAAAAACAAATAGCACCTGTCCTATCAGGTGTATATTCTGGAAATCTAGATAAGCTAACACTGGCTTCCACATTACCTTATTTAGTAGATTATAAAGATGAATACGGTAGCATTATCAAAGGTTTAGAAGCGAATAAAGAAAAATTCCAAAGTGCTTCCAATAAAAAGTTTATTTCTTTTAAAAATGGCCTTTCTGCATTAATAGATCGCTTAGAAAAAGAGCTAAGCGATGCTACTATTTTAAAAGGAGTACACACAACGAAAGTTGCGAAAAATGAAGATAGATATGAGGTTTCCTTTTCTAATCATGAGTCAATCGAAGCAGATTACGTTATATTAACAACTCCACATAATGTGGCACAAAGTCTATTGCAAGACGAAGAATTGGACGCTGATTTTAATAAACTAAAAAATTCATCTCTCATTAGTATTTATCTCGGGTTTGACATTCCGGATGAACAGCTTCCTGCTGAAGGTACCGGCTTTATCGTTTCCGAAAATAGCGATGTGAAATGCAATGCGTGTACATGGACAAGTCGCAAGTGGAAGCATACATCTGAAAATAGCCATTTGCTTGTTCGTATGTTCTACAAAAGCACAAATCCTGCATTTGAAAAGATGAAAGATATGCGTGAGGAAGAGTTAGTTCAAGTCGCTTTACAAGATATCGAAAAGAGCTTGAAATTAACTGGGAAGCCTCAAGTTGTCGAAGTGACCAAATGGAATGATTTAATGCCAAATTATCACTTAGAGCATGGACAAGCGGTTCAATCTTTGAAGGAGAAAATGGCAGTTGTGATGCCTAATGTGGTACTGGCTGGATGTTCGTATTATGGGGTTGGCATCGGTGCTTGTATTCAAAATGGGAAAGATACAGCAGCGTTAATTGGTGCAAGAATTTAATTTTAGATGATATTGTAGGGCCAAAATTCAATTTTGGTCCTATTTTTATTGGCATAAATCGATAAATCGCCAGTTAAATATAAAGAAAATTCTAAAATGTACTTGACGCTTTAGTTTATTAAAGGTACGATATGTCTAACTAAAAAACTGAATATTTAATTCTTATCAAGAGAAGCTGAGGGACTGGCCCTGTGAAGCTTCAGCAACCTGCCGTTTAGGTCAGGTGCTAAATCCAGCAGACATATAATAGTCTGAAAGATGAGAAGGGACGAATTATTATACTCGTAAAGCCTTCTTTTTAAAAGTGGGCTTTTTTTTATTGTAGAGAGGATGGGTGCGAGTGGGATTGTTAGATAAACTACAAACAAGTGTGTTAACGGCAGATGGAGCAATGGGGACGCTGCTATATTCTTATGGAATTGACTATTGCAATGAGGAACTAAACATCGAAAGACCAGAAATTATCGAGAAGATCCACCAGGACTATATCACAGCAGGTGCAGATATTATCCAAACGAATACATACGGCGCAAATGCGATTAAATTGGCCAGATACGGCTTAGAAAATAAAGTGAAGGAAATCAATGAAGCGGCAATTCAAATCGCTAAACGAGCTGCTGCACCGGGTAGACAGTTTGTGCTAGGAACAATAGGGGGAATACGGGGCATTCGTAAAAGTGATGCAACGTTAGCCGAAATTATTCAAATGGTTGATGGGCAAGCGAGTCACTTGCTTACTGGCAATCCGGATGGACTATTACTCGAAACGTATTATGATTTTGAAGAATTATCTGCAACAGTTACTCATTTAAGAAAGTTGACGGACACACCAATCATAGCGCAAGTATCCATGCATGAGCCAGGCATATTGCAAAATGGTTTATCACTGAATGACGCATTACAACAACTTGATGTATTAGGTGCAGACGTTGTTGGAGTCAATTGCCGTCTAGGTCCTTTCCATACCATACAAGCACTAGAGGGAGTTACACTTCCGAAAAATGCGTTCCTTTCAGCTTTTCCGAATGCAAGTTTACTGGATATGGAGGATGGTCGCATAGTGTACGAATCAGAGGCCGATTATTTTGGTCGTGCAGCATTGCTTCTCCGTGAAGAAGGCGTTCGATTGATAGGTGGATGTTGTGGAACGACTCCAAAGCATATCGAAGCTGCGAAAAAAAGAATTGGCCAATTACCCCCATTAAAAGCGAAAGTTGTTGCTCCTAAAAAGCCGATTATCATTCGTGAAGCAGAGCCAAATATCAACGAGGCTCTTCATGAAAAAGCACAAAAAGAACGGACTATAATTGTAGAACTAGACACACCGCGACACCTAGATACGACAACATTTATGGAAGGTGCAAGTAAACTCTACGATGCTGGTGTTGATGCTGTGACAATGGCGGATAATTCACTTGCTTCCCCTCGCATTAGCAATATGGCGATGGGATCTATGTTAAAGCTACAAAATAATATTCGACCGCTTGCACATATTACTTGTCGCGATCGCAATCTTATTGGCCTCCAATCGCATTTAATGGGGCTGGATGCGCTTGGTATTCATGACATCTTAGCGGTAACAGGTGACCCAACAAAAATTGGTGACTTCCCGGGTGCTACAAGTGTTTATGACGTTTCAAGTTTGGAATTAATTCAATTAATTAAGCAATTAAACGAAGGTATTTCATTCTCAGGGAAATCGCTTCGAAAGAAGGCAAACTTCTCTATAGCAGCGGCTTTTAATCCAAATGTTCGAGTCTTAGACCGTGCTGTAAAACGATTAGAGAAGAAAATCGAATGTGGTGCCGATTATTTCATCACGCAACCTGTCTACACAAAAGAAAAAATTCAAGAAATTTATGAGGCAACCAAACATTTAGCAACTCCTATTTTCATCGGTATTATGCCGCTAACAAATATTCGAAATTCCGAGTTCTTGCACAATGAAGTACCGGGCATCAAATTATCCGATGAAGTGTTAGAAAGGATGCGTGCATGTGGCGAAGATAGAGAAAGTGCCACTGCAGAAGGAATACAAATTGCCAAAGAACTAATAGACACTGCAGCGGAATTATTCAATGGTATTTATATAATTACACCTTTTTTCAGATACGATATGTCGCTCGAATTAATCAAACATATTAATGAAATCGATAGTAAGAAAGCGAGAGAAAACAGCTATGTACAAACATCTAATTGAGCAGCAACTTCAAAATAGAATCCTCATTATCGACGGTGCGATGGGGACAATGATCCAAAATGTGAATCTCGCGCCGGAAGACTTCGGAGGAGAGCAATATGACGGGTGCAATGAGTATTTGAATATCGTCAACCCAGGAATCATTGAGCAAATTCATCGTGAATATTTAGAAGCAGGTGCAGACATCATTTGCACGAATACATTTGGTGGAACGCCAGTTGTATTGAACGAGTATGATCTTGGTAGCCAAGCGTATGATATAAACTTTCGTGCAGCCCAATTTGCAAAGAAATGCATAGAGGAATTCTCAACTTCCGAATGGCCACGTTTTGTAGCAGGGGCAATTGGTCCGACGACAAAAACGTTATCTGTCACTGGCGGAATAACTTTTGATGAATTAACGCATGATTTTTACGTCCAAGCAAAAGCATTAGTGGAAGGCGGCTCGGACCTGATTTTACTCGAAACAAGTCAAGATATGCTAAACGTAAAAGCTGCAACAATAGGAATTAAACAAGCATTCACTGAAACAGGCAAAGAGCTTCCAATTATGATCTCCGGCACAATTGAACCGATGGGAACTACTCTAGCTGGGCAAAGCATTGAAGCTTTCTATATATCGATTGAACATATAAAACCGCTTTCGGTTGGRTTAAATTGCGCGACTGGCCCCGAATTTATGACGGATCATATCCGCTCTCTTTCGGAGTTATCAGATGGATATGTGAGTTGTTATCCGAATGCGGGATTACCGGACGAAGAAGGGCATTACCATGAATCTCCAGACTCATTGTCTAAAAAGCTAAAAGGTTTTGCAGAAAAAGGTTGGTTAAATTTAGTTGGCGGATGTTGTGGAACGACGCCTGCCCATATTCGAGCGGTACGAGAAGCGGTGGAAGGTATTGCACCAAGAAAAGCAGCTGAGGCAAGTCATGGTCATGTTGTTTCCGGAATCGAACCCCTGCTTTACGATGATTCGATGCGCCCACTTTTAATCGGTGAGCGTACGAATGTAATTGGATCACGAAAGTTTAAACGACTTATAATAGATGAAAAGTTTGAAGAAGCTTCGGAAATTGCACGCGCCCAAGTAAAAGGTGGCGCCCATGTTATTGATATTTGTCTGGCAAATCCAGACCGCGACGAGCTAGCGGATATGACAAACTTTATGAAAGAAGTAGTGAAAAAAGTAAAAGTACCACTTGTAATCGATTCGACGGATGAAAAAGTTATTGAAGAAGCATTGAAATATTCTCAAGGGAAAACAATCATTAACTCAATCAATTTAGAAGATGGGGAAGAACGTTTCGACGCTGTGATGCCACTTGTAAAAAAATACGGTGCGGCGGTAGTTGTTGGAACAATAGATGAAGTAGGAATGGCAGTTACGCGTGAACGTAAACTAGAAATCGCTGAGCGCTCGTATGATTTACTCGTGAATAAATGGGGACTTGTACCAGAAGATATTATTTTTGACCCACTTGTATTTCCAGTAGGGACAGGAGATCAACAATATATTGGCTCTGCAGTAGAGACAATAGAAGGGATCCGTTTAATAAAAGAAAAAATGCCAAGGTCACTGACTACCCTAGGTGTAAGTAATGTATCTTTCGGTCTACCACCGGTTGGTAGGGAAGTGCTTAATGCAGTTTATCTTTATCATTGCACACAAGCAGGTCTCGATTACGCGATTGTAAATACGGAAAAATTAGAGCGATATGCATCGATTCCAGAACAGGAAGTTGCAATGGCTAATGAATTATTATTTACGACTACTGACAAAACACTTGCAGATTTCACAGACTTTTATCGAGATAAAAAGAAAGAAAAAACGGAAGCCGATATTCCGAAAACCGTACCTGAACGTCTCGCTTATTACATTATCGAGGGAACGAAAGAAGGACTTATTCCAGACCTAGAACAGGCACTTAACATGTACGATTCACCACTCGAAGTGATAAATGGTCCTCTTATGGAGGGGATGTCGGAAGTAGGGCGTCTTTTCAATGACAATCAATTAATTGTCGCGGAAGTTCTTCAGAGTGCAGGCGTGATGAAAGCTTCGGTTTCTTATTTGGAACAATTTATGGAGAAAAATGAGAATGACTCTGGTAAAGGAAAAATAGTTCTCGCAACTGTTAAAGGGGACGTACATGACATCGGAAAAAACCTTGTCGATATCATCCTCAGTAATAATGGATATAAAGTGTTGGATATAGGAATAAAAGTAACCCCAGCTGAATTAATAGAAGTCATTCGGAAGGAGAAACCAGATATTGTGGGGCTTTCTGGTCTACTTGTTAAGTCCGCCCAACAAATGGTCATTACAGCGCAGGATTTTAAAGAAGCTGGTATAGATGTACCGATGCTGGTAGGTGGGGCAGCTCTTTCTAGGCGCTTCACGGAAACAAAAATTTCAGCAGAATATGAAGGACCAGTACTATATGCAAAAGATGCGATGCAAGGGTTAGAGTTGGCGAATCGCTTACAAAATGAAGGAGATAAAATAACACTTTTAGAAGAACTAACGATTCAACAAGAAAAACGAAAAGTAGCAGAAGCCAACAGAGCATCAAAACAAGCGGTCGCGGTATTAACGAAGCCGGTGAAAACAGTAAGGGAAGACGTGCAAATATACCAACCGAAAGACTTACGTAGACGTGTATTAAAAGATTATTCCGTGTCGCATCTATATCCATACGTCAATATGCGGACACTTATTGGTCACCATTTAGGGTTAAAAGGATATAGCGATAAACTGCTTGAACAAAAAGATAAGCGTGCAGTGGAATTGCATGAACTTGTAACGGAGTTTTTAGGAGCTGATATATTAAAACCATCTGGTATGTATCAGTTTTTCCCTGCACAATCAGATGGGGATGATGTCATTATCTATGATCCAAGTGATGCCAAAACGGAGATTGAGCGCTTTACATTCCCGCGTCAATCGGTAGAACCTTATCTTTGCCTTGCCGACTACTTGAAGTCGGTCGAAAGTGGCGAGATGGATTATGTCGCATTCATGCTCGTTACGGCAGGTCATGGCGTACGTGCAGCAGCAAACAAATTAAAAGAGCAAGGAAAGTTTCTAGAAAGCCATGCCTTGCAAGCAACTGCACTTGAGCTAGCAGAAGGATTTGCAGAACGAATTCACCAAGAAATTCGAGATCAGTGGGGCTTCCCTGATGCAACAGATTTTACAATGCGCGAACGATTCGCTGCTAAATACCAAGGTCAACGCTTTTCATTCGGCTATCCAGCCTGTCCTAACTTGGAAGACCAATCCAAATTATTTGGTCTTATCAAACCAGAAGATATCGGTGTAGAGTTAACGGAAGAATTCATGATGGAGCCTGAAGCATCAGTATCCGCCATTGTTTTTGCGCATCCAGATGCGAGATATTTTGTCGTAGACTAAAACTAAAACACAGTCAGCAGTTTTGATATCTGTTGACTGTGTTTTTTGAATCTACTAGCTTAGTACTACTTTTCACTCTCTTCAACTGAGCAACAATAATAACGCTAATAATAACAAGTAAAAACCACGAACTTATTTTCCCAATATGCACAATGGACCACGTAGCTTCCTGATTTGGATATTGCCAAGCGCCTAAAAACGTCGTGATATTTTCAGCAATCCAAATAAAGAAACCAATCAATAGAAAAGCGAGAATCATATGCATTTTATAAACTTTTTCGTTCACTTGAAAAGTGACAAAAGTTCGGAAGAAAATGATTAGCAATAAAGCTTTTAACACCCATCGCACATCATAGCTAAAATGATGTGTAAAAAAATTCAAGTAAATAAGAGCACTAATACCAACTGCGAAAAATGGCTTTGGCCAGTTATACATATGTAAGTCCATTCGTCTCCAACTTTGACAAATATAGCTCGCAACACTCGCATACATGAAACCACTATATAAAGGTACTCCGAAAAACTTACTATAAGCTTCCTCTGGGTAAGCCCAAGATCCCATATGTACTTTGAATATTTCTAATGCCAAGCCGATTATATGAAACATACAAATAACTTTTAACTCGTCAAATGTTTCTAATTTGGATACAAGCATAAAAATCTGGGCAGCTATACAAATGAATAAAATGAAATCATAACGTGGTAAAAACGGAATAGCTATAAACTTCGATAATGCCAGTGCACCAAAAATGATAACAGGGAAGATACAACACAGTGCTTGTAAATACCCAAATTTTAGAAAGTTCTTCATCGTAAGCCTAACCTCGACTTTCATCTAAAATAATTCCCTTAGAATTTGGACGAAATAGACTTTTGCAAGTTGCTTTCTATAGGAACAAAAAGCCAACTATTCGAGAAAAATAGCTGGCTCAGTCTGTTATTTTTTCTTATTAGCTTCTCCGTCATTGTCGTCTAATTTGAATTCATCCGTCACATCATCCATTATTTCTTTAGTAGAAGTTTTGAATTCCTTCAAAGTTTGTCCGACAGCTCTACCTAATTGAGGTAGTTTAGTTGGGCCGAAAATGATTAAAGCTAATGCTAGAACGATGATTAAACCAGGTACACCGATATTTGGCATGGTATTACCTCCTTTTAGCAACTACTCTTAATATTAACTAATTCGGATCTTTTTATACTTTTCATTTGTCGGTTTTAGCTTTTACTAACTGATCTCAATTACTGAATCATTTAAAAGGACTATAAGAAAAAAGGTGTTTTCCTTAAGGAAATATCTAATGCCTATTTAACTAGAGATAGAATGGCCAGTGCTGTATAATATACAACAGAAAGGGCGATATATGTGAATCCAGTAAAATCTCATGATACAAATAGAAGTATTCGAAGAACAAAGCGAATCTTTAAGCTACACTTTATCAGTTTAATCCGGGAAAAAGGATATAAAAACGTAACCGTTACAGATATAGTGGAGCGGGCAGATTATAATAGAAGTACTTTTTATTTGTATTTTAAAGATAAAGAAGATTTGACGGAAGAATTGGTAAACGAGATTTTGGAAGAGCTACATTATTCATTTCACGTACCTTTTGAAGACGTGGAGGATATAAAATATAATCACATACTGCCGTCATCCAACACGTTCTTTCAACATCTTTATAAATATAAAAACTTCTATAGCCTTTTAACGATACAAGACACAATACCAGGCTTACAGCAGAAGTTTTTAGGGAAAATGAAAGAAATATTCGATGCAATTACATATATAAATACGGAAAATGAAGAGATTCAAATTGAACATTTTAATACGTATAAAATGTATGGATC
Organism: Psychrobacillus sp. 05T411; assembly: GCF_056396485.1. Lineage (NCBI taxonomy): Bacteria > Bacillati > Bacillota > Bacilli > Caryophanales > Bacillaceae > Psychrobacillus > Psychrobacillus sp. 05T411. Next base: position 32,061 of record NZ_JBFTLO010000004.1, on the reverse strand, counting down.
ATATGGGGTATTATTGGAATGGATTGAGGGGGGCTATGTAAAATCACCAGATGAAATAGCTGATAATCTTCTAGAAATATTCAAGACAAATACTAGTTCTTTTAGGTTTAACTAAAAAAACCAGCTATCATAAAAATAGCTGGTTCTTCCTATTTATTATTTCTTTTCAAGTTCGATTTCTTTCGCTTCGGATTTAACTTCCTCTTTTTCTTCATCGTTTATAATATCTCGTGTCGAGGTTTTAAATTCTTTCAGTGTTTGTCCAACTGCTCTACCTAGTTGAGGAAGCTTTGATGGGCCAAAGATAACTAAAGCTATGATTAATACGAGGATTAAACCTGGTATCCCTATATTTGGCATGGTATTTCCTCCTTTTCTATTTTAGAATCACTACAAATATAACATAGTTCGTTAAAGAAGTGTTATTTTGCGTTGACTAGTGGACCGCCACCGTTTTTCAAAAACTCGATCATACCTTCAGTTGCACGGTATGTTAATGCGGCAACTGTTGGCGTTGGATTTGTAGGTCCAAAGTGTGGAAACGCCGAAGCTCCACATACGAAAAGGTTGTCTACATCCCACATTTGTAAGTAGTTATTCACTGCAGAATTTTCAGGACTGCTTCCCATAATGACTCCGCCTCCATCATGTTGGAAAGCGAATCTTCCGCCAAAATGCTCTGCCATTGGAATAATATCAATAATATCGGCACCCATTTCTTTCGCTACTTCTGCACATTTTTCTACTAAAAACTCATTACGCTTATGATCCATTTCTGTATAATCGAAAGTTACACGAATTAAAGGATCGCCATAATCATCCTTGTAAGTAGGATCCAAATCTAAATAATGATCTTTATGTGGCAAAATAGCTCTTTGCGAAACAATGGTCATATTACGGTGATAGTAGTGTAAAGAGTTTTCTTTAAACTCTTTCCCCCAAGTAGGCGTTCCAAAAGGGACAGGATTATTTGCAATTGGCTCGTTCCCCATAAGATGCATCTCAATTTGACCACCATGGATAAAATCAACATTACTATGGTCGAAATTATCTGCATTGAAGTCATTATACGCAGATCCAAGTGCACCGGTCCCGATATAACTATTGAATTTCTTTTCTTCAAAATAAGCAATTGCTCCGGTAATCGTATGATGATCTGTATAGTTTTTCCCAATCATACCTGTACCTGTTTTGGGATTATATTGTTCGCCGATTCCAGATAACAATAGTAAACGAACATTATTAAACGTGTAACTAGTCAATGCGACTACATCTGCAGGCTGCTCGAATTCTTCTCCTGTGCGAGTGTCTTTGTAAAGTACACCTGTCGCTTTGTCTCCATCATATAAAACACGAGTTACGATGGAATTTGTGCGAAGTTCAAAGTTCCCAGTTTTTTTAGCAGTTGGAATAACTGTTACGATTGGATCGGCTTTCGCTCCATATTCGCAACCGTAGTTTCCGCAAAATGCACAATATTGACATGCATTTAATGTTTCTCCATCTGGGTTTGTATAAGCCTCTGATATAGTTCCAGTTGGTACTACATACGGATGGTAGCCAAGTTTTTCTGCTGCCTCATGGAACATTTTCATTTGTGGCAGTTTTTTTAGTGCAGGGGTAGGATAATCGATGGAACGTGGCCCTGCTAGTGGGTCCACTTCTCCCGAAACCCCAGCCATTTGCTCGAACTTAGAGTAATATGGTTCCAATTCATCATATGTAATACCCCAGTCTTGGATTGTTACGCCATTTGGAATTTTACTTTCGCCATACTTTTCGATTGTTTTACTACGAATTTCAAAATCATAAGGGAAGTAGCGATATGTTTGTGCACCCCAGTGAGCACCGCCACCACCAGTTCCAGTCCCAAGAACAAGAGCAGCTTCATCACGAACTGGTTTCGCTTCGTCTGCTAACGTATTTCGGAAAGTAATCGTATCTTTCGTTAATTTTTGCATTAACTCTTTGTGCGTATTGTATTTTAATTCATCATGACCGTGTAAATAATCTTCAATTGTTCTTTCTACTCCACGCTCTAAACCCACTACGTGATAGCCAGCTTTTGTTAGTTCGGCAGCAACGATACCGCCTGTCCAACCCATACCTGTTGTAACAACGTCTACTTTAGGCAATTTTGTCACCATAATATATGTACCTCCTCATTTAATTGCTTATTAATGTTTGTGTCCGCCTAAACTAACAGGCTCTATTAGAACAAATTCTTCTTCCTCTAAATAGGCAGTATAAGACATTTGTGCGCCAGGGAATTCTTTCATTTTCCATCCAGCCATGTTTTTATTACCTCCGTATAATGGATCCGCAAAACATCCTTGTAGTGTAAGTGTTCTTAGTAAACTAAAGAATGCAGCGGAACTTACTAATTCCATTTCTACTTCGCCTGCTTGGAAAGATGTTAATAAAGTAATTTTTTGTTCTTCTGTTAAGTCTTTAAAAAGCGTGCCGTCATATTCTTTTTCACTGACTTCATTCAGCTTGCGAGAACCTTGTAATACGATATCGGCTTTATTAAGTGGAGTGTCTCCTGCAGTAAAAGGACCTTTTCTATAGTCATCTGCATTGCTTCCCCAAGGACTAGCTAATTGTTTATCGATAAAATAAGGGACACCTAATGCAATGGCACCAGGACCATTTTCGTCTTCCGGGTAAATCATTTCTGTTGCTGCTGCCATTGCATCAAAATCTTTTTGACGTGCGAAAAACTGACGGGTCTCGCTATAATCGATAGCAGTATGATTTGAATCGTGAGCAACTGTAGGTGTAGTTGTCTCTGATTTCCCGCCTAATAAACTACCAATGGCACCACCTACTACTAGTCCGCCAACTGTTAATCCAGAGTTCTTGATAAATGAACGTCTAGAAGTACGTTTATCTAAAATAGGATTGTTCTTTTCTTGTTCCGACATTAATGAAACCTCCAAATTAATAGAATAGAATTTTTTTACGCATATGATTAATGGAAAATGAGATGCCAGTTATAAATGATTGAAAATACAGCTGTAAATGCTAGCAAAGAAGCCAGAAAATATATATATTTTTTGCCTGTCCAGCAAAGTACAATAATGAACAAACCGATGCCAGCACCTAATAATGCAAACCAAGGAAATGCACTAGTATAGAAAAAAAGAAAAAGTGCAAAATCAGCTACTATAAATAAAGCGAAGAAAACTTGGTTTAATAATTTCAATTCTTCTAAGTTGTATTGAGTCATACTATCTCTCCTTGCATTTTATTAGTAACAAATCAAAAGTAATCTAAATGTACTAGATACTCATTGAAATTTTAACAGTCTTAAGAAATAGGAACAATCATTAAAACGAAACTTAGTGACTACTGACACAACACTCTTATATAATCTGTTGTGTAATCATTGAATTTCTATCTTATTTTCGTAACTTATTTTTTTCCTACGTCTTAAGCCTTACTAATTTTCCTCCTAGAGCCCGTTTGGAAAAGAATGCTTTTAAGAGATGATTAGAACAGTAGATAAGGGGGCAAAATGCTTCCTATGAACGAGGTGAGAAGAATGGGAAAAACTATTTATATCGTTTTGAGTAACACAGGGACCTTGTTTTCCAAAGCGATTGGTATGTACACGAGAAAAGATATGAATCATGCGTCCATTGCTTTCGATGAAGCGCTTAATGAGATGTATAGTTTTGGGAGAAAGAATAAGCATAATCCTTTTAATGGAGGATTCATAAGAGAAGAACCTACAGAAGGGCTTTTTACTAATGCGACCTGTGCAATATATAAATGCCAAGTTTCCATACAAGAATATAATCGAATGCGATATAAAATTCGTCGCATGGAGCAACAAAAAGGATTATATAAATACAATTTGATCGGGTTATTTGGAGTGGCTATGAACATTAAAATAGAGCGACCGTATGCATTTTTTTGTTCGCAGTTTGTAGCAATGCTGATGAACGAATGTGAGACAACTAGACTTCCGATTGCCCCATGTTTTGCACAGCCACATCATTTCGAACAACTTCCGACGACGAGTCTTCAATATAAAGGGAATTTACAGTCGTATTTATATGAAAAACGAGGAATAGAGAAACTAGTCAGAGAAAATGTTTGGAAACGTCTAGCTTTTCAAATGCAATAAAGTGCAGTTATTTCCTACTTAAGCCTACCAATGATTTCTTTCCTATAGTAAATTCAACGTTTTCGTACTATATTGAATTATAGGGAAATGAATACTATGGGGGTTTAATGATGGAAAAGCTAGTGAAATTAAGACAATCGTTTGATGAACTGGGGATTGATGGTGTATTAGTAACGGATGGTATTAATAGAAGATATTTAACAGACTTTACTGGCAGCGCTGGAACAGTACTAATTTCTAAGACAGACGCGTATCTATTAGTAGATTTTCGATATACTAGTCAAGCAAATGCACAAACAAAGGATTTTACAGTAAAAGAAATAGATAGAGCGGTAATCTATGAAGAAATTGCTAATCTTGCGGAAAGTTTAGGGATTAAAAAGCTAGGTTTCGAGCAACAACATGTATCTTACCAGTATTATTCTCAGTTCAGTAAATATGCCAAAGCGGATTTAGTGGCACTTTCTGGAGCAGTGGAAAAATTACGTATGATTAAAAGTGAATCCGAAATTGCAATTCTAAAGAGAGCCGCTGAAATTTCAGATGCTGCATTTTCTCATATTTTAACATTTATTCGTCCAGGAATTACGGAAATTGAAATAGCAAATGAACTAGAATTCCATATGCGAAAACTAGGGGCAACTTCTTCTTCCTTCGATATGATTGTTGCTTCGGGTGTTCGCTCTGCATTACCGCACGGAGTGGCTAGTGAAAAGATAGTAGAACAAGGAGATATGATTACCCTTGATTTTGGCGCATATTATAATGGCTATTGCTCTGATATGACAAGAACAGTTGCAGTCGGTGAACCGGATCCAAAGCTGAAAGAAATATATGGTATTGTATCTGGGGCCCTAGAACATGCACTTGATGGTATAAAAGCTGGCATGACAGGGAAAGAAGCGGATGCATTGACTCGCGATTTTATTAGTGAAAAAGGATATGGTGAATACTATGGCCATGGCATGGGTCATGGAATTGGTTTGTATATCCATGAAGATATTTTTATGAATCCAAAATGCGAGCAGCATATTGAAGAGGGAATGGTTTTGACGGTAGAGCCAGGTATTTATATTCCTGATCTTGGTGGTGTTCGAATTGAGGATGATATTATCTTGAAAAAAGATGGAATAGAAATTATTACGAAATCCAATAAAGAATTAATTATTTTGTAGCGAGAAAAGCTTTCCGTGAATGTAGCGGAAGGCTTTTATTATTCACTTTTTTGTTTATTAAATATAGTAACTGGACAGTATATAGGGGAAGTAGAATCTATATGATGTTTAGGAGGACAACAAGTGACAAAAGAGCAACCGGATTTTGAAACAAATATAGAGGATGAGGATACGTTAACCAATAGGCAGGGGCATCCAATTACGAACAATCAAAATATGAGAACAGTTGGAAACCGTGGACCTGCTACACTTGAAAACTATAATTTTATCGAGAAAATTAGTCACTTTGACAGAGAGCGTGTGCCAGAACGAGTTGTGCATGCTCGTGGTGCAGGAGCACATGGTTATTTTGAGGCGTATGGAGCAGCTGGTGATGAAAGGATTTCGAAATATACCCGTGCAAAATTGTTTCAAGAAAAAGGGAAGCGCACCCCTGTTTTTGTTCGTTTTTCTTCTGTTATTCATGGCGGTCATTCTCCAGAAACATTGCGTGATCCGCGTGGATTTGCAGTGAAGTTTTATACGGAAGATGGTAACTGGGATTTAGTTGGGAACAATTTAAAGATTTTCTTTATCCGAGATGCGATAAAATTCCCGGATATGATCCATGCATTTAAGCCAGATCCAGTGACAAATATTCAAGATTCCGAGCGATTTTTTGACTTTTGTGCGAGTTCACCAGAAACATTTCATATGGTTACATTTGTCTATTCACCTTGGGGTATTCCAGCAAATTACCGAATGATGCAAGGTTCAGGAGTTAATACGTATAAATGGGTCAATGATGAAGGTGAAGCTGTGCTTGTGAAATACCATTGGGAGCCAAAACAAGGTATTCGAAACTTAACGCAAAAAGAAGCAGAGGAAATACAAGCGAAAAACTTTAACCATGCAACACAAGACTTATATGATGCCATTGAAAAAGGTGACTTTCCTGAATGGGAACTGCTCGTTCAAATAATGAGTGATGATGAGCATCCCGAACTAGACTTTGATCCGTTAGATGACACGAAACTGTGGCCAGAAGATAAATTCCCTTGGATGGCCGTTGGTAAAATGGTATTAGATCGTAATCCAGAAGATTATTTTATGGAAGTTGAGCAAGCAGCATTTGGAACTGGGGTACTTGTCGACGGACTAGATTTCTCAGACGATAAAATGTTACAAGGCCGTACTTTTTCTTATTCAGATACTCAGCGTCATCGTGTAGGAGCAAATTATTTGCAGCTACCGATTAATGCTCCTAAAAAACGAGTTGCGACCAATCAAAGCGGAGGGCAAATGCAATATAAGTTGGACCGGGCACCTTTTCAAAATCCGCATATTAATTATGAACCTTCCATATTAGATGGGCTAAAGGAAGCAAAGCAACTGGGCAAAGAATATACCCCGATGATTAAAGGAAATTTAGTACGACAATCGATTGACAGACAAAGTAATACAAAACAAGCTGGAGAAACATACCGAAATTTTGAACAATGGGAAAAAACTGAACTCATTGCCAATCTTGTTAATGACCTTTCTAGTTGCGATAAACGAATTCAAGAAAAAATGATTGCATTGGCAGAAGAAGCAGATGAAGAATACGGACGTCACTTAAAAGAAGGTCTAGCACAAGCCAAATCAGGTGGATCTAGCCAAAAGCCGCTAGGAAATCGTGAAGGCGATCAGGCACCTAAAGATGCGATCGAAAAAAGTAATGAAGCAGAACCTTATTAAATAGTAGAACCTCACTTTCCGGGATATCAGAAAGTGGGGTTTTAAGTTTACCTTCTTATATAAAAGGAAATAGTGTATTAGGGAGGTTTTTAGATGCAAAAATATGATGCAGTTATTATTGGTTTTGGTAAAGGTGGGAAAACACTTGCTTCCGAGTTCGCTAAAAACGGAAAGACGGTTGCAGTGATTGAAAAGTCATCCCAAATGTATGGGGGAACATGTATTAATATTGCGTGTATCCCAACGAAATCGCTTGTTCATTCAGCCGAAAAAAGAAAATATGTAAATACTTCCAAAGAGGGATTTTATGCAAACGCTATTCATCAAAAAGATGAGTTAACTACCTTTTTACGTAACAAAAACTTTCATATTCTGGATGATCAAGAGAAAATTACAGTGATTACCGGGGAAGCAACTTTTAAAAGCAACGACAAAGTGAAAGTGAAAACTGCGGAAGACCAGTTTGAAGTAACGGCGGATAATTTCTTTATTAATACAGGATCTACTCCAATCATTCCCCCAATCGAAGGTCTAAAAGATGCTAAATTTGTGTATAATTCAACGACATTGCAAAAACGAAAAGAGCTTCCAGAAAAACTAATCATTATAGGTGGAGGCTATATTGGACTTGAATTTGCTTCGATGTATGCGAACTTTGGCTCCGAAGTTACTGTAATTGATGGAAATGAACAATTCTTGCCAAATGAAGATCAGGATATTGCAGACGAAGTAAAGAAAGTACTAGAGAAGAAGAACATAACATTCGAAGTGAATAGCAAGGTAGAATCAGTAAACAATCAACAAGGTGAGGTAGTAGTCACTTATAAAAAAAATAATAGGATCGAAGAAGTGCACGGAAATGCAGTCTTACTTGCAACAGGCAGAAAGCCAAATACAGAAGGCTTAGGTCTGGAAAATACCTCTGTAGAAGTAAATGATAGAGGTGCAGCGGTAGTGGATGACTTTTTAAAAACTACTGCGAAAAATATTTGGGCAATAGGTGATGTAAATGGAGGTCCCCAGTTTACATATATTTCGCTAGATGATTTCCGTATCGTGAAAAACCAACTTTTCGGAGATGGTTCTTACACGAAAAAAGAACGCATGAACGTCCCATACTCCGTGTTTATCGATCCCGTACTATCCCATGTCGGATTAAATGAAAAAATGGCAAAAGAAAAAGGTTTAGACTATCAAGTAGTTACAATGCCAGCAGCTGGAATTCCAAGAGCACGCATAGTAGAGCAAACAGAAGGGTACTTAAAAGCACTTGTTAATCCGAAAACGAAAGAAATTTTAGGATGCACCTTATTTTGTGTGGAATCTAGTGAAGTAATTAATGTTGTGCGAGTGGCAATGGAAGCAAAATTGCCCTATACATTTTTGCGGGATACTATATTTACCCATCCGACAATGAGTGAATCGCTCAATGATTTGTTTTCTAAAGTCGATTAGCTAGTATTAGTTGACTCTCCTTTTCACTCCTTTAAAATGGATTATACGTAAAGGAGTGTTATTAAAATGAGTTTAGTTGCTTTTGGAATTATTTCACTTGCTCTTATATTTGGTTTGCTCGTACTGGCGCTTGCCATTTTTGTATTGTTGAGGTTAACTAAAAAGTAAAGAAAGAGAGAGGTATCATCTGAAATGATAACCCCTCTCTTTTTCGTTTAGAATGATTTGAAAAGCTAGAAATTATACTCCTGCAGATGCTAATAAATCCTTATGCGCACCTTTAAGTAATACAGTCAATTCTTCGATTTTGTTTAAAGTTTCTTCACGTTCGATTTTTTGTTGTTCAATTGCTGTTTTAACAGTTGACTCTAAGTGGTTTTGTGATTGAACGAAAAGATCTAGAACCGCATAGCTTGGTTTCCATGATAATGCTTGTGCTTTATCATTAATCTCTTGAACATTGTTCAGCCATGTAGACACTTGATCTAATTGTGTGTTTCCACTGATTCCCTTTACGCTTGTTTGCACTTTATCTTGCCATTCTTGTGTCGCTTTTTTTGTTTCTTCTTCCATGGCAGTCAACGTAGCTACTGTAGAATCTAGAAGCTCTTTTTGGTAGGTAAATGCTTGTAATGATTTTTTCTGAACATCATCTTGCAAGCTTTGTAACGTTTTAAAACCGTTTAACCATCCATCCCACAATAAATCTACACCGTTACCTAATTGTTCTCTAGCCATTTGTAATTCCTCCTTTAATTTAGCAAAACATGTTTATTATTTATAATGAATGCTAATTTTCGCATTACATCCAGGTATCAATCCTCATCTTCCTTCTTATCGGAGGAAGATTGGAGTGGGGTGAAAAAAGGGTTGTATATATTGAAAAACTGATTCAACATTTTTTGATACTGACTCAATGAACCTGCCCATAAATCCAAATATTGTTTACCTGCATCCGTAATCGAGTAAATACGTTTAGCTGGACCACCTGATGTCGTATCCCATTCTGATGTTACTAAGGCATCTTTTTCGAGCTGTCTAAGAAGACGATAAAAATTCCCTTGGTCAACGGACTCCATACCGAACTGTGAAATTTTCTCCATTAATCCATAACCATGTGTATTCCAATCACGTAAATGTAGCAACATGATTGGGATAAGGAAATTTTTTGGAGCACCTATATTGGGGCTCTTATTTTTTTTTGTTTCTTCCTCTTTAGATTCCATTATCAATCACCTACTTTATTAGCTGTTGCATATAAGTGTAATTTACACCTATATGTTTGATAAGTCAAGGGATTCATTTTCGAAAAAGTTTGACAAGGTTTGTCGAATAAAGAGGAATACGTTGGAAATATATCGAATAGTCACAATCTTTACATTTTTAATACACACTACCATGTTAAAGTGTGATAAAGTTATGGTGAATTTAAGAAGAGGAGATGATTTCCATTGACCCAGACAACTTCATTCGATGCTTTTACAATGTGGAAAAATGTGTATGAGAAAACGGAAAGTACATGGCGAGATGCTATCCAAGATACGCTTGGAAAAGAGTCTTTTGCAGAAAGTTTAGGGCAGGTTCAAAGTCAGTATTTACAGTATCAAGGAATTGTGAACAAAATGACTGAGTCCTATTTAAAACAAGTTAATTTGCCTTCAAGGGATGAAATTGCAAATGTTGCTTCCCTTATCATAAACGTCGAATCGAAAGTGGATGATCTGGAAGACCAATTGGATGCACAGAAGGCAGATGCGTCAAGAGAAATTGATCAATTAAAAAAAGTTGTAAATAACTTAGATAAGAAATTAGATCGTGTAATTGAACTACTAGATAAATCACTAGAATCACAGAACAATCCTAAAGTAACAGCTGGACCAGTAACACCAACAGTTACAAGTGCGAAGAAATAATTTACTACTACAAGATTTCTTAAATAATGATTTCTAAAATAAAATATATATTGGGAGTGTATTTTAAATGTCAGAATTGCAAACAACTGTATTGGAACAAACGAATCCATTAAAACCTCTTGCAGGAAAAGTAGCTGTAGTAACAGGTGCTTCACGAGGAATTGGTGCTGAAATAGCTAAAGCGTTAGCAAAAAACGGTGCGCAAGTTGTAGGTAATTTTCTAAGTAGCACTTTAGATATGGAAAATGTTATGCAAGAAATCGAGCAACAAGGTGGTAGTCTGTATGCCATTCAAGCGGATGTTTCTATAGAAGAGGATTCACAAAAGCTTGTAGAGGAAGTATTGGCACGCTTCGGAAAAATAGACATCCTTGTTAATAATGCAGGTGTGACAAGAGACCGTACTTTCCGTAAAATGTCCAAACAAGAATGGGATCAAGTAATCAATATCAATTTAAATAGTGTTTTCAACACAACATCTGCTGTTATCAACCATATGTTAGAACAAAAGTCTGGTCGAATTATTAATATTAGTTCAATCATCGGTCAAGCTGGTGGTTTCGGACAAACGAATTATGCTGCTTCAAAAGCCGGACTACTAGGCTTTACGAAGTCGCTAGCTCTTGAAACAGCTAGAAATGGCATTACCGTAAATGCCATTTGCCCAGGATTCATCGAAACAGAGATGGTTGCAGCAATGCCGGATAACGTAAAAGATGCAATTGTTGCTAAAGTACCTGTACAAAGATTGGGTCGCACTAGTGAAATTGCAGAAGCGGTACTTTTTTTAGCGCAAGCAAGTTATATTACTGGTCAAGAAATCAATGTAAATGGCGGTCTTTACATGTAATAAATAGCAATTGATAAAAAAATAGTTGTAGGAGGGATTGTATGGTTACACTAGATACGAAACAATTCGATAATTGGATCGACCGTCTTTCAGAAGATAAAAACATCCAACAGATTAAACGCTTAACAGAAGTTATCTCTTCGGATGCTGAACCAGAAGTTGGCCAGACACCGAAAGAGGTTATTTGGACGAAAAATAAAGCTAAATTATATCGCTATCAACCCGCTATTAAGAAAACAAACAAAGTACCAATTCTAATGATTTATGCATTGATCAATAAGCCGTATATTCTAGATCTTTACCCAGGTAATAGCTTGATAGAGCATCTGACTGATAAAGGGCATGATGTTTACTTGATAGATTGGGGTACTGCTGGTCATGAAGATCGCCATATGAAACTAGATGATTATATCGTAGATTATATTCCTCGAGCAGTAAACAAAGTGTTAAAGACTTCTAAAGCGAAGGATATCACACTATTAGGATATTGCATGGGTGGAACGATGACAGCGGTTTTCAGTGCACTTTATCCACAATTGCCGATTCGAAACCTTATTTTGATGACGAGTCCAATTGATTTTAAGGATGCGGGGCATTATTCGAACTGGCTAGATAAACGTTATTTTCAGCTAGATAAATTGGTCGATACGCTTGGTAACATTCCTTTCGAATTAATTGACTTTGGAAATAAATTGCTGAATCCAATTTCCAATGTTGTAGGACCATATGTAAGTTTAGCTGACCGTGTGGAAAATGAAGACTTTGTTTTAAATTGGAAGCTAATGCAAAAGTGGCTAAATGACGGTGTTCCTTTTCCGGGCGAATCATATAGACAGTGGATTAGAGATTTCTACCAGGAAAACAAATTGATTAATGATCAATTAGTAGTACGTGGACGCAAAGTAGAACTATCTAATATTAAAGCGAACTTATTGAACATTTCTGCAACAAGGGACAATATTGTTTCGCCACAACAGATTGCACCCCTAAATGATAAAGTGTCTAGTAAAAACAAGACACTTCATATAGTAGAAACTGGTCATGTATCGGTTGTGACAGGTCGCAAAGCGGTCAATGAAATTCATCCTTATATTGAAAAGTGGATTACTGATAACTCGAAGTGATGTGAAAGGAAACAAGTCTCGAAATAGACTTGTTTCCTTTTCTTGTGCTTTTATAAATTGAATGGTGTAGGGATATTGCGTCTAAAGTAAATGAAATAAATCCAATAAATGGATAAGGGCAACTAAACGGGCATTGAAAGCAACCAATTCTATTCGGAAAGCAACTAAATCAACGCGAAAGCAACCAAATCCGCATGAAAGCAACCAAATCGCCGATGAGAGCAACCAATTCTTAAAATAGCTCTTTACTTGGTGAGAGATGACGAGACTGTGACCCAATTTCTAGAAACGTTGCGCATATGCACAGCATTTGACTATTGCATTTTATATTACATACTAATTTGGAAAAACGAATATATTTGTTGAGACATTTTGAAAATAGCATTAATCTATTTTCTTGAAAGGGGGATTGCAAATGAAACATATTTGTATAATTGGTGGAACGGGAATGTTAGCAGAAGTGACAAAGTGGTACGCAGATAGTAATCATATTGTTACGGTAATTGCACGGAATGAGGAAAAAATGAATAGAATGAAAGATTCTTGTCCTAATCCTGTAAATATTAAAGCAATCTATCTTGATTATCGAGATGCTGCCAAGTTGTACAATGCGCTACAAAAAAATATACAAGTATATGGTCCTTTAACAGAGGCGGTTGTTTGGCTGCATACTGATGGTCTTCATGCACTTTCTACTGTATTTGAATTGGTAGAGGAGAAAAGTAATGTATGGCAAGTAATAGGTAGCAAAGCGAACGCTAAAAATTTGCAAAAACAATACCAAACCCAAAAAGACATAGCGTATAATTTCATACAACTAGGCTTTGTTAAAGAAAATGATAGACAAAGATGGTTAACGAATGAGGAAATAGCAAGTGGGGTTATTCGTTCCATTAGTTCTGGTCAACCCTATTGTTTAATCGGCGAAATTTCTAATTAAATCTGTATGACCTAAAAAAGTCTATCATCAGTTTTACTAAATGGACTTTTGTAGGTCGCTCACTATTCAACCAATGTTTTTTTTCATTAAAATATGAGGAATGCCATCTTCGTCAAATACGTCCGATGAAGTTTGGTAGCCAAGTTTTTCATAAAAACCTTCTGCATGTGTTTGGCCATGTAATTTAACTTGAGATAATCCCATGCCTTTTGCCATCTCTTCTAGCCCACTAATAATAACTTTCCCAAGACCAAATTTACGATAGGGCTCTAAAATACAAATACGTTCTAATTTCCCTATTCCATCCACTACTCTTAATCGACCGGTTCCAACAGGTTGGTCCTCATAATAGACTAAAACATGCTCACATTGTCCATCTAGCCTATCGAATTCATCAAATTCAGCATCTAAAGGTACACCCTGTTCTTTCACAAATACTTCTTTTCTTATTTGAAACGCTTTTTGTAAGTCACTATCTTCTGTTATTCTTTTAGAATCCATTCATTTTCAGCTCTTTTCTTTTAATTAGACATGCAGGTAGACTCAAGTCATAATCTATTTATATGTACATATTAGTGTAAATGAATTTATTTTTGTTGTAAATACAACATATTTGAATTGGACAGCTTTATTTGTAAGGAGGAATACATATGAAATTAGTATCTTGGAATGTGAACGGGTTGCGCGCATGTGTGCAGAAAGGTTTTTTAGATTATTTTAATGAAGTGAACGCAGATATCTTTTGTTTGCAAGAGACTAAACTGCAGGAAGGACAAATAGACTTGCAGTTAGACGGGTATGAGCAATATTGGAATTATGCAGTGAAAAAAGGTTATTCTGGAACCGCTGTGTTTACGAAAGTGAAGCCACTGTCTGTGAAATATGGTGTTGGCGATTTAGAGACGGAAGATGAAGGAAGAATTATTACACTAGAATTCGAAGACTTTTTCTTAGTAAATGTCTACACACCGAATGCAAAACGTGATTTAACGAGACTTGCTTATCGTTTGGAGTGGGAAGACGATATGCGTACATATTTGAAAAAACTAGACGAAGTGAAGCCGGTCATTATGTGTGGCGATTTAAATGTTGCGCACGCAGAAATAGACTTGAAAAATGCTAAATCTAATAGAGGAAACTCTGGTTTTACTTTAGAGGAACGTGGAAAAATGACGGATTTGCTAGCGGCTGGTTTTGTGGATACTTTCCGCTATTTTTATCCGGAACGTGAAGGTGCTTATTCTTGGTGGTCGTACATGAATAAGGTGCGTGAACGAAATATTGGGTGGCGAATTGATTATTTCATAGCTTCACAAAAACTTACACCTGTTTTAAAGGATGCTTCCATTGATGCGCATGTACTTGGAAGTGATCATTGTCCGGTCATTTTGGAATTAGATAAGTCGTGAAATATTCAATATATTTCGAGAAAAACTACAATACTTTAATGAAATAGAGTACAATATTTCTATATCAACTTTCTGGAGGTACCAATAGATGAATGCTTTAGCCGTGCAATTAAATGAAAAAATGCAAAAAGAAAATCCTGTCATTTTTGACATGTTATCCGACCTAGGAAAGAGTTTATATTATCCTAAAGGAATATTAAGCCAAAGTGCAGAAGCAGGGAAAAAAGCACATCGCTTTAACGCAACAATAGGAATCGCAACGGAAAATGGAGAACCGATGCATTTCCGTCACATACAAGAAAAATTAGGGTACGCTCCAAAAGATATTTATCCTTATGCAGCTCCGCAAGGAAAAGAATTATTACGTTCCATTTGGAAAGACAAATTATTAACCGATAATCCTTCTATGCAAAACAAGTCGATTGGATTGCCGATTGTAACTAGTGCCTTAACGCATGGTTTAAGTATCGTAGCGGATTTGTTTATGAACCCTGGTGATGTCCTTATTTCACCTGAGCAATATTGGGGTAACTATAATACCGTTTTTCAAGTAAGAAGAGGCGGTCGTGTTGAAACGTTCCCGTTATTTAATGAACAAAATGGTTTTCATGTAGAAGCCTTCCGTGAAACATTAGCCAAGCAAAAAGAAAAAGCGATTGTGTTATTAAACTTCCCGAACAATCCAACTGGTTATACACCATCGGTTAATGAAGCACAAGCAATTGTTCAAGTATTAGTAGATGCTGCCGCTGCTGGAACAAAATTAGTTGTATTATTAGATGATGCTTATTTTGGCTTATTCTATGAAGATTCGATCAAGGAATCATTATTCGGATTATTAGCAGAAAGCCATCCGAATATTTTACCGGTGAAAATCGACGGGGCTACGAAAGAAAACTATGTTTGGGGCTTACGCGTTGGATTTATCACTTACGCTGCTACGCCTGATGTATTAGATGCGTTGGAACAAAAAACAAAAGGAATTATCCGCGGAACGGTTTCGAGCGGTTCTCATATTTCACAAACAATTCTTTTGGAATCTCTACAATCAGAAGAGTTTTTAAAAGAAAAAGAAGAGAAATTCCAAATTATGAAAGCCCGTGCCGTTAAAACGAAGGAAGTACTCGCAAATGAAAAGTTTGCTCCTTACTGGACATATTATCCATTTAACTCTGGTTACTTCATGTGCTTGAAGTTAACGAATTTGGATGCGGAAACACTCCGCCTTCATTTATTAGATCAATATGGTGTTGGAGTTATTGCAAACAATAAAACAGATATTCGTGTCGCATTCTCATGTGTAGAAGAATCAGATATTGAAGAGCTGTTTGATTTGATTTATCAAGGGTGCCAAGACTTAACTAAATAATCATCCCGAAAACTGTCCATGAGCTAATGTTCGTGGGCGGTTTTTTCTTATGCAATCAAATGTAAGCGGTATCATTTATTTGGAATCCGAAACATAAACTAATGAAATGGCAAATTAATAGTTTAAAGGGGAGGATTAAAATGAGAGGTGAACACATATCCGTATGGGCAAAAGTTTTAATCGGAAGTATTATTGCCCTAGTAACGATTCTTGTTCTTTATATATATTCTGATAAAGAACAAGAGGAAGTATCCGAATTTGCTACAATAACTGTAAAAGAAGGAACAGAAGTGGGATCTCAGACCGAAGTTGAGGTAGAAGTTAAGGTAGAGGATAAGATGGTACCTAGTCCGGCTAATCCTGATATTAAAGTAGAATATGCCTCAAAAGATTGGGCAATCCATGGAGGCGATTATTATAACAGACGTTATTCCACTTTAAATCAAATTACATCTGAAAACATAGGGGATTTAAAACCAACCTGGGTGAGTAGTCTTGGTTCTGGAGCAGAAGATAAACATTCGGGAGAGGCTACACCGATAGTAGTAGATGGCATTATGTATATTGCAACTGGTGCTAATGACGTATTCGCTATTGATGTAAAAACAGGTGAACAGATTTGGGCATATACCCCGGAGATACCACAGGAAATGGACACGGTATGTTGTGGATGGACAACACGTGGAGTTGCAGTTGGTGATGGAAAAGTATATGTAGGTTTATTGGATGCTCGTTTAGTGGCACTTGATCAAAAGACTGGAGAAGAATTGTGGGAAACAAGGGTAGCGGAATGGGAAGAAGGATACACCGTTACTAGTGCACCACTTTATTACAACGGTAAAGTCTACACGGGTGTAGCCGGTGGAGAATATGGTATTCGCGGTCGCGTAATGGCATATGATTCGGATTTAGGATTTGAAGTATGGCGCTTCTATACAATTCCTGGACCGGGCGATATTGATGGCGACTCTTGGCCTTCAGATAATGACGCATGGCTAACTGGTGGGGGACCTGTTTGGAATACACCAGCGGTTGATCCAGAGCTTGGATATATTTATTTTGCAACTGGAAATACAGCACCTGATATAGACGGGAGTAGTCGTGAGGGGGATAATCTCTATGCTAACTCCGTTGTAGCGGTAAATGCGGAGAATGGAGATTATGTGTGGCATTTCCAAGAAGTACATCATGATATTTGGGATATGGACCCTGCCAACCCGGTAATTTTATACGATGTCGAAATGGATGGGAAAATGCGTAAAGGTCTTGGGCAAGCGGGTAAAACTGGTTGGATTTATTTCTTAGATCGTACGGATGGAACCCCATTAGTAGGTATTGAAGAAAAACCAGTACCACAAGATGAACGTCAAAAAACAGCAGCAACTCAACCTTTTCCGATTGGAGATGCGTTTGTGCCACAAGGCGTAACAGAAGAAGACGTGAAAAGGGATTTAGGACCTGAATTTACAGGAGATATTGGAGATATTTATACACCATTTTGGGATGTACCGATTACACTTAAACCAGGTACATTTGGTGGTGCAAACTGGCCGCCTTCCGCGTATAATCCTGATACCGAGTATTACTATGTATTAGGTGCTGACAATTACTTCTCTTTTGAAAGAAGAGAGTTAATGGAATTTCAAGAAGGTGATATGTATTTAGGAAGTATTTTTGGTCCAGTATTAGATGCACCAGCTAGAGGAACAGTTACTGCAATTGATGTAAAAACAAATAAAATTGCTTGGCAACATAATTGGGATTCCATTGCATACAGTGGTGTCTTAACAACTGCAGGAAATCTTGTTTTTGTAGGGCATAACGATGGTCGTTTAATTGCTTTTGACGCTAAAACAGGAGATCAATTATGGGAATATATGATGGATGCTGGTGCAAATGCTCCGTCCGTTACCTATGAGATTGATGGAGAACAATACATTTCTATCTATGCCGCAGGGAATGCTCTAGCAGGTTCCAAGCATGGCGATAAAATTTACACATTTAAATTAGGGGGAACTTTACCTGAAGGGCAAGTGATTGATGCTTCGGCAAGTGCTAATTCAAAAGAGACCGCTACCGATGTAGCCACGGAAGGTGAAACAGTAAGTAGCGTAGATGCCGGTTTAGTCCTTTATACAAATAGTTGTATCGCTTGTCACGGCAATCAAGGAGCGAACGGGCATAATGGGCCGAATCTACAGGATAGTAAGTTCGCAGAAAGTAGAGAAAATGTAATCGATCGAATAACAAATGGCGGGGCAACTATGCCATCATTTAAAGATTCATTAACTTCCAAAGAAATTGAAGCGATAGCAGACTATATCGTGACGGTCGTTTCTCCTTTGGGTAAGTAAAAAAAAATAGAACTGTCCAAGAAGTATAAGATCTTGGATAGTTCTTTTTGTTCTGTCTATTACCTTTGTAAACGCTGACAATTATTTTTAAGTTGAAAGAAAATTCATTGTAATAGGAAAAAAGTAGTAGTATACTAGTAATGGAGTTTATGTCTAAAATGTGAACAAAGGGGGATGGAAGATGCAAAAGCAAAGGAATTCAGTAGATACACAAATCTTTATCGGTGTAATAATTGCCATGGTAGCAATTTTTGGACTTTGGCTTATTGCCGATAAAGACAAAGAAGAAGTAGCCGATACTGGCGTGTCAGATGTAGGGGAAGTAACACAAAATGAATCAGAAGAAGAGCCAAAAGCGGAAGGAAAAGTCGCACCAAGTCCTGCAAATCCGGATGAAAAAGTAGAGTATGCTTCAACGGATTGGGCCATTCACGGAGGAGATTATTATAACCGCCGCTATTCCACTTTGAATCAGATTACGTCTGAAAATATAGGGGATTTAAAACCAACTTGGGTAAGTAGTCTTGGTTCCGGAGCAGAGKGGAAACACTCTGGTGAAGCTACTCCAATCGTAGTGGACGGGATTATGTATATTGCAACTGGAGCTAATGACGTATTCGCTATTGATGCCAAAACAGGTGAACAGATTTGGGCATACACTCCGGAGATTCCACAAGAAATGGATACAGTTTGTTGTGGATGGACAACACGTGGGGTTGCAGTCGGTGATGGAAAAGTATATGTAGGTTTACTAGATGCACGTTTAGTTGCACTTGACCAAAAAACGGGTGAAGTGATTTGGGAAACAAAAGTAGCAGAATGGGAAGAGGGTTATACGATTACTAGTGCACCGCTTTTCTATAACGGTAAAGTGTATACAGGTGTCGCTGGGGGAGAATATGGTATACGTGGTCGCGTAATGGCTTATGATTCGGATTTAGGATTTGAAGTTTGGCGTTTCTATACAATTCCTGGACCAGGAGATATTGATGGTGACAGCTGGCCTTCCGATAATGATGCATGGTTAACTGGAGGGGGACCTGTTTGGAATACTCCAGCGGTTGATCCGGAACTTGGCTATATTTACTTTGCAACTGGAAATACGGCTCCTGACTTAGATGGTAGTAATCGTGAAGGGGACAATCTTTATGCAAACTCCATTGTAGCGGTGAATGCGGAGAATGGAGATTATGTATGGCATTTCCAGCAAGTACATCATGATATTTGGGATATGGACCCTGCGAATCCAGTTATTTTATACGATGTTGAAATGGATGGGAAAATGCGTAAAGGTCTTGGACAAGCAGGGAAAACAGGTTGGATTTATTTCTTAGATCGTGCGGATGGAACACCGCTTGTAGGTATTGAAGAGAAACCGGTTCCACAAATGGCTGAGCAAAAAACGGCAGCAACTCAGCCGTTTCCAGTGGGAGATTCATTCGTACCACAAGCTGTAATGGAAGAAGATGTGAAAAAAGACTTATCGCCTGATTTCACTGGAGAAATTGGAAGCATTTTCACACCGTTCTGGGATGTTCCAATTACAATTAAACCGGGCCCATCCGGTGGGGCTAACTGGCCTCCTTCGGCATATAATCCGGATACAGAGCTCTTCTACGTTTTAGGTAACGACACTTATATGTCATTTGAAAGAAGTGAATTATCAGAGTTTAAAGAAGGGGATCAGTATTTTGGAAGTATTTTTGGTCCTATTCAAGATGCACCATCACGAGGTACAGTAACTGCGATGGATGTAAAAACAAATAAAATCGTATGGCAACAAAAATGGGATGCTCAAGCATATAGCGGGGTTTTAACAACTGCTGGAAATCTAGTTTTTGTAGGTCATAACGATGGTCGCTTATTTGCTTTTGATGCTAAAACAGGAGATCAATTATGGGAATACATGATGGATGCAGGTGCAAATGCTCCTTCCGTTACGTATGAAATAGATGGAGAACAGTACATCTCCATTTACGCTGCAGGTAATGCACTTGCCGGATCTAAGCATGGCGATAAAATTTACACGTTCAAAATAGGTGGCACTTTACCCGAAGGTCAAGTAATTGATGCTTCTGCTAAAGAAAAACAGCAAGAAGAGACAACAGAAGGCGAAGCAACAGGTGAAACAGTAAGTGCTATTGATGCTGGTTTAGCTGAATATAGAAATAGCTGTATCGCTTGTCATGGGGATCAAGGTGCTAATGGTCATAATGGTCCAAATCTACAAAATAGCAAAGTAGCGGAAAATAAACAAGAAACGATTGATCGTATAACAAATGGAGGTGTATCCATGCCAGCATTTAAAGATACACTTACAGCAGAAGAGATTGACGCAATCGCGGAATATATCGTAACGGTTGTATCTCCTTTGGGTGAGTAATAGATTAAGTTAAAAGAAACCAGCCATTAATTTGAAATGGCTGGTTTCTTTATGTTGTTTTTCGCAGTGTAGGGATAATGCGACGTAGTCATCGGTATCTCACTCCAAGTAAAGAGATATTTTAAGAATTGGTTGCTTTCACCAGCAATTTGGTTGCTCTCATGCTGATTTGATTGCTTTCGGAATAGTATTGATTGCTTTCAATGAAAGATCTGTTGCCCTAAGCCATTTATTGGGTTCACACGGTCCAAAAACTGTATAAGATTTTGTTTTTAAATCGGTTGATGCTGAGTAAGTTAGTGATATTTCCATTGATTTTCGCTGCAGGCGTCGACTCCAGCCGGATGAGGGAGCAAAATGAGACATTCCAACGTACGCCTAAGCGGCGGGAATGGCTCATCGCTCATCCGGCGGAAAGCGTACGACTGCAGCGAAAATCATAGCTGTTACTAGTCAACGCACTACAACGCATTATCCCTAGTTTACGAAAGGATAGCTATAGTTTATATATCCAAGAAAAAGGGGAAATAGTGTATACTAGGTTCAAATAGAAATGAGTTAGCAGTGATAAGTTATGGAGAAGGGGTTTATCATGAAAAAAAATTATCCAGACGACGGTTTAGCTTTACATACTGATTTATACCAAATTAATATGGCGGAATCTTATTGGGCAGATAATATGCATGAAAGGAAAGCAGTATTTGAATTGTTTTTTCGAAAGCTTCCGTTTGGAAATGGCTACGCTATTTTTGCAGGACTAGAAAGATGCCTTGATTATTTGCGGGATTTTCATTTTACGGAAAGTGACTTAGATTATTTGCAAAATGAGGTTGGCTACAAGGAAGATTTTATCGATTATTTGCGGACGGTTCGTTTTACTGGTGACGTTTATTCGATGGTGGAAGGAGAGCTTGTGTTTCCGAATGAGCCAATTATGCGTATCGAATCTACTCTAGTAGAGGCGCAGCTTGTGGAAACCGCACTTTTAAACATCGTGAATTATCAAACGCTTATCGCTACAAAAGGGTCACGCATTAAACAAGTAGTAAAAGATGAAATTGCCATGGAATTTGGATCTAGACGCGCACAAGAAATGGATGCAGCTATTTGGGGAACTCGCGCAGCGTATATAGGTGGAATTGAATCTACTAGTAATGTACGTGCGGGGAAAATGTTCGGAATTCCTGTTTCTGGAACACATGCGCACTCTTTAGTACAAGCGTATAAAAGTGAATATGAAGCTTTCCATTCGTATGCAAAACGTCATAAAGACTGTGTTTTTTTAGTGGATACGTATAACACGTTAAAAACGGGTGTCCCTACTGCGATTAAAGTAGCGAAGGAACTTGGCGACAAGATTAACTTTATTGGCATTCGACTAGATTCAGGGGATATTTCATTTCTCTCGAAAGAAGCTAGAAAGATGCTGGACGCTGCTGGATTTCCGAATGCTAAAATTATCGTATCGAATGATTTAGATGAATATACGATTTTAAACTTAAAGGCTCAAGGAGCAAAAGTGGATAGCTGGGGTATTGGAACGAAGCTAATAACGGGTTATGATCAGCCTGCGCTTGGAGCGGTATATAAAATCGTCTCGATCGAGGATGAAAATGGAACGATGGAAGATACGATTAAAATATCTTCCACAACAGAAAAAGTAACAACGCCTGGTGAAAAGAAGCTTTATAGAATTATTGATAAAGAAAATGGCAAAGCAGAAGGCGACTATATTACAATGCACGATGAAGATCCAACACATGAAAAACGCTTGAAAATGTTCCATCCAGTACACACATTTGTATCCAAATTTGTGACGAACTTCGAAGCGAAAGAATTACATGTACAAGTGATTGAAAATGGAGAAGTTACGTATCAAATTCCGGACTTACATGAAGTTCGAGAGTATGCGCATAAAAATCTAGATTTACTTTGGGACGAGTATAAACGTTCGCTTAACCCAGAGGAGTATCCAGTCGATTTAAGCCAAAAATGTTGGGACAATAAAATGCGTAATATTCAAGAAGTAAAAGAAATGGAACATAATCTTATTGAGCAAAATGGAGGGCTGTAATAGTGACTACAATGCAACAAGAGATTATTGAAGCGCTGAAAGTAAAACCAACTGTTAATGTAGAAAAAGAAATTCGAACTAGCATTGATTTCATGAAGGCGTATTTAAAAAAACATCCTTTTCTAAAAAGCATGGTACTCGGAATTTCAGGAGGCCAAGACTCTACATTAGTAGGAAAGCTTGCGCAACTTGCCGTGGATGAACTAAATAAAGAAGTTGGCGAAGAAACTTATGCATTTATCGCGGTAAGCTTACCGTACGGAGTGCAATTCGATGAGCACGAGCGGCAAGATGCATTAGATTTTATTCAACCGTCTAAAACTGTTACGATTAATATTAAGGAAGCAGTCGATGCAAGTGCAAGAGCGCTAAGTGATGCGGGTATTACGCTATCAGATTTCGCTAAAGGAAATGAAAAAGCTAGAGAACGTATGAAGGCGCAGTATTCGATTGCTGCGATGTATAATGGTGTCGTACTAGGAACAGATCATGCAGCAGAAGCGGTCACTGGATTCTACACAAAATACGGTGATGGTGGTGTCGATTTGACTCCGATCTTCCGTTTAAATAAACGTCAAGGAAAGCAGTTACTCAAACAATTAGGTTGCCCAGAGCATTTATATTTGAAAGTACCGACTGCGGATTTAGAAGAGAACCGCCCAGCACTTCCGGACGAGGTAGCACTTGGTGTAAGGTATGATGAAATTGATGATTATTTAGAAGGTAAGATAGTATCAAAAGAATCACAAGAAAAAATAGAAGGTTTCTATAATCGCTCTTTGCATAAGCGACATATGCCAATTACAGTATTTGATGATTTCTGGAAATAATAATTGTAAGCCGAGCTGTCTACTAAAAGATGGCTCGGCTTTTCTTATTTGTTTTATATTGTAATTTTCGGTATGCTAAATGAGTATTACATTAATTTTCAAACTAATCTTTCAATAGAATGTACCGGGGGAAAATAAATGACGGAACAATTGCAAATTCAATCTATTATTACAAACATAGAAAAAGTGATGATCGGTAAAAAAAACATAGCAGAGCTTGCCGTGATCGCACTTCTTGCTGAAGGACATGTGCTTCTAGAAGATGTACCAGGCGTTGGAAAAACGATGATGGTACGGGCACTTGCCAAATCAATCGGTGCCGATTTTAAACGAATTCAATTTACGCCGGATTTATTGCCATCCGATGTATTAGGCGTTTCCATTTACAACCCAAAAGAAATGGAATTTGAATTTAGAGCAGGACCAATTATGGGAAATATTATACTCGCAGATGAGATAAATCGTACTTCACCTAAGACACAATCAGCACTCCTCGAGGGAATGGAAGAGGCATCCGTTACTATAGATGGAATCACTATGCCAATAGCAAAACCGTTTTTTGTCATGGCGACGCAAAATCCAATTGAGCATGAAGGGACATACCCACTACCAGAAGCACAGCTAGACCGATTTTTAATGAAATTAAAAATGGGATATCCGCATCCAAGTGAAGAAATAGAAATTCTTGATAGAGTGGAAAAGTTAACGCCGATTGAACATATAACGTCAGTTGTTACGTTGGAACAATTAATCCATTTACAACAACAAGTGAAAATGGTGAAAGTCGATCAGACGATGAAAGGATATATTGTCGATCTTGCCAATCGAACGAGACAGGATACCTATATTTATTTGGGGGTTAGCCCTAGAGCTTCTATCGCACTAATGAGAGCAGCGCAAAGTTATGCAATGCTTCAAGGAAGAGATTTCGTCATACCGGATGATATTCAATATTTGACTCCCTTCGTTTTCGGGCATCGGGTCATCCTAAGACCAGAAGCTAGATATGATGGAATTTCCACAGAGGAAGTATTAGCTCGAATTATTAAGCGAACACCGGTCCCATATAAGAGGACAGTAAATCAATGAAACAGCGATTAAAACGATTACGACAATTAAAAGGTTTCATTGGTACTATCTTTCTTTTAATCGTAACCTTCGTTTATGCAATGTTCCAAGGTGGATTTGTTAGTTGGTTTTTATTTTATGCGTTAATTCCGCTTTCTATTTATTCTGTGCTCTTATTCTTTTATCCACTTAAGAAGTTGGAAGTAACTAGAACAATCGACACTCGTAATGTGTATAGCGGTGGAAAGTTTGCGGCAACCATTCACGTGAAAAGAAATAGTCATTTTCCGCTAATGTATGTAAAATTTGAAGAAAAAGTTAGTCCATCATTAGCACATCTCATTTCGCGGAAACGAATGATTTTTTGGGGGATGAAAAAAGAGTTTATATGGACTTATGAAATGGATCATATTCCACGTGGGGAACATGTACTAGAGGGGCTAACGATTCAAGTGAGTGATTTATTTGGTTGGGTAAAGAAAGAGTCATTTATTCCTAATCCTAAAACAGTCCTCGTGTTTCCGAATGTGACGGAAATGGTATATGTCCCGATTGAAACTCGGTATGACCAAGGTGCAGCTGCTTCTAGAATTCAAACGATGAAAGATACTTCCATGGCTACAGGGGTAAGATCTTATCAACCGGGTGACCGGGTTTCTTGGATTCACTGGAAGTCCTTTGCCAGAACGCAAACGCTCAAAACGAAAGAGTTTGAAGATCGTCAATCTCAAGATTTATTCGTCTTGATGGACCGGACACCGACACCCTTTTTTGATGAAATAGTCGATTTAACTGCCTCTATTTTACAAGCAATCGTACGTCATCAAGCATCCAGTGCATTTTTGTCTTTAGGTGAAAATCGTTTTCTTATGCCGACTGTTCAAAGTGAAGCCCAATTACAACGTGTGCTATACCATTTAACGAAAGTGCAACCTGATTTAACGAAGTCCATTGAACAAGTCATCTTACATGACGGGGCATTGGCACAAGCAACTTCTCTTTTATATGTGACAAGTAATCTTACATATGAATGGATAGATAGTGTTCAAAAAACCGCAAGTAATTTACGGGTTTGTACATGCTTTGTTGTGAAACAAAAAGATGGGAAGTTAATGAAAGATGAACAAGTCTTGCATCAGTTTGCTGCAAGTAGAGGCGTTCGGGTTCATACTATTACGAAAGATCGTTTTGCCCAAGCGTTTTTGGAGGTGACTCGTTCATGAGTAAAAAAGCAGTGTTATCTTTTTTCATTTATTTATTTGTATTTGTGTTAATGGTTGAATGGTTAAAACCGGTGATTGAGCTGACGGATACCGATCATTTGCATTTATTTAGTTTGTACGTATTGATCTCTTTTTTATTTTACTTGGTAAGGTTGAGATGGTACTTTGCAGCCCCGTTAAAGTTAGTTTTTATTGGTTGGATTATTATTTCTATTTACGCCGATTTTTCGTTTTTCTCTTTAAATACTTTTTCTTATATGACAGAAGAGCTCCGTGTAAATCTAACTGCATTAGTTACACGCGATTGGTTAGAAGTAACGAATCCTTTTCGCACCTTCTTATTTTTTTTACTGTTGTGGATGACTACGTATTTATTAAATTATTGGATTCGTGTTAGAAAAAATATACTATTATTTTTCATTCTGACGATTTTATTCATAACCATTTTAGATACTTTCAGTCCATATAACGGAGAGAAAAGTATTATCATTGCATTAGTATCAGGATTTATCGCGATGGGATTGTTGTATGCGCAGAAAATTGGGAGTGAACATAAAGAGCAAATAAAAGCTTCTTTTTTACTTGGTAGTATTGGAAGTCTCATCGGAATACTTGTTATCAGTGGAGCAGTGGCATTTATATTACCAAAAGCTGGTCCGAGCTGGCCTGATCCAGTACCGTTTTTCACTTCTGCCAAATCATCTACTATTAATGGAGAGGGTGGAAGTGGTGGGCATCGAAAAGTAGGTTATGGAGAAAATGATGAAAACTTAGGTGGCGCATTTGTCGCAGATGACACTCCTGTATTTACAGCTAAAGTACCGACCAAACAATATTGGAAAATCGAAACGAAGGACACCTATACATCTAAAGGATGGATTCAATCCAATACGGAGGCGCAAATTAGTAGCTATAATATAGGGGATATAATTCAATCCGACATTAGATCGGGGGAGGAAGAGAGAACCGCAATTGCAAGCATTTCTATGTTGCAGGAATATCCTTTTGTTATGCAACCTTATGGTATTAAGCGAGTAGATGCCTTAGAGCCGTTCACTTTATCATGGAACGAAACAAATCAAAAAATATCTACATTCAACGGCGGTAGCACCGTGCCGATTCAGAACTATGATGTTGCTTATAGTGAGCCCGTTTATAGTTTGAAAGCACTTCGAAATACGACAAACGAAAGTTTAGATAGTCTACCAAGTGAATTTGATCGATATCTTCAACTGCCAGAAACTCTTCCAAATAGAGTGCGAGAGTTAGCTAGTTCTATTACGGAAGGAGACGGAAGCTTATATGAAAAGACGAAATCTATTGAGCGATACTTCCGGCAAAATGGTTTTCGCTACAACCAGCAATTAGCCGCCATTCCAGAAGGGGATACGGATTATGTCGATCAGTTTTTATTTGATACAAAGGTAGGATATTGCGATAACTTTTCAACTTCAATGGTAGTTTTGCTTCGTTCAGAAGGAATCCCGGCGCGTTGGGTGAAAGGCTTTGCACCAGGAGAGATTGTACAAAGAGAAGATAGCTTACCTATTTATGAAATAACGAATAATCAAGCCCATTCATGGGTCGAGGCGTATTTTCCGAATATCGGATGGATGACTTTCGAACCTACCATCGGATTTTCCAATAGTGCTAACTTAGACTATGATTTAGATATTCAAACGGATGAGTTGGAAGCTCCTGCACCGACACCAACTCCGACTCCTGCCAAACCAAAGCCGGAGACAGAAAGAGCAGAGGTTTCTGAAAAGTTCACGGAAGCAATGAGTAACAGTGTCAATTGGGTGTTAGACAGAAAAGCTCTATTTATATGGTCCATCATCGGAATAGCCTTGATCGGGTTACTCGCTTATCGATATAGACGCAAATGGTTATCGAAAGTGTTGATCCCTGCGTATCGCGCGAGAAAAAATGATTGGGATACGTTTGAAAAAATGTATCAACAGTTACTCAAACAACTTCATTCTTACGGGTATGGAAAAGAACTTGGCCAAACATTAACAGATTATGCCACGCAGATTGATGGTTATTTTGACGGTAATCATATGAGAAAGTTAACAAAAGCATACGAAAAAGGATTTTACGGTGGCAATAAAAAAGACGTTGATTACTCAATGATGAGGGAAAGTTGGGAATATTTAATCAATCAGCTAAGCGGTTGATTTTACACGTCACAAGCTGTAAACTAAAGTCAAATTAAATTGACCAAGTTGCCCTCGTATATGTCCGATAATATGGTTCGGATGTCTCTACCAAGTTACCGATAATAACTTGACTATGAAGGTGAATGCAATCATGTCTTTTTTGGGGCATTTGCATTCACCTTTTTAAGTAGAGAACATAAACGCGTAGAAAGAGGTTTGCTTTCTTACGCGTTTTTTTATTCTAGTTAAGGCGCTTGGATCACTAATAGAGAAAAGGTGGATGCTAATGTCTTCAACTCCATTGTTGAAAGAACAAGAAAAAATTGTCGTACTAGATTTTGGTAGTCAATATAACCAACTAATCACGCGTCGTATTCGTGAATTCGGAGTGTACAGTGAGTTGCACCCACATACAGTAACAGCGGAAGATTTGAAGAAAATGAATGCTACAGGAATCATTTTCTCAGGTGGTCCGAACTCTGTATATGATGAAAATGCATTTCATATTGACCCAGCCATTTATGACATTGGTGTTCCAATTTTAGGTATTTGTTACGGGATGCAATTAATGTCGCAACATTTCGGTGGGAAAGTAGAAAAAGCTTCTCACAGAGAATATGGTAAAGCGGAAATAGATGTAAAAAATGCGACGGCTTTGTTTGGACAACTTCCTGCAAACCAAGTTGTATGGATGAGTCACGGTGACCATGTAACAGTAGCTCCAGAAGGATTTGAAGTAATTGCAACGAGCCCTTCTTGTGAAGTTGCTGCAATGGCAAATGAAGCGAAGAATTTATACGCTGTTCAATTTCACCCAGAAGTAAGACATTCTATTTACGGAATCGATTTACTTCGTCAATTCGTATTCGATATTTGCCATGCTAAAGGCGACTGGACAATGGAAAGCTTCGTAGAAATGGAAATCGAAAAAATTCGCGCGGAAGTTGGCGACAAAAAGGTTCTATGTGCACTTAGTGGTGGAGTAGATTCCTCTGTAGTTGCTGTTCTAATTCATAAAGCAATTGGCGACCAATTAACTTGTATGTTCGTGGACCACAACTTAAACCGAAAAGGTGAAGTAGAACAAGTCATGAAGACTTTCACGGAAGGCTTCCATATGAAAGTGATTAAAATTGATGCACGCGAACGTTTCATGAATAAACTAGCTGGCGTTTCAGACCCAGAGAGAAAACGTAAAATAATCGGGAATGAATTCATTTACGTATTTGATGAAGAAGCATCTAAACTAGATGGTATGGATTTCTTAGCACAAGGAACTCTTTACACAGATATTATCGAATCGGGTACGGCAACAGCTCAAACGATTAAATCTCACCATAATGTAGGTGGACTACCTGAAGATATGCAGTTCAAGTTAATCGAGCCATTAAAAACTTTGTTTAAAGACGAAGTGCGTGCACTTGGTTTAGAGCTTGGTCTTGATGAAGCAATCGTTTGGCGTCAACCTTTCCCAGGTCCTGGACTAGGTATCCGCGTTCTTGGAGAAATAACAGAAGAAAAATTAGAAATCGTTCGTGAATCAGATGCAATCCTTCGCGAAGAAATCGCCAAAGCAGGACTAGATCGTGATATTTGGCAATACTTCACGGTGCTACCTGATATCCGTAGTGTTGGCGTAATGGGAGATGCTCGTACGTATGATTACGCAATCGGTATTCGCGCAGTTACTTCTATAGATGGGATGACTTCTGACTGGGCGCGTATTCCATGGGATGTACTTGAAAAAGTAAGCGTGCGTCTGGTAAATGAAGTTCCTCACATTAACCGCGTACTGTATGATGTAACGAGCAAACCACCAGCAACTATTGAGTGGGAATAGTCAGAAAGCGAACTATATTATAATAAACGATAGAAATGTTCGGATTTAGTATTGATTTTCAAAAAGTACAATGTTATATTACTAATATAATTTAATTATGTTGTCGTATAACGTTGGGAATAAGGCCCAAAAGTCTCTACCGAATCACCGTAAATGATTCGACTACGATGAGTGGAACTATTTTTCTTTCGCTTGTTTAGGGATATGTAAAGCATACGACCGTGTCAACTGGTCGTATGCTTTTCTTTTTGTTTATACGGACAAAAAATGGAGGATCACATGAAAAAGTATTTTAGGTTTGAAGAACTAGGTACAAACTATCGCCGAGAAATCATAGGTGGTTTAACAACATTCTTAGCCATGGCGTATATTCTAGTAGTAAACCCATTAACATTATCTCTCGAGACTGTACCTGGTTTACCAGATTTCATGTATATGGACAAAGGAGCGGTATTTACTGCTACGGCGATCGCTGCAGCAATCGGGTCTATATTAATGGGGATTTTAGCAAGATATCCAATAGCTTTAGCACCAGGAATGGGACTAAACGCGTTCTTCGCTTATACAGTAGTGTTAACTTATGAAATTCCTTGGCAAATTGCTTTAACAGGTGTTTTGTTTTCCGGTCTAATTTTTATTGTTCTTTCGCTATCAGGCATTCGTGAAACAATTATTAATGCTATTCCAGCTGAGTTGAAATATGCAGTTGGTGCAGGTATCGGTTTATTTATCACTTTCATTGGATTACAAAATTCCAAAATTATCGTTAGTAACCCAGATGTTATAGTCTCATTAGGAGATTTATCAAATCCTAACATTCTATTAACAATCTTTGGTTTAGTGCTTACAGTTGTGATGATGGTTAAAGGTATTAAGGGTGGTATTTTCTACGGTATGCTAATTACTGCTATTATAGGTATGATTTTTAGTTTAGTTCCAGTACCGGATGCAGTAGTTGGAAGTATTCCAAGCATGGCTCCAACATTCGGAGTAGCTTTTGATGCAATTTTCAATGATCCAGCAGCTTTGTTAACAACTCAGTTTTTAGTTGTTGTTCTTACATTCTTGTTTGTCGATTTCTTTGATACTGCCGGTACTTTAATCTCCGTAGCTAACCAAGCAGGATTAATGAAAGATGATAAACTCCCACGTGCAGGTAAAGCATTGCTTGCAGATTCAATTGCAACTGTAGCTGGAGCAATCTCCGGAACATCAACAACTACTTCTTATGTAGAATCTACAGCAGGTGTTGCAGCAGGTGCACGTACTGGTTTAGCAGCAATAGTGACAGGGGTTTTATTCTTACTTTCGTTATTCTTCTACCCTGTGCTAAGTGTAATCACTTCCAATGTTACTGCTCCGGCGTTAATTATCGTAGGGGTATTGATGGTATCATCTCTAGGTCGAATTGATTGGAATAAATTCGAAATTGCAGTTCCAGCATTCTTCGTTATTATTGCAATGCCGTTAACGTACTCCATTGCAACGGGTATCGCTATCGGATTTATCTTCTATCCAATTACGATGATCGTAGCAGGACGAATTAAAGAAGTTCATCCTATTATGTATGGTTTATGGGTTGTTTTCCTTTGTTATTTTATTTTCTTATAAATAGAATGTAATGAAAAAAGAGGCCTAGTGTCTCTTTTTTTATTTTTAAAAATGTAGATAGAAAGAGAATAATAGCGAATAAAAGTATTAATGTAGTATTAGGGGAAAGTAGATATCACAAGGGTTCAAGTACCGTTTGAACTAATTAAAGAAAGTAGTTGCATTTATCTGAATAAAATGTTATTATCTTTTTATAACATTTTGTCGAATAAAGTGTTGACGAAGTATTAAAAAGGGTGTTAAGATACAAAGGTCGCCAAAACAAAACGACAAAATAAACAACATGAACATTGAAAACTGAACATGCAAAACGTTAAGAAATATAGCTTGAAAGATTAACTTCGGTTAACTTGATAGCAAAACAATTTTGACATCATTTAATGATGATGCCAGCAAAACAACATGAGCTTTTTAAGTTCTCTATTAT